>SOJQ01000006.1 GCA_004376075.1 Dehalococcoidia bacterium | reverse complement strand
ATCCAGAAGAGCCTGGAGCTAGACTAGTCAAGGTGTATTGCGTCTCCCTCTCCACCAGCTCCCTATAGGCCGCCATCAGCCTCTTTGTCACCGGTCCCGGTCTGCCTGAGCCGATGGGCTTGCCATCAATCTGGCTAAGGGGCATGACCTCGATGAGCGAATTGGTGAGGAAGGCCTCCTCAGCTTGGAGGAGGTCGGCTAACGGGGTCTCCCCCTCCACCGCTTCAATACCCAAGGCGTGAGCCAGCTCCAAGACCACCTCCCTGGTGATTCCGGGAAGGATGCCGCTTTCCTGGGAAGGGGTGATCAGCCTTCCCGCCACTACTAAGAAGATGTTGCTGGTGCTGCCCTCAGCCACTAATCCCCTCTCATTGAGCATGAGTGCTTCATCGACTGCGGCAGCACTCGCCTCCCTCCTAGCGAGGATATTGTTCAGGTAATTGGTGGATTTAGTTCGGGAGAGGGGCGACTGGCTATCGAGGCGAATAGAGGATACCACCGCCTTGAAGCCTGCTTCGTACTTTTGCCTGGGGTAAGGAGCATAGCTTTTGGCCATGATCAGCACGGTGGGTTCTTTCGGGACTAAAGGGTCTGGGGTCATCTCCCCTTCGCCTGCGGAGACGGTGAGGCGAATGCGAGCGTTTGCCAGATTGTTAGCCTTTAGAGTCCGGTAGATAGACTGCTCCAGCTCATAGGGGTCTAGCTCAGAGGCGAGGCCAAGTTTTTCAGCGGAACGGATGAGCCGAGCTAGGTGTCGGTCGAGGCGAAAGATGCGCCCCCCATAGGCTCGCATTGTCTCAAAGAGTCCGTAGCCGTAGAGGAAGCCTCGGTCGAAGGGCGAGATCCTGGCCTCCTGGCGCGGCACCAGTGCCCCATTGAGGTAGACAATCTCCTCCATTAAAACCCCTCCTAGATATTATCCAGCCAAAGGGGGCTAGAGAGGCGCAAGAACCTGCTCAAGACCTGGTGGCCCACCTCAGTGAGGATGGATTCAGGGTGAAATTGAACCCCTTCCACCACGAAATCCCTATGGCGCACCCCCATGATCTCACCGGCCTCCGTCTGCGCTGAGACCTTGAGGTAATGGGGCAGCGTTCCCGGTTTAATGGTTAAGGAGTGATAGCGCCCCGCCTCGAAGGGGCTGGGCAGACCCTGGTAGATAGTCTTGCCATCGTGGTAAATGAGCGAGGTCTTGCCGTGCATGGGCGGGTCCGCTCGAACGATGACACCCCCGTAGACGTGTCCAATGCACTGGTGCCCCAAACAGACCCCTAGAATTGGGATTTCCCCCCCAAAGCGGCGCACCACATCGTTGGAGATCCCGGCATCCAGTGGGGTGCCGGGACCCGGTGAGATCACAATGTGGCTTGGGGAGAGGGCTTCAATTTCCCCCAGGGTGATCTGGTCATTGCGGTAGACCACAGGCTCCCATCCCAGCTCTCCGATATACTGAGCCAGGTTATAAACGAAGGAATCATAGTTATCGATGACTAGGATCATCTGACCTCCATAGCAAGCTGCGGGGACAGATTAAGCGCCTCGATCATGGCCCTCGCTTTGTCCAGGGTCTCCTGGTACTCTGCCTCAGGGTCGGAGTCGTAGACAATTCCTCCCCCCACCTGAAAGTAGGCTTTTCCATCCTTGATAATGAAGGTGCGAATCACGATGTTGAGGTCCATTTCGCCACTGAAGCTCAGATAGCCGATAGAGCCGGTATAGAGGCTCCTTCTTGTGGGCTCCAGCTCATCGATGATCTCCATAGCTCGCACCTTGGGGGCGCCGCTGATGGAGCCACCGGGAAAGGTGGCCTTAAGTAGGTCAATTCGGTTCTTATCCTCTCGCAGCCTTCCCACCACGGTGGAGGTGAGATGGAATACGGTGGCATATTTCTCAAGGGCCCAGAGCTCACTGACCCTTACCGTTCCATAGCGGCAGACCCTCCCCAGGTCGTTTCTCTCCAGGTCAACGATCATCACATTTTCAGCGCGGTCCTTGATGCTCTGGAGAAGCTCCCTGGCCAGGGCTTCATCCTCCTCAGGCGACCTCCCCCTAGGACGAGTTCCTTTTATGGGGCGTGTCTCCACAATGTCTCCCTGAAGGCGAAGAAATCTCTCCGGGGAGGCGCTGGCAACAGCGACGCCATCGAAGTTGAGGTAGGAGGCAAAGGGGGCAGGATTGATCAGGCGCAGCCTCCTGTAGAGCTCGTAGGGGGTGATGGGCAGATCGGCCTCGAAGCGCTGGGAGAGGTTGACCTGAAAGATGTCCCCGGCACAGATGTATTCCCTGTCGGTGGCTACCGCCTTGACGTACTGCTCAGGGGTGAAGTTGGCGCGCATTTTCGTTTTTTTCACACTAAGGGCTACTTCAGAATATGGTGTTTCCGCTATCATATCCCTCAGCTCCTCGAGACGTTCACCGGCTCTCCTCATCCTTTTCTCCTCCTCCAGTTCGGGGAAGCCCGTGGATGCGATGTAAGCCCGACCCTCCAGGTTGTCGAAGGCGAGGAGGGCATCGTAGAAGGCCAGATAGCATTCGGGGAGATGGAGGTCATCGATGGCAGTTGAGGGCAGGCGCTCGATGAAGTGACAGAGGTCGTAGCTGAAGTAGCCTACTGCCCCACCAATGAGAGGGGTGGGTGAAGGACATGGGTCTAGGGCATATTTTTCGAGCATCTCGCCCAGCACATCGAAGGGATTGCCTACGATAATCTCTCTTCTATCACTGTATATAAGAGAGATTTGCTTGCCATAGCTTCTCAGAACGAGAAAAGGGTCGCTCCCCATGAAGGAGTAGCGACCCAGCTTTTCCGGGTCCATCCCGCTATCGAGGAAGAAGCTGAAGGGCCTGTCCTTAAACAGTTCGAAGGCCTGAGGAGCGGTTAAGGAGGTCGAAATCTCCTCGATGAGGGGATGACGCTTTGTAGAGGTCTCCATTGGCAATCCCTTGCTATCCCCGATGGGCTTATTACTCCATGCTTAACCTAGTTACCTCGACAGCTTCTGTTACCTCTTCTACCACGCCGAAACGGGTCAGGAGAAGGAAGACGAATGCTAGAATCAAGATTGGTATCCAGGAAAGGAAGATGACGATGGACGTCAGAGGCATGAACACGATGGCGGTAACCCCCATAGGTACGTAGCGTTCGTAAGGTGCTATGGTGTCCTCTATCTGCTGCTCAAATTCCTCGATCTGAGTTGGGGGCATGCCCTGTTCCTCCAGGGCGTCCGTGATTACATCGGTGATGACCGTAGGAAGGGTGAAGCCCTCGCTCCGGATCTGGTCGGCATATCCAAAATAGAGGCTGGTGCAGCCGATGGCGGTGAGCACCACCAGCAGGATGACCTGGCTTCTCATCATATGCCACACCGAGAACTTGACGCGACTCTTAATCTCCCTGGTGACAGACCAGGCGAAAAGTAGCCCCACAGCAAGGTATATCGCCGCCACGATGCCACTAACTGCGCTCAACTCCCAGGTAGCGAACATCCCCAGGGCGGAGAGGGCAAAGGCGACGGCGCACACGGAGAAGGGGCGAAGGAGCACGGCGGCAAGCCCAGCGGTCACCGCCACTGCTACCAGGGCACCAAAGAACCAAAGCCCGAGATAGAGAAGGTTTATAGAGGGGGAGAATAGGGTCTCATAGTTTTCACCGATCATTCCCAAGACGAGCCCCAAAAAACAGCCAGCACCCACAAGTAAGACAACGAAGATCGAGGTCTTTAGTACGCTTCCCATTTATGCTACCTCCTTCTTTTTTGTTTCATCCCCACAAATCCTCCATTTCCTTCTCCGCCTCTTTCTTTAGCTCTATCGCCTCTCGAAAGCCAAGCTCCTTGTAGGACTGGGGTGAGCCGTATTCACGGGTTCTCACCACCACGGGCATGGGAACGGCATGACCGAAGATGAGTGCCTGCTGCCTGGTCTCCAATTTCGCCAGCACCGCCTTGAACTCGCTCTTTCCCGACACCCCGGTGAGCACGCTCTCGATATCCCGCTCATTGTCCAGGAGGCATGTTATCTTGGTGCCGATCTGGCTCATCACCTCCTCATCGATGCCACTGGGGCGCTGGTCTATCACCAGCAGGGTAACGTTATACTTTCGCATCTCACGGGCGATGGTGCCGAAGATGGTCTGCGTCGCCACTTGAGGACTGAGGAACTTGTGCGCCTCCTCGATGGTGATCACCAGTGGTCGAGGTTTGGCGATGTCCTCCCCCATGGCTCTCTCCATCCTCTCCCGATACAAGGTGTGGATGCGACGGGTCAAGAGGTTTGCTACCAGGACGTAGGCTGTAATATCGGTGTAGCGTCCAAACTCCAAGACCACATTGATCCCTCGGTCCAGATATTCCAAGATGCGCTGGATGGGGTTATCCCTGGCGTGGGGAACGAGGAAGCGGAGCCTCCTCAGGGCTTCGAGGCGGCGGCGGAGCGAAGCCAAGGTCGCCTCATGCTCACCGAGGCTTAATGCCAATTCGTTAATCTGCTCCCTGCCCTCCAGGGCGAGGAAGCCCTCCAGCCACTTTCTGTCCCCAAAATGCCGGGCAAGGCGGTAGGGAGCCTGAACCGCAGCCTCGGTAAGGTTCAGCGTCTCCCCGAGCATCTCGATGTCCTCAGGCTCGATATCATCATATCCGATCTCCACCACGAAGTCGGTGGAGACCTTGCGGCGTCTGGCGCTCTCCTCATCCAGGGCGAAGACCGCTATCTTGGAGGGGAAGAGCTGCTTTAAGGCCTTCACCTTGCGACCCTCCGCGCTGGTGCCCTCCCAGCCATATTCGCTATGCATATCGAAGACCAAGTTCGCCGCTGTCCCCTCCTGTATTATCCCGATGAGAAGCAGCCTTGCAAGAAAGGTCTTCCCGGTGCCGGTCTTGCCGAAGACACCGCTGGAGCGCTCGACAAGCTTGGCGGGATCGAGCCGCACCTTTATCTCCATATCCAGGGGCGTGCCAATCCAGAACTGCTTCTCCTCCACCTGACCAAAGACCCTTTCCACATCCTGCTCGCTGGCCTCCCTCACCACCGAGAAGTGGGCGGGGACGGTCTTCACTGGCTGTGGGCCCTCGAGCAGGCTTATGGCATCGCCGCCCCAGGTGAGTTCGGGGAGGACATGAACCCTGCCGAAGGTGCTCGTTCCCGCCACAACCTCGGCGATAAAGGGGTCGGAGACATCAGGGGGTGTTACCATAAGCCTTGGGTCGATGGCATCCAGGGTCACATCGGTGATCATGCCGAAAAAGCGCCTTCTTTCACTCTCGATGGTTACATAGCGCCCCACAGCGATGTCCTCAACAGAGGTGGCGCTATCCAGCTTTACCTCCAGCCCTTTCGTTAGCGAGCCTGAGACAACAATGCCCAATCTTCCCTGTTCCCAAAATTGATTATGTAAACCTTTCTCCATCACTCCCTTATCCTCCTCAGGATGGTGTTCAGCCTGCTTGTCTCTCCCCCTAATAGCACTGCCAGCTCCTTGCCCACTTTGATGAGGAAGGTGCGGGGGTCTTGATGCGCCTGAGCGGCATGGCGGAGGCAGGCGGCGATCAGCTCATCAACCGACCCCTGCCCTCTAGCGTTGACCAGGATGCTTAGAAAATCGAAGGACTGGCTGAATCGGGCCACCTCCTCGGGGTCGCATAGGTAAACAAAGCTGTGCACCCTGGCCGGCCTCGGCGGCAGATAGTGATGCAGCCTCTCCCCTTCCCTGTGCCCCACCACCAAGGCATTGAAGTCGGTGCGCAGCAGCTTTGCTAGTTGCGGGCTTGCGCGGTAGATGTCCTCCTCCTCAGCCTCATCCCTCCCCCGGGCAATGGGGCGACGCCCGGGCTCGATGCTTGTGGTGGCGGCACCTGAGACCACGCCGTATATCTCCACCTCCCCCTCCCTGGTCTTGACCAGACTGCCAAAGGGGGGAGGCTGGTGCAGCTCATAGCACTGCGCCACGAATTCGCCGGTCGAGGCCTCGATGATTTCGCCTATCTTAAACAACAAATGGATTCTCCTTTTTTAACAATCTTAGGAAGTCTAAAGCTGCGCCATAAATTCCTCAGCACTAACCTTTGCCTGTCTCAGAATCCCTCTCAGCGTTCCTATCTTGAGCTCGCGATGGAGAGGAACGACACACCCAAATTCGCCCTCGGCTGTTTGCTTCTTTAGAACAACATGGCCGCCACGCTGTCTCACCTTCTCAAAACCCAGCCTACCCAGTGCTTGAATAGCCTCTTCTCCCGAGACTTTTCGTAGCTCAGGCATTGCCTCCGACCTCAAAGGTGGTGAGGATGGGTTTTTCTGTCTCCGGGAGAGGAAATTCCTCGAGGTAAAGCTCTGTAGCTTCTTTGAGGTTAGCAATCGCTTCCTCTACGGTAGACCCCTGGCTCACTGTCCCCACTTCAGGGCATTCAGCCACATACATGTCCTCTTCCTTATGCAGAACCGCGGTAAGAGTTCTAGTAACCATTTTCTCCACCTCCAAAGCCGCTTATCTTCAAATTCAACAATTGCCTACTCCAAGCGCCTCATTTCCTTTAACGCCTCCACGCTTTGCGAAGCGAACCGCAAGCACGTTGTGTTATGTGCACTCAAAATCATCACCACATTTGTATACCTCATATCCATTTTCTTCTGCATAATCATTTATGACTTTCCAAGTTTTATTTAGCACCTCATCAGTTTTCGCTATGATAAAAAAAGCAACTCTGTTATCCGACAGGCAGATAGGACCTCTTGTATTCATACATCTGCGAACCTTTTGTCCAATTTGGGCAAAGTAATCCTCTCGTTTTACTCTTGGGATATGCTGATAGACCAAAATTAATGAGTTAGAGCCCATGCGAGCGTATAAAGCACTTAACTCGCTATACTTCAAGTACTTATGACTAATTCCACTTCGCATACTCTTAGCTTCAAATCCATTGTCTGGATCGATTAGTATTACTGATTCATTAAGGATAGCGGAGTCAACGCTATCAAAATATTGTTTCCTTCCAGTATGTGAAAAATGTTCATCATCTCTATAAGGGTGATATTCTATATGTTTGTAGCCTGACATGAAAGAGCGAAGATTCTTTATATTCCTATTTGATTTCTTTATGCAGCTCTTTAGAAAATCGTCTAACTCTCTTCGTCTGCTTCCCTCATAGTTGACCAGACCACCGTCACCAGATCCATCATCTTGTGTGAGCATTGGAATAAAAGTAAAGCACTTTAAGTTGTCTATTTTCTCAATCAAAGTAAGAACCAAGTCATACTTGAAAAAATCGTTTCTATCACCGAAATATTGATTTTTCATTTCACTATATTTCCTTTATCTTGATTGCATATAACATCTATACATGAACTTCCGCCTCGCCTAACCCTAGTTATCTCCACTCATTGCGCATCCTACACCCACCTCAACCTCTTGCTCATCCTCTTGCCTGAGGTTCTGATATTGAGGCGGTCCTCCGCCAGGCTAAGCTCCACAAGCTCCCAGAAGCGCTCCCTGTCGGCGGTGGTGACCACTGCCTTCTCGTGCGCCTCCATCAAGGCCACCGGGTAGCCGTGCCCGCGCCGGCACTGATCAAGGACCAGGGCATGAACAAGGTCAATAAGCTCCTCCCTTTCGGCGACCCAGCGAGGGATCTCCACCCTGGCAACCTCCTCGTCCAGTTTGAGGTAGAAGAAATGGATATCGTGCTCTCTATAGTGTTTCTGCACGAATCGGGAACCGCTGATAAAGAGGGGCGACCTCTGGCCATAGCCAAGAAGCCTTTCAAAGAGGCCACGATCCTGGATGCCGGCGACGGCGTCGCACTCCCTTCCCCCAGCGGGGCGCTCCCCCGAGCAGTAGCGGTCGCAGTCGGCGGGATCGTTGGGGCAGAGGGCAACCCGCAAAGCGTTGACCACGTCGGTGCTGCGGGAGAAGCTGATATAGCTGGCGAGGGCCAGATTCCCGCCAAGCGCTTTCAGGCTATCGAGGGCTTTGAGGAATCCGTTATCCAGGAGCGCCTCCCTGACAAATTCGGGAAAGGCTTGTAAGCCCCAGAGGATCAGCGAGCCGTCGATGAGGGCCAGGGTTGGTCTAGCCGAGGGGAGGTCCTGGGCAAGCCTTGACAGCATCAGGCACTCCTCCACGCTGCGCTTGACCCCAAGGAGAGCCCCCTCGATAAGCTCCTCCCTACCAGACCCGTCGCCGATCACGAGGTCATCGCCAAAAAAGAGGGCCGGCTCGCTATAGAGAAAGGCATCGGGGTTTTCCCCGTAATGGAGAAGGGCACTGCCAATATTGATCAGATAACATCGCAGTGAACTGTGGCGATCCACATCGATATGGGAGCCATCGCTGGCGAGGACGGTGAACTCCTTTGGGCAAGGCGGTGCATCATAGTGCTGGTCAAGCCCATGGACTAATCCAGCGACCAGCCAGGTGGTCTTGCTGGCGACGATCTTTCTGTTCAGGGGCTCGATTTCGGCAGAGGAGAGCATCTTCAGGGCGAGCTCCAGGTGCTCCTCTCTTTCTTTTTCGCCCTCCTTCAGTCTTGCCGCCAGCCCTTTTATCTGGGCTAAGACCTGGGCAAGGTCTAAGGGCATTTTCCTTCCTTACCGGGTTTTGTATTTGTTTCACGAGTATATCACAGGCTCCTTCCCGGGGCAATCTGCTTCCTTGCTTGGCGGTGCTGGCTCTGCTATCATTTATAGGAAAGGAGGAGCTTTGAGTGTAGGATTGGTCTATGACCCTATCTATCTGGAGCACAATACCGGAAAACATGTGGAGCAGGCTCCCAGGCTTGTCGCTGTCATTGCTCACCTGGAGGAGGCTAACACTATGGGACAACTCACCCCTCTTCTCCCTCGTGCTGCCTCTTTGGAGGAGCTTTCCATGGTGCACTCCATGGGGTTCGTCTCCTATGTGGAGGCCTTTGCTGAAAGGGGTGGTGGTTGGCTTGATGCTGATACTGTAGTTTCGCCAGCCTCCTATAATGTGGCGCTCCACGCCGCTGGTGGTGCAATTAAAGCTGTTGATGCGGTGATGAGTGGGGAGGTGCAAAGTGCCTTCGCCCTGGTGAGGCCCCCGGGGCATCACGCCATGCGCTGGGAGGCTATGGGTTTCTGCCTTTTCAACAACATCGCTATCGCTGCCAAACACGCCATAGATAGCTACCAGCTTGAGCGCATCCTTATCATTGACTTCGATGTCCATCATGGCAACGGAACCCAGGACACCTTCTACAACGACCCCAATGTCCTATACTTCTCCACCCACCAATATCCCTTCTACCCCGGGACAGGTCGCGTTGATGAAATAGGCGCTGGGGTGGGGGAGGGTTCTATAGTTAATGTCCCTCTACCTGCCTGGTGTGGCGATGGCGATTACTTGAGGGTGTTTGAGGAGATCCTTACCCCGGTAGCGAGGCACTTTGGCCCTCAGCTCATATTGGTCTCCGCTGGCTATGACGCCCATTGGGCCGATCAGATATCTCAGATGCAACTAAGCGTAACCGGCTTTGCTGAGATGACTCGTACCATAAAGAGGCTTGCCGAGGAGCTTTCTAATGGGAGAATCGTTCTCACCCTAGAGGGGGGTTATAATTTGTCGGCGCTTGCCTCCTCGGTAAAGGCCACCTTAGATGTGCTCCTGGGGAAGCCCGAGATCGTTGACCCCCTAGGCGAGTCTCGCAGCGTCAGGGCGCCACACCCTATCGATAGGCTTCTTCAGGAGATAAAGGAGATTCACAAACTAAACTAAAGAGGCCCTATCTTTTCTTAGCTAAGGGACAATAGGAACTAGGACATTCCTCACATGCCATCTCACAAGGCTCAATGTGGATCATCACCGTTGCGTAGGGCAGCTTCCTTTTAATGTCGCTCTCCAGGTGGTCACATAGGCTATGGGCCTCCTCCACGCTGGCTCCCTTGGCTACTACCAGATGGAGGTCGATTTGCCGCTCCCTGCCTGCCTTTCTGGTGCGCAGCTCGTGGAAGCCCAAAAGCTCCCCATAATGCTCAATGATGCAGGAGGCGATCAGTGCCTCTTCATCCTCGGGAAGCCTGACATCGATGAGGGGTGGGAAGGCTCTCCTCGTTACATCATATGCTGTCTTTAAGATAAAGAGAGCCACACCGAGAGCGAGGATGGGGTCGAGAATATTAAGCCCTGTTATTCGCACCACAACCAGCCCGCCCAGCACCCCCAGCGAGGTATAGACGTCTGTGGTGAGATGGCGAGCATCTGCCTCCAGCGCTATCGAATCCGTTTCCCTGGCAATGCGCAACAGGTGGCGAGAGACGAGAATGTTAACTACCACCGAGGCCGCCATCACCCCGATCCCAATACTCAGGTACTCAACCGCTGCCCCTACCGCGATTCTTCTCGTTACTTCGTAAACGATGAAAGCAGCAGCGACGAAGATCAGGACAGCCTCTATGGTGCCGCTGATATTCTCCACCTTGCCGTGGCCAAAGGGATGCTCCCTATCCGCAGGCCTGCCGGCAATCCGCAAGCTGAAAAAGGCGATCAAGGCCGCCACCAGGTCGATGCCACTGTGGATCGCCTCGGCGATAATGCTGATGCTGCCACTTAAGATCCCTGCCGCCACCTTGAGCAGGATGAGCAAGGTGTTGGAAAAGACGGAAAGTCCGGCGGCACCGGTCCTGGTGCTAAACATCTATCCACCCCTGACAGGCACCCGCCTCGGCCGCAACCGCCTGAAGAGCCTGCCGATCTCTCTATTCTCCCAGACGATGAGTAGCTGGCTGGCAATACAGATGGAGCTATAGGTGCCGGTGATGACGCCGATTAGCAGGACAAGGATAAAGTAGTGGATGGTTATCCCGCCAAAGAGGAACAGGGCGAGCAGGACAAATAGGCTGGTTAAGCTGGTGTTAAGGGAACGTCCCAGGGTCTCCATAATGCTGTTGTTGATCGTGGTCTCCAAATGGCCACTGGGGGTTTTAGCTACGTTCTCGCGGATGCGGTCGAAGACCACGATGGTATCATTGACGCTATAGCCAATCACGGTGAGAACGCCGGCGATGAACATGGCATTGATCTCTATATCAAAGAACACGCCAAGAAGGGAGAAGATGCCCAGAACAATAAGAACATCGTGGACCAGAGCAGCGATAGCGCAGACGCCGAAGCGGAAGGGCCTCGTCAGCCTGCGAAAGGCCCAGGTAATGTAGAGCAGGACGCCAACGGCGGCAACCGCTACCGCATAAGAGGCATTGCGCCCAATCTCGGCAGCGATGATAGGAGAGACAGATTCGAAACTAAAGCTCGTGATCGGCCCAAACCTCTCCTCCAGCGCCTCCTCTATCATCACCCTCTCTGAAGGCGTGATCACCTCTCCGGTCTCTGGGTCCCTTTCCTCTGGTGCCAGCTCTCCGGTGCGAATGAGGAAGTCACCCTCCCCAGTGCGTTGAATGATAGCATCACCATGTCCCAGGTTCGCCATCTCTTCACGCAGCTCCACCTGCTCCACCGCCTGCTCAAAGGTTATGGTCATCATCGAGCCGCTGGTGAACTCGATCCCACCCTTGAGACCAAAGGCGATCAGGGAGACGACCCCGGCGAGGATGATCAACCCCGAAAAGAGGAAATACCAGTTTCTTCTGCCAACGAAATTAATCACCCAGCTTCTCTCCTATGGTCGAAATAACGAGATACTCCTTGCCAGGGGGGTAACCACAATAGTGCGCAGAAAGGTTCTGGTAATGATGATCGCGGAGAACATGCTTACCGCGACGCCAATAAAAAGGGTTAGCGCAAACCCCATCACCGGGGCAGTGCCGAACCTGCTCCCAAACCAATAGAGAATGGCACAGATAATAAAGGTGGAAACATTGCTATCACGGATCGAGGGCCAGGCGCGGTTAAAGCCTGTCTCAATGGCGGCCCTCAGGCTCTTTCCCCCCCTTATCTCCTCCTTCGTCCTCTCGAAGATGAGGATGTTGGCGTCAACGGCCATCCCTATGGAAAGGATCAGGGCAGCAATCCCCGCCAGGGTTAGTGTTACCGGAACTAGCTTGAAGATGGTGAGCACTATGGCGGCGTAGATGATCAGGGCAAGGCTTGCCAGAACGCCGGGAAGGCGATAGTAAATTATCATGAAGAGGAGAACCAGCCCCAGCCCGATCATCCCCGCCATCAGGCTCTTCTGGAGGGAGTCGGCACCAAGGATGGCATCGACGGTCTGCTCCTGAATGGCGGTGAGGGGAACGGGAAGCGCCCCTGTGTTCAGTTGGATCGATAGCCTCTGTGCCTCGCCCATGGTGAGGCCGCTGATAACGCCGCTCTCCCTTATCGGCTCCTGCACCATCGGCGCCGAGATAAGCTCGTTATCGAGGAAGATGCCCAAGGGTTGCTCAATGAGTCGCCCCGTGATCTGCCAGAAAAGCTCGGCCCCCGTCTCATCCCACTCAAAGGCGACCACAGGCTCAGCGGTCTGAGGATTTATATCTACATAGGTATTCGGCCTGAGGTAGGCGCCGGTGAGCGCCTTCTCCTCACCATCGATAATGCCGGTGGCGGGGACCCACAGATTTGTAACCGGCTCGTCAACAGCATGATCATATGCAAACCCAGAGTCGACCGTAATAATATTGCTCGCCTCGTCCACGGCTATTATCGTTTTGGCCTCTGCTATATCCCCAGAGCCAACCCCAAAGCCATCTCCAACAGCAAAATCTGTGATATTGACAACGGCAATTTGCGTATCTCCGGCACTCACCGCCACGGTGAGGAAGGTGTCCCCGCTCGTGGCCTGCTCCCGGAAAACAAGCTCTGCAGTCTTGCCCACCAGGTCTTTAGCCTCATCGATGTCGGTAACCCCGGGTAGCTGGATGGAGATGCGGCTAGCGCCCATTGTTTGAATCACCGGCTCGGTGACCCCATAGGCGTTGACTCGCTTCTCGATAATCTGCTTGGCACCCTCAAGGCGGGCCGCCCGGTCGCCCTCCTCAATGCCACTGAAGTCGGCTTCATATACCAGGTGAGTGCCCCCACTGAGATCCAGCCCCAAAACCATCCCTTCCCGCTCACCGATAAGGGGGAGGCTGATTGTGTGGGTTATCATCACCCAGGAGGCGAAGGCAACCAGCAGAGCTATGCCCACCAGCGTCAGAATATTCCTTCTGTTCATCCTTTCCTTTCGACCTTTAGGCTGAGTTAGATTGTTCTAATATGGCTTTCGTAACCTAAGGGCCTCATGGAGCCCCTTTTTTGTTCTTTATGCTACGTTATGTCAACTTTGCTTCTCAAGGGAGAGGTGCTTTTGGGCGAAGGAAAGCGCCTCCTCCCTGGTGGCGATCTCCCCAGAAGCCTGTGCCTCGCGCACCGCCTCTAAAAGCTCGCCTATCTTTGGACCCGGCCTCATGCCGAAGATATCGATTAGATCATGTCCATCGATCAGCTTTGGTGGCGAAACCACGCTCTCCTCCCTGAGACGCTCCTCCAGGGCATAAGCCAGCCTCTGGGCATGCTGCCGCCACTCTTCGAGGTTTAACTTTGGCCCTCTGGTTGCCAGATGGTCGGCAAGATTGAGGAAGATGGTATCGATTCCCACCTCATCGGTGTCCCTGAAGTAACGATAGATGGCACGATGGGAAGGCAGCTCTTCACCGCTCATTTGCCCGGGGCGGAGATGTTGCTCGACCATTTTTTGTACCATATCCCTCTCCCGGGTGCTGAACCTCAATCGCTCCAAAATACCTGCGGCAATGCTTGCCCCCTCCTTCGCATGCCCGAAGAAACGCATCCTGCCCTTTTCATCGATAGACCTGGTCTTGGGCTTGGCCAGATCGTGGAGCAGCGCGGCGAGCTTCAGCAGGGCCTTCCTGCTATGGCTGCTAGCCACCTCCTCATCGAAGTGTTCCTCCAGCGCCGGTGACCAGGGGACAAAGGCTAGAATTTCCTCATTACAATGAGCCGAGCCCTCAATCCTGAGCACAAACTCGATAGCAGCAACCGTCTCTATGGAGTGCTCAAAAACATCCCAGAAATGTTCCTTGGGCTGCTCCGCCCCCTTGGTCACGGAGAGCTCGGGGAGGATCGCCAAAAGCAGGCCAAGCTTGTCGAGCAAGCGGAGCCACTGGGAAGCCTTAGGGGCAGCGAGAAGACGGCAGAGTTCATCGCGCACCCTCTCAGAGGCAACATACGTAATAAGTTGGTGGTGACGCTGAATTTGTGTTTTGGTTTCGCCATCGATAGAGAAGCCAAATTCAGCGCCGAGGCGAAGGGCGCGCAGGAGGCGCAGCGGGTCGTGGCGAAAAGCCGCCTCGCTGATGGCGCGTACCACCCCTGCCTCCAGGTCTTGCTGTCCCCCGAAGGGATCGATAAACGGAGCGCCTGGGTCCTCTATCTCCCTTAGATTTATCGCAATAGCGTTTATAGTGAAGTCCCGCTGGGCAAGGTCCTCCTCGATGCTGCCGCGCATTGTGGAGAAATCGAGATGAGGTTTTCTTTCTCCGCGGAGAACCACCCTTGCTATTTCATTAACCTCGTCCAGAGGCACATATCTACCAGCGAGGGCGCGAGCCAACTCAGGGGCAAGCTCCAAGGCCTTGGCCTGGACGACCAAATCGACGTCGCCAGTGGCTCGCCCCATTAAGGCGTCACGCACAAAACCACCGGTGAGGTAACACTCGATAGAGCGCTGGGCGAGAAGCTCCCTCAACGATAGTAAGACTTGCATAATCTCTTTTTTCGCACTTAAGCGCTGCACCCTATTCAGCTCCCTCCCCAATCGAGGCAATCCTCCTGAGATAGCCCCTAATTCGAAAAACTCGAAAAAAGCGGGACTTTTTGAAAAGGCCCACTGTTCGAGAAAGAGCCAGTCCCGCCCCGCTTTCCAAGGCTTAACATGCCTATATTTCAGGTGGTTCAGCCCCGGCCTCTACCTTAAATAGCTTTTCCATGCTTTCCAAATGGTCAATGTATAAAATGCCGTTCAGGTGGTCTATCTCATGCTCAAGGGCCTGGGCCATAAGCTCCTCCCCCCTGATGCGAACCTCTCTGCCGCGTCGGTCTAATCCCTTCACCGTGACCTTAGCCGAGCGCTTGATCTCACCCGCGTATCTCGGCAAGCAAAGACACGCCTCCATCACCTCACGTTCACCAGACTTTCTCACTACTTCAGGGTTAATCAGGGCAAATGGCTCCTCCCCGGGTAGCACGACCACGATCACTCGAAGGGGGACTCCAACCTGAGGTGCAGCGAGCCCACCCGCGGGGGCCGCTCTCATCGTCTCGATCATGTCATCGATGAGCCTCTGGATCGAGTCATCGATAACTGGCACTCGTTTTGCTTTCTGACGCAGCACCGGATTGTCAAAGAAAAGGATGGGCAAGATCGCCATTATGCCCTCTTTTTCAATTTTCCAAGCTCCAAATCTATCTTTAATTAAAATAAGGCAATTGCCAAACGCCTGACTTCGGAGTTCAAAGTGGAGCTTATCATCGTAACAATTTCTTAGGCGAGAAGGCGGTTCTTCCAGACTAGAATGACCACTCGCCAACAGTCAAGATAGCCCAGTAATTACTGGGCTATCTTGACAACGAGCGCGGAATCTGCCTAGTTAGGGGCCACCTGGCATAATTCCTCCCTCCTTCTAACTTAGATTTACCGTATCACGTTGTTCGCTTTTTGTCAAGACCGCTTTGTCTCCATTTGTCAAGCAGCTTCAGCAGATCCTTATCTTCCCGGTAATCTTCAAATACCACGAACGTTTCAACATCATCCACTGTAAGACGGCTCTCATGTAATGCTGTCTCTAGCAATAGCAGCATTTCCTTTTTTTTCCTCCGCAGGGATGCGATTCCTGCGCGCACATCGGCTTCAGGATTCTCGTTCTCAATGATTAAAAGTTCCTTTTCCTTTTCTTCGATACGCCCAAGGCGTTTAAGAGCTATAGCACGATTTATCCTTGTAATGTGGCTGCTTATTCTTGCAATGCGGCCACTTGGCAGGCTGCTAAGAACTTGATCAGCCATCGCTATGGCACCTTGATTATCATCAGCGTGAAGTAGAAAGTAAGTCTTGTTCTCACCTTCGATCGGGCTATCAGCAACAAATTTCTTAAGTTCATCTTTTCGATGCAATTTGGCAAGGATGTTGGCCATTTCATAAGCGACATCAGGGTCATTTGGATCCTCTCCATACGCTTTTCTGAGCTCGTCCAAAGCACTTCTCAAAGCAGTCTCCAAGTCTTCTTTTTTCTGCTCTTTCACAACAGCAGCTCTGAGTGAGGATGGTAAACGCTCGCTAAGGCAAGGTGTCTCACTTATACCTTGGAGCACCTTTTGAATGTCTTGCGATATTATTTCATGATTCCTCACAGAAGATGGTACATTGATAAAGAGGCGAGCTCTATCGCGGGCCATCGAAAGAGGATTAACCACGGACTCTGGCAAGCTAAGCCCTGCTCTATGACAGATATCTGCCATGAACTCATCGAAGCCTGGAATCTTCACAAGATAAACTTTGTCCCTCAGAAGGAGAGAACGAAGGCGCTTGGTTCTTTCTCCCTCTTTGGTTCTTTCCAGCTCGCACCAGTATATACCTTGTTGGAAATACTCTCCTCTCTGGACAAGCATGTCCAACATATTCATCACTGAGTGGTCTCTGCCGCTGTATCCGACAACAACAAGGCCATACTCCTGTGCAAATTGCATAAATTTTCTCTTCATGTTGTCCTCGAGCGTCTCCAGCTCCCGCATGGTATTCTTGATGTTGTCAAAAAGAAAATCCCCGTGAAGTTTGATTATTTTTGGCCTTGCTGAAGTAACCCGGATGCCAGAAACAGCCGAGTCATGGGCACATACAATGGGGCGTACGCCGCCAGCCTGAAATAAGAAAAAAGCCTCATTTATAAGGTCGTCAAAATTCGTCGTAAAAACCACATTGAATATATTATCGTTTAGAAGATTCGTCAGGTACATATATCCCAAAGTTGGACGAGCATGCTTAAGGCATTCTTCGATGTGGGCTCTGCGCACGGGTGGCTGGTCATATTCGAGCTCGAACAAGAGCGAATACTCATCATCAGAGTTATACCACGGCTGCTCACCTATCCACTCCGTAAAGCTTTCTGGTGCACCGCTACGCCTATAAAGCTCCCTACGCCACTCTTCAATCATCCCTTGCGCACTCTTTACGCCAGAGATCACCGACGCACCCGAGCCTAATAATAAAGCGAAATTAGGAACTTTATCATTTCGAGTAAGGATAGAGTCTATCAATTGGTCCATGGTTCTCCTATTTCCAGCGTACTCCACTGCTTTCTCCTTACTCATGTTTGCTGCTAACATACTATATATGTCAATATCCCTCTTGAGTCCACTTATCAAGTTTCTCTAAGGAGAGCAAAGCTAGCCCTAATCTTTCGAGCTCCTTAGCCCACCATCTTACTATGGCTTTATCTACTCGATTCTTAGTTTTCACAGCCTCTACGCAAGTCAGTTTTTCAGATTTCCCAGTTTTGCAACTGCCTCAAAACAAGTATAAGCGACCGCAAATAAGGATGTCAATAGGAAGCTCAAAGAAGGCTCACCGGGTCGATGTCCACGATCCATCCTTGGGGAATGGGCACCTGAGCGAGAAGACGGGCTGGATCATCGCTCCGAAGAATGATCTGCCATCGAAAGCGGCCTCGAACCCTCTGGATAAAGGCGGGGGAGGGTCCAATGAGGGAAACTCCCATGCCCCAGGAGTCCCTCTCCTCCTTGAGGAGCTGATGCATTCTCTGGGCCTCTCTTTGGCATAGGGCGTTATTGGGGCTGGTGTAAAGAAGGCGCAGCAATCGGTTGAAAGGGGGGGTTTCATACTGGCGGCGGAGGGAGATCTCCTGCTCATAGAAGGACTTATAGTCATGTTTTGCCGCACAGGCGATGGCATAGTGCTCAGGGGTGTAGCTTTGCACGATGACATGCCCAGCGAGCGCACCTCGCCCCGCTCTACCTGCTACCTGGCTGAGAATCTGGAAGGTTCGCTCACTGGCTCGAAAGTCGGGGAGATGGAGGCTGATGTCGGCGTTGATCACCCCAACCAGGGTAACCAAGGGGAAGTCCAAGCCCTTAGCGATCATCTGGGTGCCGATGAGGACGTCTGCCTGGTGGGCCAGAAACTTATCCAGGATCTCCTCATGGGAATGCTTGCCTCTGGTGACATCGCTGTCCCAGCGCAGCAGATTTGCCCCGGGGAAGGCGCGACCGGTCTCCTCCTCCACCTTCTGGGTGCCGATGCCCAGAAACTTGATCCTCTTGCTGCCACATTGAGGGCAAAAATCGGGAACCGCCATTCGGTAGTTGCACTGGTGGCAGACCAGGCCCTCCCCTGCTGAGTGATAGGTAAGCGAGACGTCGCATCTCCTGCAGCGAAGCACATATCCGCAATCGCGACACTGAACGAAAGTGGCAGTGCCCCTCCGATTGAGGAACAATATCACCTGCTCCTTTGCTGCTAAGGCTTGCTCCATCCCCTGGGCTAGCAACCTGCTGAAGATGCTCCTATTTCCTGCCTTAAGCTCCTCCCTCAGGTCAACAACCTCCACCTTTGGCAGCAAATCCTCCTCCCTTCCTCTAGCGATCCGCTCCGGCAACTCCAGAAGTCGGTAATCGCCAATCTGGCTCCGATAGTAGGTGGCGACGTCCGGGGTGGCGCTGCCCAGGATCACCACCGAGCCGCTGAGCTCGGCAAGTTTTATGGCCACATCGCGGGCATGGTAGCGGGGCGATTGCTCCTGCTGCTTATAGGTCCACTCATGCTCTTCATCGATGACGATGAGCCCCAGGTCTGGCTGGGGGGCAAAGATCGCCCCTCGCGGCCCAATGACTACATCGAAAGCGCCCTCCTCTATCCGCCACCACTCATCGAACTGCTCCCCTACCGAAAGCTTGCTATGAAGCACAGCAACCCTATGGGGAAAGCGCGAGGCGAAGCGGTCGATGGTCTGTGGGGTGAGGGCGATCTCAGGGACAAGGACGATGCCTCGCTTACCTTGCGAGATTGCCTGCTCTAGGGCACGAAGATAGATCTCCGTCTTGCCGCTCCCGGTGACGCCATGGAGGAGGAATACAGGAGGCTTTCCATGATCGCCCCTTTCGCCCTCCATGGCTGCTTTGATCTCCCTCCACGCCGCCTCCTGCGCTGGAGTGAGGGAAAGGAAAGAGGCTAGCGTAAAGGTGCGATGAGCCAGAGGGTCGCGGTGCACCCGAACCTGCTCGATGGCGACCAGCCCCTTTCTTCTCAGCGCCTCCACAACCGCCATGGAGCAGCGAGCACGCTTTTTTGCTTCAGAAAGGGGGATGGGACGAGGTTCTGCCCAGAGAAGCTTTAGAAGCTCCGCTTGCTTGGCGGCTCCTCTTGCCTTAAGGAGGCTGGCTATCTCTTGTACCCCCTCCACTTCAAGGGCAAGGCGAAGGTGAGGCACGACCTTTGCTCTCACCCTGACCCTCTCCAGTTCCTGGCTCTTGGCCACCAGCCTTTTTCGAACAAGTTGACCGATAACGATCCTGGCCTCCTTTTTGCCCAAAGCCTTCTCTACCTCGGCCACCGCTACTTTCCCTTTCCTCTGGAGAAGCTCAACAAGCCCCCTCTGCTGGGTGGTAAGCGAGGAGACAGTATCCTCAGGGGGACGGGCAGCCAGGGTGAGAAAGGTGATCACCCTGCGCAAGAAACCGGGGGGCATCATCAAAGCGGCGGCATCGAAAAGCGATGAAAGATAGCGCTCACTGATCCAGCGAGCCAGTTCAACCTGCGCCGGGGATAGTATCGGCCGCTGATCGATGAGGCCGCTAATATCCCTAGTCTCCTCAACCGAGGGATATTCTGTTAACTGGAAGACGATGCCCTGCAAAATTCTGGGGCCAAAGGGAACCCAGACCGCATGACCGACCTCCAGGGACATATCGAGGGGCAGCGCGTAGCTAAAGGTTCGGCGCTCCACCCCAGGAGAATTGACCACGACCTCAGCGTATCTCATTCCCTTTCCCCCCAAAGGAAAAGACGAGGGATTGAAAGGTGCTCCCTCGCCTCGTCTTTTTCTATCCTCCCTTTCGCACTTTTGGTCGTTTCTCTTTTATCCGCGCCTTCTTGGCGGTAAGCCCGCGCAGATAATAGAGCTTGGCCCGGCGCACCTGACCGTGGCGCAGTACCTCCACCTTTTCTAGGGACGGGGAGTGAAGGAAGAAGGTGCGTTCCACGCCAACCCCGTAGGCAACACGCCTCACTGTGAAGTTGGCATTGGCACTGCCCTTCCTCACCCTGATCACCACCCCTTGGAAAACCTGAGCGCGCACCCGCTCCCCTTCCACCGCCCTTATGCTCACCTTAACCGTATCGCCGGCGCTGATCACGGGGATATTGGGATTTGGCTCAACCGGAACTAGCGTAGAGATGTCCATTTTGTCCTACACCTGCCTCCAGGGAAGCATCTCCCTTTTTAACCGTTCTATAAGCCTTCTTTCCTCCGTGGAAAGCTCTGCCCTCTCCAGAAGGTCGGGGCGGCGCCTCAAAGTGCGCAGCAGCGATTGCTCCCGCCGCCACCTTGCGATCTTGGCGTGACTCCCCGAAAGCAAAACCTCAGGCACCCCCCATCCTCGGAAGACCTGAGGGCGAGTATATTGGGGATACTCCAAAAGCCCGCTTGCATGGGAGTCCTCCCCCGCTGAGGCCTCTGAGCCCAAGACGCCGGGCAGTTGCCTTACCACAGCATCGACCACCACCATAGCGGCAAGCTCCCCCCCGCTCAGGACATAGTCCCCAATGCTGATCTCGTCGCTGACCAGGTGCTCCCGCACCCTCTCGTCCACCCCTTCATAATGACCACAGATAAGGATCATCTGGTCATAGGTGGCTAGTTCCTCAGCAGCCCTCTGGTCGAAAAGTCGGCCCTGCGGTGTGAGCAGGATGACCGGGATCTGCGCTCCCCCCTTTATTGCCTCCACAGCGGCAAAGAGGGGCTCCGGTTTGAGCACCATACCAGGACCGCCACCGTAGGGATAGTCATCAACAATCCTATGCTTATCCGAGGTGTAGTCGCGGAGATTATGAATCACGATGCTCACCAGTTGCCGATCGATGGCCCTTTTGATGATGCTTTCATTAAAGGGTCCGCTGAACATATTTGGGAAAAGGGTCAGAATATCGATACGCATTCAGGCTCCTTCTTCTTTTGCGCACTCAACTGCCTCACCTTTGAGAACCTCCATGGCGTGGGGCAGAGCAGGTAAGATCACCTCCAGGCACTGGCGAACCGCCTTTGGACTGCCGGGGAGGTTGATGATCAAGCTCCCCCCTCGGATGCCAGCCACCCCTCGACTCAGTATCGCCGTAGGTGTCTTTTTCAGGCTCTCCGCCCTCATCGCCTCGGCAAACCCGGGCGCTATCCTTTCCACCACATCAAGGGTGGCCTCAGGGGTGACATCGCGCGGGGAGAGTCCAGTGCCCCCTGTGGTGACGATCAGGTCTATGCCCACATCGTCCACCCACTCCCTCAGCCTCTGGGAGATGACCTCCCTCTCATCGGGAACGACGTCATATTTCACCACGCGAGCATCGAGGCTGGTGAGGATTTCTCTGATTGCCATGCCGCTCTGGTCCTCCCGCTCGCCTCGCCATCCCTTATCGCTGATGGTAAGTATGCCTAAAGTAAACATCCTGGGCCCCTTTGGCTAGAGCTTCTGCGATTATAGCACGAAGAAGCCTTATTGCAAAGGGTAACGAATTTATAAAAATTCATGGAGAGGTATTGACAAAAAGTGGAAAAGTGTGGTAAACTGTGGATTAAAATGGGTTGATAGGGCATCTTTTGGGGATTAAGTAAGCATGTTTCTAGGTCAGTACGAACACAAAATTGACCCCAGGGGCAGAGTAGCTATCCCCGCCAGGTTCAGGGACGAACTTAAGGCTGGGCTGGTGCTTTCCCAGGGTTTTGAGAGGTGCATCATTGTTTATCCCCTAAAGACATGGCAGGAGATGGCCGAGAAGCTTGCTGCCCTGCCCATGACGCGGAGCAGGTCGAGGCGGATGAGCAGGTTTATCTTCTCCCCTGCCTTCAGCCAGGAGCTCGATGGGCTGGGCCGGGTGCTCCTGCCAGCCCCGCTGCGCCAGTATGCCGAGATCAAGGACATTGTGATCATTGTTGGCGTAAATACCTGTATAGAGATGTGGAGCAAAGAGCACTGGGATGCTGAGAAGGCTTTGATGGATGAGCAAGGATGGCAGATCGCAGAGGGGATGGAGTTGCGAGAATGATGGTGGAGGAATTCGTCCATATCCCAGTTCTCCTTAACGAGGCTATCGAGGCCCTTAGGGTTCAACCTGGGGGGCGATATATCGATTGCACCGTGGGGGAAGGTGGGCATGCTGTTGCCATACTGGAGAAAAGCTCCCCAGGAGGGCAACTTCTTGGTATCGATGCCGACCCTCAAGCCATCGATATGGCCAGGAAAAGGCTTCTCCCCTATGGCAAATCAGCCCTCTTAGTAAACGATGACTTCAAAAATCTGGAGGGGATCTGCTCCAGTTTAGACTTTCACCCTGTCCATGGCATCTTGTTTGATCTAGGTTTATCATCCTTCCAGCTCAGCAACAGAGGTCGTGGCTTCAGCTTTCAGCTCGATGCCCCACTAGATATGCGCTTCAGCCCAAGCCTGGAGCTTACCGCAGCAACCATCGTCAATACCTTCCCTGAGCGGGAGCTTGCCACCATCATTGAAAGGTATGGCGAGGAGCATAGAAGCAGGCAGATCGCAAGGTCTATTATAGCAAGTCGCCCTCTCTCTACCACGCTAGAGCTTGCCGCTGTGGTGGAAAGGGCTGTTGGCATTAGGGGCAGGATTCATCCTGCTACGAGAACCTTTCAGGCACTGCGCATCGCCGTGAACCAGGAATTGGATCGTCTTGAGGAGGCGCTGAAACAGGCGGTGAACCTCCTTGGCATCGGGGGCAGACTGGTGATCATCAGCTTTCACTCTCTGGAGGATCGCCTGGTCAAGGAGTACCTGCGGGAGGAATCGCAAGATTGTCTTTGTCCTCCTAAAACACCGGTTTGCGTCTGTGGTCACACCGCTACCCTCAGGCTCATCACAAGAAAGGTGATCACCCCTTCACTTGATGAGATTCAGGCTAATCCTCGTAGTCGCAGCGCCAAAATGAGGGTGGCTGAGCGTATCGAGAAGCTTAGCGCTTCTTAGGAAGCGTTCATTTTTAAGGGAGCGTGGGGCAGTGTCCTGCCTAGTGGCGGGATTATAGCAAAAAATCTTCGTCGAGCCCAAAACCTATGAGCAGCGACACTGCCCAGCCCCTTTAAAAGATAGGGCTAAAGGGGGTAGTCAAGATGTGATGAGCCTAAAGGAAAAGTTTGCCAAAGAAAACTCGAAAGGAGGAGGTAAATGGCAAAGAACGAAATCGTTGCCTCTATCGATGTAGGTACCACAAAGGTGTGTAGCATCGTCGCTAATGCGGGCTATGGAGGCGGGCTTCAGGTTCTAGGAGTTGGCGTCACCCCTTCCCAGGGACTGCACAAAGGTCTGGTAGTCAACATTGCTGAGGCCAAGCAGTGCATCCGGGAGTCGGTAAGGAGGGCGGAGCAAGCCAGTGGTCTCAGAATAGAATCAGCCTATGTAGGGGTCACCGGCAGGCATATCAGCTCCCTAAATAATCGGGGCGTGGTTGCCATCCCACGCAGTGACCGGCTGGTTCGCCCCGATGACCTGAGGCGAGTGCTCCGAACCGCCCGCACCGTGGCCGTCCCCAACGATAGGAAATTGCTCCACGTTATCCCCAGGGGCTACGCCCTCGATGGTCAGGTGGGGGTGAAGAACCCGGTAGGTATGCACGGATTCAGGCTGGATGTGGAAACCCACGTCATCACTGCCGCAGTGGCCTCGGTGCAGAACCTTGTCAAATGCATCCGGGGGGTGGGGGTGGACATTGAAGACCTCATTCTGGAACCCCTCGCCAGCGGCGAGGCGGTGCTCAGAGCGGACGAGAGGGAGGCTGGTGTTGTCTTGGCTGACATCGGTGGTGGCACTACGGACATCGCTATCTTTAAGGATGGCAGCATCTGGCATACCTCTATCCTCCCTGTAGCCGGCTATCAGATCACCAGGGACATCGCTATCGGCCTCGGCCTTCCCTTTGATGTGGCGGAGCAGATGAAGATAAGGTACGGCAGCGTGATGCCCATCTACAATGGCAAGGAAGAGGAGACCACTCTCCATGTGGAGAACGGATACAGCATCTCCTATCGGGACCTCTGTGCGATCGTCAGGGCAAGGCTGGAGGAGATCCTGAAGCTGGTCGCTTTGGAGCTACCGGGAGCGGAGTATGTCAAAGAGGTACCCGCGGGGCTGGTGCTCACCGGAGGCAGCTCCAACCTGCTGGGCATAGAAGCTCTGGGGCAAGAGGTGCTTGGACTACCGGTAAGGGTGGGAGTGCCTACGGGGGTTTATGGCATCACCGATATTCTCCCCGACCCCGCCTATGCTACCAGCGTTGGTCTCTTGCTCTGGGCGACAAGAGGGCATGAGGGCGAGCAAAGTTGGCAACCACGCGGACTTGGCGAAGCCTTCAGGCGCCTCTTTTTCCGAATGAGGAGCGTGCTTCTCCGTTAATGCCAAAGATGGAGAAGTTCTCAGTGAAAAAGAAAGGAGGAAGACATGGCAAAAACAAGCTTTGTCCCTAATCCAGCGAAGATCAAGGTCCTCGGTCTTGGTGGCGCTGGCTGCAATGCCATTACCCGCATGGTTCAAGAGGAGATTCAGGGTGTGGATTTTATCGGCGTAAATACCGATTCCCAGGCCTTGCTCTTGACAGAGGCGCCAGTCCGCATCCAGATCGGGGAAAAGCTGACCAGAGGTCTAGGAGTGGGTGGCGACCACCTCATGGGTCTTAAGGCGGCAGAGCAGAGCCGCGATGAGCTTCGTGAATGCATTGCAGGAGCCGATATGGTGTTTATTACCGCAGGCATGGGTGGCGGTACAGGAACCGGTACCGCCCCTGTGGTTGCTGAACTCGCTAAAGAAGCACATGCCCTAACTATCGCCGTGGTCACCAAACCCTTTGCTTTTGAGGGGGTGCATCGACGCAATGTGGCTGAGGAAGGCATTGCTCGGCTTCTCGATAAGGTGGATACCTTAATTGCCATCCCCAACGACCGTCTGATTTCTCTGTGCGATAACAAGACCGCGGTGGGTAACGCCTTTAAGATAGCGGACGACGTGCTGCGGCATGGCGTTCAGGCTATCGCTGAGGTAATAACCGTGCCCGGGGTGATCAACCTTGACTTCTCCGATATCAAAGCAGTGATGCAGGATGCTGGCCCCGCCTGGATGTCTATAGGGCATGGCAGCGGTCAAAATCGGGCCATCGACGCCGCTAAGGCAGCCCTCGCTAGCCCCCTGCTCGATGTCTCCGTGGAAGGGGCCAAAGGCGTGCTGTTCAATGTCTGTGGAGGAAGCAGCCTCACCCTCTTTGAGGTCAGCGAAGCGGCGGAGGTCATCGGCAAGGCGGTAGACCCCGAGGCCAACATCATCTTTGGCGTGGTCTTCGACCCTAAGATGGATAACGAGGTGAGGATCACCCTGATCTGCACCGGTTTCGTCACCTCAAGGGGTCCCAAGATACGCAAGGATGAGGAGCTACGCCAGCTTCTCCAGAGCATGGAGGGCGAGCATGAGCTGGACGTTCCCACCTTCCTGCGCCGCCCTCCGCTGCCAAGGCGAGCCATGGAAGTTCCCGCCATTAGGCAGTATAGCCTGCGTTTCAAATCCCCTGTTCGTTAGTTCCCGGGCAGCCGGGACCTCGGTAGGGCCGTAAGCGCTGAGGTGCTTACGGCCCTCTTGTTTTTCTAGATATTGTGCCAAAAGCATTGACAATAACTATATATTGTGGTATAGTTTTAACACTCCCCTATATACTGGGGTTATTGGCTATGAGGTGTCCTTATTGCGGCTATGAGGATTCTAGGGTTATTGACTCTCGAGATGCTGGCGAGGGCATCCGCCGTCGCCGCCAATGCTTGGAGTGTGGCTCTCGCTTCACCACCTATGAGCGAGCTCAGGCGACCACCCTGCTTGTGATCAAGAAGGATGGGCGCAGGGAGGAGTTTAGTCGTGAGAAGTTGGTGGCTGGGATTCGCAAGGCCTGCGCCAAACGTCCCGTATCCCATGAGACTATCGAGGAAGTGGTTGATGACATCGAGGCCCAGCTCCACAAATCGGGCAGAGGAGAGGTGGCCACCTCAATGATTGGGGACATGGTGATGGAGAGATTGCGCCATCTGGATGGGGTGGCCTACATCCGCTTCGCCAGCGTCTACCGCGCCTTCGCTGACATCGAGGAGGTGCGGGAGGAGGCCGACGCCTATAGCAGGCTCAGGCTGCTCCACGATTCCACCAGCCAGCTTCCCCTTTTTTCCAACAGTGAGCTTAACACCGTGGCTCGCGGGGCTGTAAACAGAACGGCAAGCAACCATAGGAGAGAGGAAAATGAGCGAAAAAAGCAGGCAAGAGCATCTTCTTCGCAATAGAATCGCCCGCGCCGTTTTCGAGGCTGCTGCATCTATCGGCATCTCGGATAGAGGGCTGATGGAGCAGCTCACCGACCAGGTAATTCAACGCCTGGAGCAAGCTCAGCCCTTCTTGCCCGGGATGGAGGACCTCGCTCCAGATTGGCGCCTAACCCCCACTGAGATACAGGCCACTGTGAAGCAGGTTCTCGCTGAGAGGGGTGAGGCGAGGATCGCTCAGCCAACCAAGGAGCCAAAGCGAAGACGGGCTGGGGAAAGGGCTATCCCACGAAAGGGGTTACTGAGAACAACGGCTGAGGCTATCGAACTCTCGGAAAACGCGTTGAGGGTTTTGGAGAGGAGGTACCTCAAGAAGGATGATGAGGGTCAGGTTATCGAAACGGCGGAGGAGATGTTCCGCCGCGTGGCCCAAAATATTGCCTCCGCCGAGTCCGACGCTGACCGTAAGGCCTGGGAGGAGAAATTCTATCAGGCGATGGCCAGTCTCGATTTCCTGCCCAACTCCCCTACCCTGATGAATGCCGGTCGGGAGCTTCAGCAGCTCTCCGCTTGCTTCGTCCTCCCCATAGATGACTCCATGGAATCCATCTTCGACGCCGTAAAACACACTGCCCTTATCCACAAGAGCGGCGGGGGCACCGGTGGCTCCTTCTCCCGACTGAGGCCAGAGGGCGATAGGGTTGGCTCCACAGGGGGGGTGGCCAGTGGGCCTGTCTCCTTCATGAGAGCCTTCGATACCGCCACCGACGTCATCAAGCAGGGGGGGATGCGCCGTGGCGCCAACATGGCTATCTTAAACGTCAATCATCCAGACATCGAGAAATTCATCACGGCCAAGGAGAGGGGAGAAAACTTCACCAACTTCAACCTCTCGGTGGCGGCGAGCGATGAATTTATGAAGGCGGTGGA
>SOJQ01000120.1 GCA_004376075.1 Dehalococcoidia bacterium | reverse complement strand
AAGGGTCTATCGCGCCTTGCTTTCTGGCGAGACTATCGCCATATATGGAGACTTCGATGCAGACGGCATCACCGCCACCGCTCTTCTCACCCAGGGTCTCTCCTCCCTTGGCGGGAGAGCCATCCCCTATATCCCTCATCGGATTGAGGAGGGATATGGTCTTAACCACGCCGCCCTGGAAAGCCTCCATAGAAAAGGGGTTACTTTAGTGATCACCGTGGATTGCGGCATCAGCGCCGCTCCTGAGGTGGAAGAGGCGCAAAGCAGAGGGCTTGACATCGTGATCACCGACCATCACACCGTTCCCCAGAAAATGCCACCAGCCCTGGCCACAGTAGACCCAAAGCGGGCCGATTCTCTTTATCCCTTCCCCGATCTCGCCGGCGTTGGCGTTGCCTTTAAGCTCCTCCAGGGATTGCTCATATCCATAGGCAAAGAAAGCGATTTAGACCAGCTTTTGGATCTGGTTGCTTTAGGAACGGTGACCGACATGGCTCCCCTCCTCGGCGAGAATCGTTACCTGGTAAAGCGTGGCCTTGAGGTGTTAAACAGTGCAAACCGACTGGGGTTAAGGGAGATGATGCGATGCGCCGGCATATCCCTGGGCAGCATTGCCCCGGAGACCATCTCCTGGATTCTGGGGCCCAGGCTCAATGCGGCAGGCAGGCTCGATCACGCCATTATCAGCTATGATCTGCTATCGACCAGCTCCACCGAGGAGGCACAAAGGTTGGCCAATTTGCTGGAGAGAAAAAATGCCGAGCGGCAAAGGCTCAATGAGACGGTTCTCGCTAAGGCCAGGGAGAAGCTAACTGCGATGGGCACCGATTCCCCCCTCCTGATGGTCGGTAGCGAGGACTACCCCTCCGGTGTGGTGGGTGTGGTTGCCGGCAGGTTGATGGAGGAGTTCTACCGCCCCATTGTCGTCTTCGAGCTGAGCAAAGAATCGAGCAGGGGGAGCGCTCGCAGCATCCCCGAATTCGATATCATTGCCGCCCTCACCCAGTGCAGCGACCTCTTGTCTCGCTTTGGTGGGCATCCCATGGCGGCGGGATTCACCGTCCCTACCGAGAACCTTATGCACCTTCAGGAGCGCCTGACTGAGATTGCTGCCAGCCAGCTAGCCGACCTCGACCTTCGCCCCCTCAGGCCCATCGCTGCCGAGCTTCCCCTTTCCTCCCTCCAGGGGAGAGCCTTCCAGATGATGCAGCAACTGGCCCCCTTTGGATGTGCCAATCCCCTCCCTACCTTCCTCAGTCGCGGGGTGAAGGTAATGGAGTATCGCAGCGTGGGAGCTGGCGGGGAACACCTAAGGCTGAAGCTAAGGGAGGGCAATGTGACCTGGGACGGCGTCGCTTTCAGAATGGGCCATCTAATCGACGAGGGCACCCCCCACCTGGACATCGTCTATAACCTTGAGGTCGACCGTTGGAGGGGAGAGGAGATGCTCCAGCTAAACATCCTTGATTTCGCCCCAGCGACCTAACTAGTCCTCCCCTTCCACCGAAGGCTCAGCTAAACCCCTTGGCCGCCGCATCCTATAGATAAGTAGGGGAACACAAACCGCCAGCACCAATAGGGCGATGAAATGAGCCTCATGTAAGACACCAACACCTAGCTGACCCCCATACACCCGGGTGAACTCAATGAAAAATCGGCCGAAGGAGTATATAGAAAGGTAGACCAGAAATAGCGAGCCCTCCGGTCTGATGCGTCCTCTCAACCTCCAGATCACAGCGAAAACCAAGAGGTCCCATATAATCTCGTAAACCGGCGCTGGGTGCCCGGGCACTCCCAAAGGGGCGTAAGCATCAGGATGGGTGTAGACAAAAGCCCAAGGGAGGGAGGTGGGCAAGCCATAGGCATCGCCATTTATGGTGCACCCGATCCTGCCCACAGCCTGGGCCAGGATCAATCCAGGGGCGACGAGATCTGCTAGATGGCCTAAGGAGAGACCACTCACCCTGGCATATATTGCCCCAGCTAGTGTCCCGCCGAGGATAGCCCCAAAGATAGATAAACCCCCGTCCCACAATCTAAGCATCGCCACAGGATCAGTGGCATAAAGGGCGAGATAGTCCAGGACATGAAGAAGCCTTGCCCCCACAAGCCCGCCAAGAATTGCCCAGGGTGCAATGCCGTAAATGATGCCTCTATCAATAGCATCACCTCTCGCCAAACGTAGCGAC
>SOJQ01000086.1 GCA_004376075.1 Dehalococcoidia bacterium | reverse complement strand
GCCATCCCGGCGCAGTGTGTGCTCGATCTGCGGGAGGATTGTGCCGCAAAAGGGGGGAAGGTGGTTCAGTTCTTTACCGCCGGGTTCTCTGAGACGGGGGAGGAGGAAGGTCGCCGATTGGAGAGGGAGATGGTAAAGAAGGCAAAGGAGGGGGGCTTTCGAATCATCGGGCCCAATTGTATTGGAGTATATAACCCGGACCACTTCATGCCCTACGGACCGATGGAGATATTAGGGGAAGCTGGCTCGGTAGCTTTCGTCTCCCAAAGCGGGGGGCACGCTGGGAACCTCCTTCAAGAAGGGCTGATGCGGGGCATTCATTTTAGTAAGGTGGTCAGCTTCGGGAACGGGTGCGACCTTGATAGCGTGGATTATCTGGAGTATCTCGCCGTCGACCCAGAGACAAAGATCGTTGGCGCTTATTTGGAGGGGGTGAGGGATGGGAGGCGCTTCCTCCATCTTGCTCGGGAGATCTCAAAGAAAAAGCCAATGATCGTCTGGAAGGGGGGTAAGACCGAGGCCGGGGCTGAGGCCGCTGCCTCTCATACCGGTGCCCTCGCTATATCGGATGTTCTCTGGAGCGCCGTGCTGAGGCAGGCGGGGGTGATTAAGGTGGAAAGCCTTGAGGAGCTAGCCGATACCCTCCTAACCTTCCAGCATTTCCCGCCCTTTCTCGGCGATAATGTGGCTATTATCGCTGGGCTTGCCGGTGGCGGCGGTGGGGACAGCGTCTCCTCCACCGATGCCTGCACTAGCGTGGGGCTCAATGTTTCACCCTTTACCGAGGAAACAAGAAGCAGGCTGAAGCCAATTCTGCCAGCGGCAGGCAGCATCCTCAGAAACCCGCTGGATATGGGTGGAGTGGGGGGGTCCCTGGAGATTCTGGAGCGGACCATGGAGATAATGGTCTCCGACCCCAGGATAAACATTGTCATCGTTAATGAGCATATAGACTCTCTGCTGAGGTTTCTTCCCAAAGAGAGGCTTGACGGCATGAACGATATTTTCATTCGCTTCAGGAGGAGTCAGGGGAAGCCTATCGTGGTTGTTTCCCGACCCGGTTTGGCTGGTGCCGAGCTGATAGCGGTGGAGAGGAAGCTCTCCGATGCCAAGATACCGATATACCCAAGTCTGGATCGTGCCGCTAAGGCCATCGCCAACATGAACTGGTACTTCAGGTTTCACAAGGAAGTAGCTATGCCACAAGGCTCACCGTGATCGCCTTTTGGGGGCATATCTCCTCGCACACCTTGCAGCCGGTGCATAAAGTCATCAGAACCGGCGCTATCGCCCAGTCCTCCGCCTTCTTACCCGGCTCGCGGGCAACCCGCGGGTAGGTCATCATTACGGATTCGGGGCAGGACTCAAGGCACTTGCGGCATTCCCGTGGCGATTTGCACTTCTGTTCATTGATCTCTATCCGCACCATAGCTCACCACTCCTTCGCCAGCGCCAGAATTGCGTTCCTGTCCCGCAAGGTGATAGCGTCCTCGCGGCACATGGCGCGGCAGACGCCGCAGCCATAGCATTGGAATTGATTGATGTAGCACTTGTGAAGAGAGGCTGAGTAGCTGATGGCACCGAAATTGCAAAGCTTCATGCAGTCGCGGCAGCCGTTACAGCTCTCCCAGTCGATGCTCGCTACATACTCCGCCTTGAAGAATAACGGCAGGCCAAGGCGAGAGCGCATCTTCAACGCCAGGCACTCATTGACGGTGCAGTTGCAGATGCCACCGATAAAGGGGGTAATGAAGGTCCACACCGTGTGGACCAGGCCGTTGCGGTCATGCTTCTGGATAGCCTTCTTGGCCTCCTCCACGGTGAGCACCTCCAGATCCGCTGACCAATCTGGATATTGAAGAATGGCCGCCCATGACGGCTGAAAGGTGGTCACGCCGAAGCAATACCGGGCATCATACCTGCCCTGTAGAGCGCTCCGGCAGGCGCAGGGCAGTCTCACCACGCTAAGGCTCATATCGAGAATTTGCTCTATCTCCTCCAGAGGAACAACCTGCCCCCAATGCTCTTTTTTGTACTGCTCCACTATGGAGGGGAGCATAGCCTTAGCAGCGGCAGGGTCGGCGGCGATGAGCTTATCCAGCCCACCCATGTTATTAACTAGGGTCTTCTCAAACTTCTGGTAAAAGTCCGCCATAAAGCGCTTTCTCTCTTCGTTGAACAGCTCCTCGCTGTAATTCTTGGCCTGAAGATACCACTTCTTCCCCTCGCCGTGCTGAATACAGAACTCACACATCCTGGCATTTCCTTTCGACAATGTTAGCTCGCTTAAATGAGCAAACATCCCCCCAATAAGTCAACGCTTTACGTGAACTCGACAGGGCTGAGCAAGGGGCATATAATTACTTCTATGAAGACCAGCGACTTCGATTATCATCTTCCTCCCGAATTCATCGCCCAGACCCCCATCGAGCCCAGGGACCACTCCCGGCTCATGGTTCTTTCTCGAGCTGATGGCTCTGTAGAGCATCGCCGCTTCTTTGAGATTGAGAGTTTTCTCCATGAAGGCGATGTTCTGGTTTTTAATGACAGCCGCGTAATTCCGGCACGGCTTATCGGTCGAAAAGGGGGCAGCGGAGGGAAGGTGGAGATCTTGCTTCTGCGCCGGCTGAATCAGGGGCTTTGGGAGACATTGGTAAAGCCAGGGCGAAGGGTCAATGTAGGGGCAAGGATCGAGTTCACCGCAGACGGCCTCTGGAGCGAGGTTGTGGAGTGGGGGGAGAGAGGGACCAGGTTGATCCGCTTCTCTGATGAGCAGGCCTTGGAGAGGGTGGGCCTGGTGCCCCTGCCCCCTTATATTCACCTTCCGCTAGCTGATCCGGAGCGCTATCAGACGGTTTACTCCAGGGTGAAAGGAAGCGTTGCTGCACCCACCGCAGGGCTACATTTCACCCCAGAGCTGCTCCATCGCCTCGAGGAGAGGGGGGTTCACCTCGCCTTTGTCACCCTTCACGTGGGGCTTGATACCTTTTCACCGGTGCGAGTGGAGGACCCCAGAAGCCATCCGATGCATAAGGAGTATTGTGAGCTGAGGGAGGAGGTTGCTCAACAGCTCAACCTAGCCAAAGCAGAGGGGAGGCGAATTATCGGCGTCGGTACCACCACGGTGAGGGTTTTGGAGCAGGGAGCACTGAAGGGAGGGGGAATCAAGGCTTTTCGGGGCTGGACCGATATCCTCATCCTGCCCGGGCATCGCTTCCGTACTGTGGATGGACTGATAACAAACTTTCATTTGCCTCGTTCCACCCTGCTGATGCTGGTCTCCGCTTTTGCCAGCCAGAGTTTTATCCGGCGAGTCTACGAAGAGGCGATACGCCTGGGCTACCGCTTCTATAGCTTTGGTGACGCCATGCTGGTGTTATAACACGAAAACCGCTTCCCTTGTTCCTCCAGGCCAGCCAAATTTACTGCACAAGTGACCCCTATGTGACCCAAGTTCTCGGACGGATATACTTTGACATCGAGAATGTCGATGATCCTTACCTTCTCCTCGAACGTCGCGTTGCGGATGTTCTCCAAATGTATCTTTGTGAGAGCTTGTATTGTTCGCTCCATAGATTGGGCATCGTTAGTTATCCTTTCAAGGGATGCTTCCAATTCCTCTTTCCTTTGAGTTGCGCTCACGATTTTGTCGCGATACGCAGCGATTCGCCCTTCGGCTTCGTCGGCGGTATAAAGCTGACTTTTGCTCTCGTAAGCCTGCTGGATTTGGGCAATTCCCGACTCGGCTTGCCTTATCTGATACTCCGCCAACCTGATGTTGCGCTCAATTTCGCTTAATTGGCTCTCTTCGCTGGATCGCCTCACTTGCCTCAGTACCAGGTCAGGATGACATAGAGCCCTTTTGATTCTCCGCCCCACCAACGGGTCAAGCAAATCTGCTCTCGCCCATCGCATGTCGCACGGGTCAGCCTTCCAGCGCATATAGTAGCCCGGGCATATGTAGTAGATCAGGCTAGGACACTTGGAATCCTTTCTCAAAGCCATTGCCCTCCCGCATTTAGGGCAGAAAACTCGCCTTCGGACAAGGGCCTCGATAGTCTGTCTTTTTGGCCTACTTCCCTTGCGCCGATCTAGGTTATGATTAGCCTGCTGCCAAAGGGTATCTGGTATAAGGGTTGGCACACTGAACGTTACATGCTTTTCTTCTGGTTTAGCTTTCCTGATAGTGCGCTTAATCTCACCCGTAAAATCCCCCAGGGGATGTTCGGGATTGGCCACATAGTGGGCTGTGTTATAGGCATGGTTGCCGGTATAACAACGATGCCTGACCATGAAGACAATTAGTGAAGGTGACCAAGCCTCAGCGTATTTAGGCTTGATGCCAAGCTCGTTCAATTTCTTGGCAACCCAGTATGGCCTTTGATTCTCGATGCCAATCCAGTGGTAAACCTGAACAACAACCCAGGCCTCGCTCCCGTCTAAGATATTTCCTTCCGGGTCAAGTTCGTTGATATCCCACCATGCCCTCACTGTATCCCCAGTCTTTTGGTCGATCTCCTTTTGGCTGACTTGGAGAGAATCCCTGCCATGTAGCTTGAGGCTACCGGCAAGTCTCACTCGGTGCGCTGGCCATTCATGCAGCGGGGGATGAAGGTGTCTAATATGAGCGAGATCCTGGGGCACTGGCAAATGGATGCGAGCATATGGGTTATTGCCAGGAGTTTGGGAGTGGATCGGAACACGTTGCACAAATATGTAGCAGGCTCAGTGGCTATCGGCCGGGGTGCAAAGATAAACCACCCCAGGGCTGAGGACCTGGGGGGCGACGCTTACCCCATTCTTAGCCATATTTCTTCAGCAATTCCTCCACCCGTCTTAGCAGCTCCTCAGGGGTCGCTGGCTTCTGAATATAGTCCTCCGCTTCCATAGTCATCCCCTCAAGCAGAGAAAGCCTAGCCTTCTCTCTATCATCGGGATAAACGGTCAGCATCAACACTGGAATTTTAGAAAAAAAGTAGTACCTGGGATCGGTTTTGAGTTCTTTGCAAACTGCAAACCCATCCTTTCCAGGCATAATTACATCCAGGATGATCAAATCAGGCCTCTCCTCTATTACTTTCTTTAAACCATCGTCTCCGTTATAAGCAGTAACAACCTGATATGATTTGCCCTCAAGAACTGTTTTTGTTGCTTCTACAAAATCGGGGTCATCATCAACAAGAAGGATCTTGGCTTTCCCTTGCATCTCCTTCCCCTCCTTTCCGCTATCCTAAACCACCATGCCGAAACTGAGGGCTATGCTCTCTTCTCCAAGAGCTTCTCCACCCGCTGAACCAAGGTATGTGGATCGATGGGCTTCTCCACATAATCATCAACGTTGAGCTCCAATCCTGTTTCCAGTTCGTACCTCCGACGGCTGGCATCCTCCTTCACCGAGGTCAGGATCAAAACTGGTATCTTGCCATACTTGGACCGCCGTGGATCCTGGAGTTCCTTCAAAACAGCAAATCCATCCATCCTGGGCATCAAAAGATCTAGGATTATCAAATCTGGTCTCTCCTCCTTTAGCTTGTCTAAACCTTCCTCCCCATCCCGTGCGGTAACCACCTGATGGGAATGAGCCTCCAGAATAGCACATATTGCCTCCCGGATGTCGGGGTCATCGTCCACAACAAGGATCTTTGCTTGCCTTTCCATTTTACCTCCTATATCAATGGTCGAGGTAGCAATCCCGCCCTTTCCACGATTGTGGGGACAATCTCCTCCCAGGCCACTGCCATTATATGGATGCCGTGAACACCGGGTATCTCCTTAATTTGCTCTATTATCTCGAGGCATATCTTTAACCCTTCTTCCCGAGCATCCTTAGCATCTTCCATCCTAGTGACTACCTCATCAGGAACACTTACACCAGGAACGTTGTCCCGCATATGACGGGCCATCCCTACCGACCTAATTGGTATTACCCCGGCAAGGACATGGACCTCTTTGTCCAGCCCTCGATCGGTCACCATTTCCATCCATTTGGCGAACTTGCTGACATCGAAAACGGCTTGAGTTTGGATAAAATCGGCCCCAGCCTTCACCTTCTTGGCTAATCTCAGGACTCGGTATTCGAAAGGATCGGCATAAGGATTCTCCACAGCCCCGATGAACAGAGGTACCTCTCCCGAAATCTTTTCTCCAGAAAGGAATTTCTTCTCATCCCGCATTTGGCTTAACACTTGAATAAGTTGGATGGAATCCAGGTCGAAAACGCTCTTAGCTGTGGGATGATCGCCGAAGCTTTGGTAGTCACCAGTCAAACAAAGGATATTCCAGATGCCTAAAGCCACTGCCCCTAAGACATCGCTTTGAATGGCAATCCTGTTTCTATCACGGCAAACCATTTGCATCACAGGGTCAACGCCCAGTTGTTTTAAAAGAACGCAGCTACTAAGGCTTGACATTCGTACAATGGCGGTCTGGTTATCAGTTACGTTCAATGCGTCACAAAAAGCCTTGAGCAGCTCGCCTTTCCTTAGGATGACGCTTGGTACGGCCCCTCTTGGGGGACCTGCCTCAGCGGTAACCGCAAATCTCCCGCTTTCTAAGACCTTCTCTAGATTAGTCCCCGCTTTCATAACATCATACCGCTTCCTTCTCACCCTGGATTGTATCAAAATTTTTGGGTAAGGTGAAAGTGAATTTGCTTCCCGTCCCACTTTCGGGACAAGGGCTTTCCACCCATATCTTGCCGCTATGGGCTTCGACGATCTTCTTGGCTATGGACAGTCCCAAGCCTGCCCCACTTGAGTTAACGCTGAGACCTCGATAGAAGTCATCGAATATCCTGGGCAATTCTTCAGGAGAGATGCCAATCCCGGTATCTATAACCTCCACCAGAATATGGTCACCCTCCTCACCCACTTTAAGAGCTACTGTTCCCCCCTCAGGGGTAAACTTAATCGCATTCCCCAGCAAATTGGTAAATACCTGCTGTAGGCGGTCTGGCGCTCCTGTGACCAAGGGCAGCTCTTGGGGTACCTCGACCTTTAGTTGCACCCCTTTTTCTTCAGCTAGAGGCTGGACGGTTCCTCTGGTGCTTTCCACCACTTTGAGCAAAGATGTTGCCTCCATCTTTAACTCTCTGGCGTCGATGCGGGAAATGTCCAAGATATTATCGATTAGATCCAGGAGTTCCCTTATCCTCTCGCTACTTCTTAATAACATATTCTTTTGCTTTTCGGTGATTTCTCCAGCATAACCACCGAGCATAACCTGATGATAGCTTTCCACCGCGGCCAGCGGCGACTTTAGGTCATGAGAAGCTATAGATAAAATGTGAGCCAGCGTGTCTCTCGCATGTCTGAGCCTGGAGGAGACTAGGCCAACAAGCCTTTTCATAACCTTATGTCCCATATGGCTGTCCTCTTCAAGTAGACGCCGCAGTCCTACCCCATCCAGGGCAATCACCTTGGTTTTTTCCATGCACCTCGCTGACATGGTGAGGATATGTGACTCGGCAATTGCCGACCAGCCGAAGGCTTGTCCTTTGGTTATCACATCAATTGATCCCCGTCTCCCTGACCCAGGGCCGAAGCGAATCGTCATCTCTAAGACAACCCTTCCATCTTCAACGATGTAAAGCTCCTTGGCCACCTCGCCCTCGGTGAAAATAGTTGCCCCCGCTTCATAAACCTTTTCTCGGCAAAGCCTCGTTATTTTGTCCAGCTCACCATCAGCCAGTCCCTCAAATAACTGAGACCTTGCCAAAACCTGCTTAATAGACCCCATAGGCTTTCCTCACTTTACATTAACGCCTACCTACTTTAATTATACAGCCATAGCCCGCCAGCGTCTATAGGCTGCCTAGCGGGGCCTCGGGGGGCCTCCCGTAAGGCTCACACTCCAGTCCTTGGGCGGGACAACCGCTTCCAGCTTATCCAACCTCCCCAGCTTGGAGAGCCGCTCGATAATCAGATGCCAGGCGCAGGGTAGATCGGGATGGATTTCACACTTCCCCCCCTCTGAGCCGCCACAGGGCCCGTGGAATAGGTTCTTGGGGCACCTAGCTATGGGGCAGATTCCACCTGTATAATCAAGGATGCAATCTCCACACTCCAAGCAGCGCTCAGCCTCTTTCCATTCGGCATGGGCTCCTCCTGAAGAGATGGTATTGCAGCCGGGATGAACTACCTTATCGACTACCGCTGCTGTTGACTGAACCCCAATGCCGCAGGTCAGAACCAAGAGCGAATCTGCAGAGTCAGTAGCCTGTCGGTGGGACGCTAACTTCATCCTGGTAAGGGATTCATTGCACACCATGTCAATAAGCGAGAAGCCAGTAATGGTCTTGCCCTCCTCTTCCAGCTTCTGCTTCATCTCGATGACCTGCTGCTCTCCGCCGCTCTCGCAGCCTTCGGCACACCCTTTGCAGCCAACAAGGAAAATCCTCTTCTCCCCATCAAGGGAGCGCAAGATTTCTTCCATAGGTTTTTGTTCCGAAACTAGCATTTTCTCGCTTCCTCCGTGATTCCTTGGAGCACAACCTCTACAATTTGAGGAATCTTCTGTTGCAGGTCCGATGACAATTCCAGCCCCCATCCTATTTCCTTGGGCTCTACCCCAATGATAACCACGTCTTTTCGCTTACTCTCCATATGTTCCATCATTTTCAGGCCCTCAAGCAAACCTATCTGGTGTATGGAGAAAATATGTTTACTTTCTACTGCTATGTCGTTAGCCCGAAATCGATATATCGATCCCGGATCGCTTCCACCTGCCACTGCATCAATTATGATTAATTTATCAGCCCCCTCGAGAAGATAGAAAACATTCGGGGATGTTCCCCCATCTATAAGTTCTAGATCGACATCAGTTGGTAATGGAGCGTCCTTCAGGGCACGGAGAACATGGATGCCGACACCTTCATCTTTCAGTAGTAGATTGCCTACCCCCAGGATTACAATCTTTTTAATATCGGCTGGCTTTTGAGCCTTTTCCTCTTTATGATACGCGAAACTCACCGAGGCTTCTTCCTTTTGGAGTCACGAGGTGCACGGCACAGCCTAAGCAAGGGTCAAAGGACCTCACAATACGCACAATCTCAAATGGATTCTCCTCATCTCTTATCTTTGTCCCCGTAATCGCTTGTTCGATAGGTCCCGGCTGATTCTTGTCATCCTTAGGGGAGCCATTCCAGGCAGTGGGCGTCACCACCTGGTAATTGGCGATTTTGCTCTCCTTTATCTCCATCCAGTGGCCAAGAGCCCCCCTTGCTGCCTCCATCAATCCCATTCCCTGGGCTTCTTCGGGAATGGTGTAGCTAATGCAAACTGGCTCTCCAGGCTTGAGTTGCAGGAGCCAGCCCGGCATTGAGTCGGCAATGAATTTCGTCTCCAGAGCCCGAGCGGCGTGGCGACCGAGGACGGAGAACAAGGCACTTGGGGAGGCCCTAAACTTTGCTAAAGTGGAATCGACCAGGCCTTTCACGGTTGGCTCCCCGCTGGCGTAGGTAACCAGCAGTCGAGCTAGAGGACCAGCCTCGTAAACCTCACCATCATAGCGGAGCGACTTTATCCAAGAATAAGCACCTTTTTTGCCCGTATCGGCCGTGGTTTCTCCCCGGGCTGGGTTCCTGCCAGTGCTGGAGCTAGCATACCAAGAATGTTTCACCTCTTCGCTAATTTTATCGGGGTCTAGTTTACCTGGCTTGAGGTCGGTGGAAATTGTTCCTTGTTTGAATAATCTTTGCCTCTTTGCCAGGTCGGCTTCCTTACCATCAAGCTCATAACTTCCATAGGAAAGCAAATTGCCACAACCTTTGCCTATTTCAAAGTAGTCGCTGTAGACTTCAGCTACGGTTAAAACATCTGGCAGGTAAACATTGTCGATGAAGTCTCTTAATTCGTTTAACCTCCATAGGAAAGAGGCGATCTTGTCGATAGTAGGAACCTCAGTAACCCCTCCGGGGACAATCGCCATATTATGAGGCATCTTGCCGCCAAAGATAGAAAGCATCTCATGAGCCTTGCGGCGCATAGTGAGTGCTTCTACATAGTGAGCAACGATTTGCTGGTCAACCTCGGCAGGCAAGCGGTAATCTCCCTCATATCGAGGGAAGAAAGGACCCAGTTCACCTCGTTCGATAAACCTCTTAATCGAGTTCAACGGAGGGTTCGTACCCTCATATTCAGCCACTTTAGTTATGTCCACATAGTCCAAAGCCGCCAAAAGGTAAAAGTGAAGGATATGGTCAGCAATGTGAGCGGAACCCAAAATTAAATTTCGGATGATCCTCCCATTGTCAGGTATCTTGTCTGCGATCCCGAAAGCGCTATCGAGATTTAGGGCGGCAGCGATGGAGTGACTGGTAGGACAAACCCCACAGATGCGCTGAGTCAACCTTTGTGCGTCACGAGGGTCTCTTCCCAAAAGAATCAATTCAAAGCCTCGAAATAAAGTCCCTGAGCTCTTGGTCTCTTTTACCTCCTCATTCTCTACCACCGCCTCAATCTTTAGATGCCCTTCGATTCGGGTAACAGGATCGATTACGATATGCCCCAACTCGTTAGACCTCCTTAATTTAATGTCCAGTTGGCAATCAAGCCTGGGTCATTTTCTCATAGAATGGCGAAACCAGATCAGGGAAGCCAGGCTCACAACAGCCTATGCAGGGAGAGCCACTACCTATGCACCAATTCACCCCATTGTTCCAGTGCCTAAGGGGGCAATCGGCATAGGTCACAGGGCCCTTACATCCTAACTCGTAAAGACAGCCTGGGCCCCCGAGTTTCTTGGCGAACTTACCCTCATCATAATAGGCTCGGCGGGGGCAGTTCTCGTGAATCAATGCACCGAAGAAAGCTTTGGGGCGCCTGTGTTCATCCAAATCTTCTGGCTTGGGCAAGCCGAAAAGAAGGATGCTCGCCAGAGTCCCTATGAACCAATCTGGATGGGGAGGACACCCCGGGATATTTATCACAGGGGTAGCAATTCTGACAGCCTTTAAAGCCTCTTCGACGCTGAGGCACTGGGTAGGATTGGGACTAGCGGCGGGAATTCCGCCAAAGGCAGCACAGGTGCCTAAAGCTATTACTGCCCAAGCATTGCTACCTAAGGATTTCAATCGCGAAACCACTGATACCGCCTTTCCTCCTTCCTCGCCAATAACACAGTGGATTCCACCCTGAGCCGTGGGTATAGCCCCCTCGACCACCAAGATATAGCTGCCTTTTTTCTGTTGATGGGTCTCTCTAAGCACCTCAATTCCAGTATCCCCTGCCCCTGCCATTATGGTAGAGTGAAATCTCAGATTGATGTGCTTACCCGGGATCACTTCATCTATTAATACATTTTTGATGCTGGGACTCGCCGAATTCAGAACGGAAACCGAGCAACCGGTGCACCCGGCTCCCTGTAGCCAGATTACCGGGAACTCTTCGGTCAGTGATTGTCTTACCACTCTCCCCGACTCCTTAATTGAAATATTGATCTTCTAGCTGCATTATACCATTATTTCTTAGATTGTAACAGGTGTTATAGTCTTCTACACTGCTTATAAGTGGGGCAAATTCCCCCGCAGACCAAGAACCCTTGTAGAGATATCCGCGAGCATTGAACAAATCGCTACATTGTGTCCTCTCTATAGGCTGCTCCCTGACTCGCGCTCACCTAGAAGTCAAGCCGCATGGCGACAAAAGATTGATTTCTCGCTCCAAAGGTGCCGCTATTGCGTAATCGAAAGACTCAAATGTTCAGGGGTTAGGGTGTATTAGCTATGCCCGTGCTTGACAACTATCTGGATGTGGTCGAGGCAGCAGCGATTCTAGGTGTCCACTGGGAGAGGGTGAAGCGACTGTGCCGAGAAGGGCGAATTCCAGCCGAGAAGGTCCACAATATGTGGCTCATCTCACAAGGAGAAGTTGGAGCAGTTTGCAGCAACGTACAACGATCCGAGACGTGGTAAGAGGAGAAACAGAGGTGCCTAATCCTTTGTCACCAATAACCCCGGCTCTGGAAGTGCTTGGCGAGAAGCTGAACATAGTGCCCGCTACTAGAACCGCCGTAGAAGACTTGCAGCACCCCGACAAAGATGAGATAGATGATGTCCTTGTCCGCCGGGACATGGAAAAAGAGGTGACGGCTTTTGCTGAGACCTCTGAGCCATCGACATCAAACATATACAGGGCAACTCCACCTCTGGGGCGGACAGAATGCCATCTCTTTCGCTTCTTTATCGATGGCAGCCTGCGGACTTGCTTCCTAGCTACTGGCATTGAGGGAAATCGAAACTTCCCTATAGAGCTAGCACAAATTGGTGCATCCGTAGTCGTGCGTGATAGCTATGGCCGATTGAACATCTTAAAGAATAACCATAAAGTTATACTTCTCGTTCCCAAAGGCGCCCGGGGCGTATCAGATACTGTGTGGAACCAGCTAAAACAAGTTCAGGTTGCCCAGGGCTTTTTCGAGATCGTGGACTTTGACCTTACCGACATCATCAGTGGAGATACCAAGAAAGACCCCAGGGACAAAGCAGGGGGGCAAGCCATCAGGGGTTATCTCAAGCCTCTCGCCAAGAGGTGGCAGGCCACTCCCGATTCGTAGGGCTGGGATATGTCTGTTGCACCTAGTCATGTTTCACTCTACACATGGCTAAAGGTGCTAGAGGTTAGGGAAGCGATTGGGGTTGCCACACGAAACCGGCAGAGACTCAGTTCCAGCCAGTTTCATGTTATGATGCCAACATCACTGACGCCATGCTGATCATCTAGGAATGTTGACAAGAGCTGAGTTGAGTAGTAAAATATAGGCACAAGGCAAAGAGAAAGTGGCGAGGTTGTTCTTCTGGAGAGTTTTTGCAAGGTGGAGCTTACTTAGGGTGGCCGATTAGATTGGCTCTCGGCCATCCTTTTTGTGTGGATGGGACTGGCGTATTTCCAATTTAAAGGAGTGTTCCGAGATGAGAGTAAGGGAAGCTGGCACCAGGAGTTTTTTGGAGGAGGTGGCAGCGATGCCTGGAGGTGAAGCGATTCGCCTCTGCATTCAATGTGGCACCTGTACCGGTGCCTGTCCCAATGCCGACAGAATGGACCACCCCCCTCGGAAGATCATCGCTATGGTGCGTGCTGGGCTGCGAGAGGAGGTGCTATCTAGCAATTCAATGTGGTTCTGCGCCTCTTGCTATCTTTGCACCGTGCGCTGCCCCAGGGACATCAAACCCACTGCGTTGATGCACGTCCTAGAAAACCTGTCTGCTCACCATGGATTGATCACCAAGAGCACCGGTACCCCAGCCATGTATCAAAGCTTTGTGGACTCCATTAGAAGGAACGGGCGGGTTCACGAGTTTAGTATGATGCTCCGATTCTATCTCAGAACCAACCCCTTTGCCTCCTTAGGCATGATCCCTGTAGCACTAGCACTCTTCTCTCGGGGAAGGATACCCCTTATGCCGACAAGGATAAAAGGGAGGGGGCAGCTCAAGGCGATCCTGGAGAAAGCCAGGGCTTTAGGAGGTGCCTGATGAGATATTATACCTACTTCCCAGGCTGCTCCGCAGAGGCTAGCGCGGTGGCCTATGGCCTTTCCACAGAGGCTGTCGGTAGGGCTCTAGAAATGGATTTGATTGAGCTTGAGGATTGGAACTGCTGTGGTTCCACCCCTTATGGCTCGCTTAATGAACTGGAGTCTATTTGCATCTCCACTCGCAATCTTGCTCTAGCTGAAAAGAGGGGGCTAGATTTAGTAACCCCTTGTAGTGCATGCAATATTGCCTTAAACAAGGCAAATTCATATCTTAGGGAATATGCTCCCCTTAGGAGACAGGTGGAGGAGTCCTTGGCCGCTGCTGATCTAGAGTATCGTGGTGGCGTTCGGGTGCGTCACCTGGTGGATGTGCTATTAAACGATGTCGGCATTGAGGACCTGGGGTCTAAAGTGAAAAGGAGCCTGCGCGGGCTTAAGGTGGCACCCTATTATGGCTGCCAATTGGTTCGCCCCAGCCTCGGCTTCGATGACCCAGAATCTCCTCGGTCACTGGATCTTTTGACGGAAAGCCTTGGGGCAGAGGCGGTCCCCTTCCCCTTAAAGAGCCGTTGCTGTGGTGGTTCGCTTATCCTCGCTGAGGAGGACCTAGCTCTAGGCTTGATGGGCAAGCTGCTCGCTAACGCTAAAGAGAACGGGGCCCAGTGCCTTGTCACCCCCTGCCCTCTATGCCAAACCAACCTTGACGCCTACCAAAGGAAGGTCAATAGCAAATTCAAGACCAACTATGACCTCCCGGTGCTTTTTATCACGCAACTTATCGGTGTTGCCCTGGGGCTGGAGCCCAAGGCTTTAGGCCTAGGGAAGAATATAGTGTCACCAATGAAGCTTCTGGCACCATACCTGTAATAGAGGGTGAAGGAAATGAGCAATTCTGATTTCGAGCCAAAGATCGTGGGTTTTTTGTGCAATTGGTGCTCCTACCGAGGGGCAGACATGGCGGGCACAGCAAGGATTAAGTCTGCCCCCAACGTAAGGGTGGTGCGGGTGATGTGTAGCGGCCGGGTGGACCCTATCTTTGTCCTTAAGGCCTTCAAGGAGGGGGCTGATGGGGTATTGATCCTGGGCTGTCACCCCGGTGATTGCCACTATGTTGAGGGAAATTATAAAACAGCGCGGCGCGTTCCTCTTTTGAAGAAGATGCTGGAGCAACTGGGGATTGAAGAGGAGCGAGTACGCCTGGACTGGGTCTCCGCCTCCGAGGGGGATCGCTTTTCCTCCATCGTCAATGAAGTGACGGCGAAGGTAAAGGAGCTGGGACCGTTCCGCGTCAACGAAAGGGGATAGCATGGCAAAGCTGAAATTGGCTCTATACTGGGCGGCTAGCTGTGGCGGTTGTGACATCGCTGTTCTGGATATCAATGAGAAGATCCTGGATGTCGCTGAGCTGGCCGACATCGTGCTCTGGCCCGTGGCTCTGGATTTCAAATACCACCATATTGAGGCCATGGAGGATGGGAGCATCGATGTCTGCCTCTTCAACGGGTCGGTAAGAAATTCGGAGCAGGAGAAGATCGCCAGGCTGCTTCGTCAAAAATCGAAAGTAATGGTTGCTTTCGGGTCTTGTGCCTGTTTTGGCGGCATCCCGGCGTTGGGCAACTTCACCAATCGCGCCGAGATCTTTGAACGCGCCTATATAGAGGCACCGTCAAATAACAATACCGATAGAAGTTTCCCTGAGACCTCGGTTAAGGTCGAAGAAGGGGAGCTGGAGCTTCCCGAGTTTTATGATACGGTGCTGACCCTGGCCGATGTGGTGGATGTGGAATACTTCGTGCCTGGATGCCCCCCTCCTGTGGATCTCATCCTCAAATTCGTGGACCTCCTGGCCACTGCCCAATTGCCTCCGCCGGGCGCGATCCTGGCCTCGGAGAAGACGCTCTGCGACGAGTGTGAGCGGGTTAAAGAGGAAAAGAAGATCACCAAGATCTACCGCCCCCACCAGATCATCCCTGAGCCGGAGAAATGCCTCCTGGAGCAGGGGATAATATGTCTCGGTCCCGCCACCAGAGGGGGCTGTGGAATGAGGTGCATCCAAGCCAACATGCCCTGCCGCGGCTGCTTCGGACCACCGGCGGGGGTTTACGATCAGGGGGCCAAGATGCTTAGCGCCCTCGCCTCCATCTTCGATATCAAGGAGGAGGCGGAGATCGCCAGGATGGTGGATGAGGTTGTCGATCCGGCGGGCACCTTTTATCGCTTCGGCATGTCCAGCTCCATGCTGAAAAGAAAGAGAATGTAAGGAAGTGCGATGAAGAAGATCACCATTGATCCCATAACCAGACTGGAAGGGCATGGCAGGATAGAGATCTTCCTCGATGACGAGGGCAATGTGGCCAATGCCTATCTCCAGGTTCCAGAGCTGCGAGGATTTGAGAAGTTCTGCGAGGGGAGGCCGGTGGAGGAGATGCCTCGAATAACCCCACGAATCTGTGGCGTCTGCCCCTCAGCTCACCACATGGCCTCCGCCAAGGCCACCGATGCCGTCTATCATGTCGACCCTCCCTCGGCGGCGAAGAAGCTGAGGGAGCTATATTATTGTGCCCACATGTGCCACTCCCACATCGCTCACTTCTATGCCCTCGCTGCTCCCGACTTCGTGCTGGGTCCTACCTCCGATCCTGCCCAGAGAAACATCTTAGGGGTCATTGCTAAGGTGGGTCTTGAGGTCGGCGGCGAGGTGATCAAGCACCGCGCCTATGCCCAGGACATCCAGGCAGTCATCGGGGGCAAGGCAACCCACTCCGTCTGTGGGCTGCCCGGGGGCATGAGCAGGGCGATCACTGAGGAGGAGAGGGCCGACTTTGAGGAGAAGGCCAAATCCATGGTGGAGTTCGCCAAATTCTCCTTGAAGCTGTTCGACGATGTCGTTTTGGCTAACAAGGAGTACTTGGACATCATCACTGGCCCTGTTTATACCATGCAGAGCTACTACATGGGCCTAGTGGACGCCAATAACAAGGTCAACTTCTACGATGGCGACATCAGGGTGGTTGACCCCGAGGGTAAGGAGGTGTCCAAGTTCAAGCCCGCTGATTACTTGGAATACATCGGGGAGCACACCGAGCCCTGGTCCTACCTCAAGTTCCCCTTCCTGAAGAAAGTGGGCTGGAAGGGGCTGGTGGAGGGTAAGGAGAGTGGGGTGTATCGAGTAGCCCCGCTGGCGCGGCTCAATGTTGCCGATGGCATGGCCACCCCCCTGGCCCAGGAGGCCTACGAGAGGATGTACCAGACACTGGGGGGCAAGCCGGTTCATGCCACCTTGGCGACGCATTGGGCGCGGTTGGTTGAGCTAATGTACGCTGCGGAGCGCCTTCTTGAGCTTTGCCAAGATAAGGAAGTTACCGACCCTAACGTTCGCACCATTCCCACCGCTACCCCCGATGAGGGGGTGGGTGTGGTGGAGGCGCCTCGGGGGACCCTCTTTCATCACTATCAGACCGACGAGAGGGGGATAATCAAGAAGGTGAACCTCATCGTGGCTACAGGGAATAACCACGCTGCCATTTGTATGTCCATCAAGAAGGCGGCTCAGGGCTTGATAAAGGCGGGCAATGTGGTGAGCGAGGGGCTTCTCAACATGGTGGAGATGGCCTTTCGCGCCTACGACCCCTGTCTCGCCTGTGCCACTCACTCGCTGCCGGGGCAGATGCCCCTGGAGGTGATTATTTACGACACTAAGGGAAACATAGTGGAAAGGCTGAGCCGAAACCTTTCATAGAAGCCCACACTATCGTGAGAGGTCTGAGATTGAAGACCTTAGTCTTGGGATTAGGTAATCCGATTCTTAGCGACGATAGCGTGGGCTTTCGCGTTGCTCAGGCGCTCAAGGGTCGCTTTGATGAAGAGAGGGTAACGGTGATGGAAACCAGCCTCGCCGGGCTCAGCCTTCTTGACCTGCTCCTTGGCTACGACAGGGCAATCATCATCGATTCTACTCAGACCGGGGGAAGGGTTGGCGAGGTATATCGCCTAAATGCCAAGGATTTCGATACCACGCGACACGCTGCCTCACCCCACGATGTCAATCTTGCCACCGCCCTTGAGCTAGGCAAAAGATTGGGACTTGCAGTGCCCAAAGAGATCATCATCTTCGCCATTGAGGTTCAGGATGTAACCACCTTCAGCGAAAGCTTGACCCCCATGGTGGAGCAAGCGATCCCCCAGGTTGTGGAGATGGTGCTCGAGGAAATGGGAAGTTAACAATTTCATAAATATCCGAATTCATAATACTAGCAAATCCTGGGCAGCAGTTCCCCAACTAGCATATCGACGATGCGCGATGCCCCAAGATGGGTCCTCATCACAACCCTTCCCTGGTGTTCCTCTCGAACCTCACCGATGATCGCTGCCTCCGCCCCATATTTGTTTCGCCGCATCCTTTCCAGAACCCTCTCCGTATGGTTAGGGGCAACAGCAGCCACCAGCCTGCCTTCGTTGGCAACATGGAAGGGGTCAAACCCCAGCATCTCACAGGCGGCACGCACCCCATCCCTCACCGGGATCATGTCCTCGTAGATTAAGATGCCGACCTTGGACTGGGTGGCAAACTCATTGAGGGTGGTGGCCAGCCCTCCCCGGGTGGGGTCGCGAAGGCAGTGGATTTCGCTGGATACCTCGAGCATCTCCCTAACCAGCTTGTTTAATGGGGCACAATCGCTTTTCACTAGGGTGGCGAACTTTAACCCCTCCCGCTCGCTGATCACAGCGATGCCATGATCGCCAATGGGGCCACTCAAAATCACCTTGTCGCCTGGTACGGCATTAGAGCCCGAGATATTGACCCCTTCAGGAACAATGCCCACCCCGGCGGTGTTGACGAAGAGCTTATCGACGCTGCCCTTATTCACCACCTTTGTATCTCCGGTGACCACCTTCACCTCAGCTTCCTCAGCCGCCTGCTGAATTGAGGTCACAATCCTTTTCAGGTCGCTCAAAGGGAATCCCTCCTCGATAATAAAGGAGACGCTCAGGTATAAGGGCATAGCACCGCTCATCGCCAGGTCGTTCACCGTGCCACAAACCGCCAGCTTTCCGATATCGCCGCCGGGGAAGAAGATGGGGGTCACGATATAGCTGTCGGTGGTGAAGGCTAGGCGACCCTTTGCCTCGAAGATCGCTGAATCATCCAACTTGCTCAATAGCGGATTATCGAAGGCGGGCAGAAAGCCCTTTTCCACTAGATCGTGGCTTAGCCTTCCTCCGCTGCCATGAGCAAGGAGGATCTTTTCATCCTTAAAGGGTTCCATAGTGATAATAGCTGGCGCAACTCCCCTCGGAGGAGACCATGCAGGGTCCCACGGGATGCTCCGGGGTGCAGGCGTCACCAAAAAGCTCGCAATCGATAGGGGTTTTCACCCCACGAAGGATATCGCCGCAGAGGCATCCCTTGGGCTCAAGGGTTGGTCCGGGATCGATGTCAAAGGAGAGCTCGGCGTCAAACCTTTGGTATTCCTTCCTAAGCCTTAGGCCGCTCTCTGGCACCACACCGATGCCTCGCCAATTCGCTGGCGATGGTTCGAAAACGGCGTTCATCAGCTCCTGCGCCCTCAGGTTTCCTTCAGGGCGCACCCCGCGGCGGTAGGCGATCTCCACCTTGGGCTCCCCTTTTTCGAGCTGTTCCACCAGCATCGCCACCGATTGCAGAACATCGAGAGGTTCGAACCCGGAAACGACGCAAGCTATTCCATAATCCCTGGCGGCGAACCCCCAGGGGCGGGAGCCGATGATGGCGCTCACATGCCCGGGGCAGATCAAGCCATCAAGCCTCACCTCCCCGGAGTTGAGAAGGGCCTTGATCACGGGGGGGCAGAGCTTGTGCATGGAAAGGACATAGTAATTCTTTATCCCCTCCTCCTCGGCCTGCAATACTGAGGCAGCGATAGTAGGTGCTGTCGTTTCAAAACCGATGCCGATGAAAACGACCGCTCTCTCAGGGTTCTCCCTGGCAATCTGAAGGGCATCCAGGGTGGAATAGACCACTCTTACATCGGCGCCGTCAGCCCTCACCTTTTGCAGGCTGGAATAGCTGCCGGGAACCTTGAGCATATCACCGAAGGTGGCGATGATCACCCCGGGCTCTCTGGCGAGGGCAATGGCTTTATCCAGGTCTGCGTTGGCGGTGACACAGACAGGGCAGCCGGGCCCCGAAAGCATCTCCACCGTTGGGGGGAGGAGCTGGCGAATGCCGTGCTTGAGGATGGTGACGGTATGCCCACCGCAGAACTCCATGAGCCTGATATGCCTCTTCGACCTGCGGTGGATCCTGTCGATCACCACCCTGGCTAACTCAGCATTGCGAAATTCATCTATAAATCTCATCTTTTCGAACTATAAGTGCTTCTCTAAAGTTATGCTGCGCCTGGGATGAGTTCTCGGAGATGGTCTATCCCTCCATAGATGCCATCTCCGTAAGCAGCTCAAGGGTCTCCATTGCCTCCTCCTCATCGATGACATTGATGGCATAGCCGGTGTGGAGGAGCACGTAATCGCCAACCTTGACCTCAGGGGTGAGGAGGATGCTTATCTTGCGGCTTATGCCGCCAAGCTCCACCTCAGCCTCGTTTCCCTCTATCGATTTAACTAAAGCTGGTATGGCAAGACACATTTTTTCGCCCTTTACAATCCTCGCATTTTCTTGAGTTCACTTTTACTATTTATAGATTCCTCTATTTGCCTGCTTATGCTAGTTCGAAAAAGCGAAATTGGCGATAACCGCCTGACCCAGCGAGATGCCGCCATCATTGGTGGGCACCAGACTATGGGTGAGCACAGTGAAGCCCTCTTTCTCTAAAGCATCGGCGGTGAGCCTGAGGAGCAGCCGGTTCTGAAACACGCCACCGCTCAAGACAGCTTTACATAAGCCACTTTCGGCGGCGATCAGATGGCACATCTCAACCACCATTCGGGCTATGGTATGGTGAAAATTCATAGATATGATGCCCCTGGGGAGGCGATTTTTTAGATCAAGGATAATTGCCTCAAACAGGTCCTTTAGTTTCACTATCTTTACCCCTTCCTGCTCCACAATGGAGAAGGGGTAGCCTTCGCTATTCTTAATATCATCCAGCGCTGTCATCTCCAGCTCGATGGCTGCCTGAGCCTCGTAATCTATCTTGCCTCTAACCCCAATCAAAGCCGATACCCCATCGAAGAGGCGACCGCAGCTGGAGGTCAATGGGGAATTGATCCCTTTTTCGATCTGCCGTTTCATAACCTCTTTTTCGTACTCGTCCACCTCCTCAAGAAACGGGAGCTCTTGGCCAAGAATGCTCTCTCCTAAGAGAGTGAAAATGTACGAAAAAGCCATGCGGTAGGGTCGTTCGATGGCGGCAGCGCCGCCGGGCAGAGGCACATACTCAAGATGCCCCTCCCTCTTGAAGCCTTTGTAGTTGGCGACCAGAAACTCCCCTCCCCAGATGGTGCCATCGCTTCCATATCCCGTGCCATCGAAGGCCACCCCGATGACTGGCTCTTGAATCCCATTTTCCACCAGGCAGCTAACGATATGGGCATGATGATGCTGCACCCCAACAAGGGTGAACTCGCGGGCAAGCTCCTTGGCATATTTAGTGGAGAGATATTCAGGGTGCAGGTCGTGGGCTAGAATCCTGGGCTCGATACGGAAAAGCTTTTTATAAAGCTCGATGGTGTTCTCAAAGTGCTCCAGGGTCTCCAGGTTCTCCATGTCGCCGATATGCTGGCTGATAAAGGCGTGATCTTCCTTGGTGGCGCAGAAGGTATTTTTGAGCTCAGCGCCGCAGGCGAGAACCTGCTTCGCCTTAAAGGGGAGGTGAATGGGGTAGGGGGCGTAGCCCCGCGCCCTTCTGATTAACTGGGGTTTTCCTCTTTCTACGATAGCCACACTATCGTCATACCGTGCATAAATTTCCCGATTGTGAAGAACGAAAAAGTCGGCGATGCCTCGAAGCCTCCTCAGCGCCTCATCATTGTCCTTGGCGATGGGCTCCTCGCTGATATTGCCGCTGGTCATCACCAGAGGCAGACCCGTCTCCCTGAGCAGGACATGGTGCAATGGGGTATAGGGCAGCATCACGCCGAGGTATTTGAGCTCAGGGGCTACCTTTCGGGAGATGGAGGAATTCTCCCGCCACCTCAAGAGCAGGATGGGGCACTCCGGGGAGGTGAGGAGCCTCTCCTCATCATTGGAAACAAAGCAATGCTCTTTTACCTCATCCAAGGTAGCTAGCATTATCGCCAGGGGCTTGAAGGGGCGCCTTTTTCTATCCCGCAAGAGCTGAATCGCTTCCTCATTGGTAGCATCGCAGGCGAGGTGAAAGCCACCCAATCCCTTGATAGCGAGGATTTTACCCTCCTTCAGGAGTTTACTGGCGGTAGCAATGACATCATCACAGGCAATAGCCCTACCATTGCCATCGATAAGTTCGAGAGAAGGGCCGCACTCGGGGCAGGCATTGGGCTGGGCGTGAAAGCGGCGATCCAAGGGGTCATCATACTCCCGCTGGCACTGGGGGCACATCCTGAAATGGCGCATCGTGGTCTTAGGGCGATCATAGGGTATGTCCTCGATGATGGTGAAGCGTGGTCCGCAGTTGGTGCAATTGGTGAAGGGGTAGCGATAGCGCCGATCTTCGGGGGAAAGAAGCTCGCTCCTACAGGCATCGCAGGTAGCGATGTCAGGGGAGACTAGCTGATACCTGCCCTCCTCAGCGATGCTGTGGCGTATTTCGAACTGGGTGTAGCCTTGAGGCGGGGCGCCAGCAGCTATGATACCCTCGATTCGCGCTAGAGGGGGAGCCTCGCTTTCCAGCTCAACCAGGAATTGGTCCAGGGCTTCCCTCTCCCCCTCGACCTCGATCTTGACATCGCCTGAGGTGTTACAAACCCAGCCGGTGAGCTTATGTTTCGTCGCCAGCTGATAAACAAAGGGGCGGAAGCCAACCCCTTGAACCACGCCCCGAACGCTTATTTGAAATAGCTCCATCGTCTTTGCTTTCAGCACTCCCTTTACATTATACGCCTTTTACTGGGCGCTTCAAAGGGGATAGCTAGCCCCAACGAAGGCTTGGATTGAAAAGCCCTATCCGATGGTCTATAATCGATGGGTAATCGGGGGTTTGAATGCTTAAGACGTATAGTTGCGGGGAGCTAACCAGAGACCATGTAGGTGAGAAGGTGACCCTTGCCGGTTGGGTGCATCGGAGGAGGGATCATGGGGGGCTTGTTTTCATCGACCTCAGGGATCGAGAGGGTCTGGTGCAGGTGGTGTTCAACCCTGAGCTATCAAAGGAGGGGCATGAGGTCGCCATAAAGCTGCGCCATGAGTATGTGGTGAAGGTTGTCGGTGAGGTGGCGAAGCGCCCCCCGGGAACGGAGAATCCCAAGCTGGCTACGGGGGAGGTCGAGGTTATTGCTCGGGGGGTGGAGATCCTCAATCCCTCGAAGACCCCTCCCTTTTATATCAATGAAGATGTCGAAGTGGACGAAAACCTTCGCCTCAGGTATCGCTATCTCGACCTACGCCGTCCCCGGATGAGGGAGAACATAATCCTCCGCCACCGGGTGATAAAGTTTATGCGCGATTTTCTCGATGCCAAGGGTTTTATCGAGATCGAGACCCCAATCCTGATCAAGAGCACCCCTGAAGGGGCTCGTGACTACTTGGTGCCGAGCAGGATCCACCCCGGGAGGTTCTATGCCCTACCACAGTCTCCCCAGCAGATGAAGCAGCTACTCATGGTGGCCGGCTTTGAGAAGTACTTTCAGATAGCGAGGTGCTTCCGCGATGAGGACCTGCGCGCCGACCGCCAGCCAGAGTTCACCCAGCTTGATCTGGAGATGAGCTTCGTGGAGGAGGAGGACATCCTGAGTCTCATGGAGGAGCTTTTCACCGCCTTGGTGGAAAATGTGAAGCCCACGATGAGGGTGATCAAGCCCTTCCCCCGCCTCTCCTACCACGATACGATGGAGCGCTATGGGTCGGACAAGCCTGACCTGCGCTTCGGTGTGGAGATCAGGGATCTCTCGGAAATTGCGGCTCAATCCGATTTCACCGTCTTTCGCTCCGCCCTCCACGAGGGGGGAAAGGTGAAGGGTATCTGCGCCCCGGGCTGCGCTCATTACTCCAGGGGCCAGCTCGATGAGCTGACCGAGTTTGTCCAGGGGCACGGGGCAAAGGGGCTGGTTACACTGCCCCTTGGTGAGGCGCAGGCGAGGTCCGTTGCTGCTAAATTCCTCACTTCAGAGCAAATCGACGAGATGGCGATGAGGTTTGAGGCCAGGGAAGGGGATCTCCTTCTCATCGTTGCTGGCAAACCTAAGGCGGTTGAGGAGTCGCTTGGTGCGCTGCGTCTTGAGGTCGCTCGTCGCCTCAAACTTGCCGACCCCAACCTCCTCGCCTTTTGCTTCATTCTCGATTATCCCCTGCTGGAGTGGAGTGAGGAGGAGGGAAGATGGGAGCCGATGCATCACCCCTTCACCGCACCTAAAGATGAGGATATTCCCCTGCTGGACACTGCCCCAGAAAGGGTGTGCGCCAAGCATTATGACCTCGTTTGCAATGGGTGTGAGCTTTCCAGCGGCAGCATCAGGATCCATACCCGCCAGCTTCAGGAGAAGATCTTTCGTCTATTGGGATATGGGGATGAGGAGGTCAACCAGAGGTTTGGGCATCTTCTCGAGGCCTTTGAGTACGGTGCCCCGCCCCATGGCGGCATCGCCCCGGGGATAGATCGGGTGGTGATGCTCCTTGCCAGGGAGGAGACCATCAGGGAGGTTATCCCCTTCCCCAAGAACCAGAGCGCCATGGATGTAATGTTCGATGCCCCCTCCGAGGTATCGGAGGAGCAGCTCAAGGAGCTCCATCTCAAATTGCGCATCGATTAATGACATTCACTTTGGACTTTATTTGGAGGTGATCGCCTGGGTGTGATCGGTCGCCTTAGAAGGGAGATGCCCACTAAAAGGAGGATTGCCAGTGCCTTATTGGTAATGGTTTTTCTTCTTGCCTTAGCTGTCCCCGGTTGCCAGGGGATGCCCGCTGGCGGGGAGTTAATCCTATTTGGCTATGAGCCCACCACCCTGGACCCTGCCCTTAGCTCGGATACCACCTCGGCAAGCTACATTATAGAGATCTTTAGCGGGCTGGTGACCCTAAATGGTGATCTTGAGGTTGTTCCAGATATTGCGGAGAGTTGGGATATTAGCGCTGATGACAAGACCTATACCTTCCATCTCCGCGACGGGGTGAGATTCCATAATGGCAAGGAGGTGACAGCGAGCGATTTCAAGTATTCCCTGGAGCGTGCCGCTGACCCGGAGACGGGTTCCCCAGTGGCTGAGGCCTATCTTGGCGATATCGTTGGCTTCAAGGAGAGGCTGTGGGGTGAGGCAGATGAGGTGAGCGGGGTCAGGGCCATCGACGATAAAACATTGGAGATTACCATCGACGCCCCCAAAGCCTACTTCCTCGCTAAGCTAACCCACTCCACCGCCCTCGTTGTGGACGAGGAGAATGTTGAGTCCGGCGGGAACTGGATGGAGAATCCTAATGGGACCGGTCCCTTCAAACTTGGAGAGTGGCGGGAGGGGGAGAGGATCGTCCTGGAGCGAAACGAGCACTTTTATGGGGACGTTGCCAAGCTGGGGCGGGGGACCTTCCTCTTCGCCGGCAACCCAATGATGATGTACGAGAACGGGCAAATTGACATAACGCAAGTAGGAGCAGCGAATATCGAAAGGGGACTTGACCCCACGAACCCACTAAACAGGGAGCTGGTGATCGCCCCGGAGCTTTCTATTTGGTATATCGGCTTCAACACCGCTATGCCCCCCTTTGACGATGTCAAGGTTCGCCAGGCCTTCTCCCATGCCGTGGACAAGGATAAGATCGTCGAGATATTGCTAAAAATTACTGTTTCGCCCGCGGATGGCATTCTCCCCCTGGGCATGCCCGGCTACAACGAGGAGCTGGAGGGCTTGAGCTACGATGTGGCGAGGGCACAACAGCTTATCGCTGAGTCAAGCTACGGGGATGACCTGCCACCCATCGTCCTCTCCGTGCCGGGCAGTTGCGCTGCGGTGTCTCCAACTACTGAGGCGATAGCATGGATGTGGCAGGAGAATCTCGGGGTCGAGGTGGCCATCGAGCCGGTAGAGTGGGAGACCTTTCTCAATGACCTGTGGGAGCAAAGTTTTCAGGCCTTCGAGGTTGGCTGGGTGGCGGACTACCCTGATCCGGAGAATTTCTTGGACCTCCTTTTCTACAGCGAGAGTGTGGAGAACCATACCGCCTACAGCAATCCCCATGTGGATCAATTGCTGGAGGAGGCAAGAGTGGAAAGCGATGTTGATAGCAGGCTGGGGATGTATCAGGAGGTGGAGCAGACCATCGTCGATGATGCTCCCTGGCTCCCTCTCTGGTTCGGCAGGAGCTATTTCCTGGTCAAGCCTTATGTGAAGGATTTCTTCCCTGCCCCTATGGTGATCCCCTTTCTAAAGGATATATGGATCGAGGAATGACCTTCTTGGACGAGGGCTCTTTTTCATGCTATAATCTATTGGGGGAAAGGTGAAGGTATCCTCAGAGAGAATTGAAAATAGCCAGGTGGTTCTTCAGGTTGAGGCCGAGCCTGAGGAGGTGGAGCGCTCGCTGGAGGAGGCCTATCGTCATCTGGTGAAGAGGGCCGATGTCCCTGGGTTTAGAAAGGGGAAGGCACCTCGGGCGATGCTGGAGCGCTACCTTGGCAAGGAGGCACTCCTCAATGAGGCTGTGGAGCGCCTGGTTCCTCAGCTCTATAGTCGGGCCGTTGAGGAGCAGGGGATCGATGCCATCGCTCAGCCTGAAATCGAGATCACCCAAACCGATCCGGTAATTTTTAAGGCCACCGTCCCGCTTCGTCCCACCGTAGAACTGGGAAACTACCGCGAAATTAGAGTCGACCCGGAGCCTGTGGAGGTGGCTGAGGAGGAGGTGGAGAAGGTTATCGAGCAGATTCGCTACCAGCATGCCCCCTGGCAGCCAGCGGAGCGACCCATCCAGTTTGGCGACCTGGTGACCATAGATGTAAAGGGTAGCTTAGAGGATGGCTCTCTCTTGGATAGGAAAGACCTTCAGTACCAGGTGCTTAAGGCTCTGCCCTTTCCTGTGCCCGGATTTTCGGAACAATTGGAGGGGTTGGAAAAAGGGGAGGAGAAGGAGTTCACCATTTCCTTCCCTGCCGACTATGAGATAAGCCACTTGGCTGGGAAGGAATACCCCTTCAGGGTGGTGGTCAGCGAGATCAAAGAGAAAAAGCTCCCTGAGCTTAACGATGAATTCGCAAAAAGCCTTGGCGAGGGCTTCGAAGATCTTGAGTCGCTTCGCCAGCGAATTGCCTCAAATCTTAAGGCTATGGCTGAGGAGAGGGAAAGAAGGCGCCTTGAGGAGAAGGTGATAGAGGCAGTGGTTGAGCTCTCAAAGGTAGATTTCCCTCCTGTTTTGGTGGAGTGGGAGATCGACCGCCTCATCAGGGAAAAGGAGGCAAGCCTGGAGGAGCGTATCAAGAGCAGGGGGAAGAGCGGGGAGGAGCTGAGGGAGGAGCTGCGCCCTCTAGCGACAAGGAGGGCCACTGTCTATCTTGTTTTAGGCAAGGTGGCTGAGGAGGAGAAGATCGAGGTGGCTGAGGCGGAGATAGAAGAAGAGGTGGAGGCTATCGCTCAGGAGGCAGGGGAAAGGGGGGAGGAGCTAAGAAAGTTTTTTCATTCGGCGGCTCGCCAGTCATTAGAGGAGGCGCTGCTTACCAGGAAGACGGTTAAGCGGCTGGTGGAGATCGCCTCTGGGGATGAACCCGAAATAATGGCAGAGAAAGGAGGAGGAGATGGAAGCTAAAAATATAATACCCATGGTGATTGAGACTGGTGCCCGGGGGGAGCGAGCCTTCGATATATACTCCCTGCTTCTAAGGGAGAGGATAGTCTTTCTGGGCACGCCAATCAGTGACCAGATAGCGAACCTCGTCATCGCTCAGCTTCTCTATCTGGAGCGGGAGGACCCGGACAAGGACATAAGCCTCTACATTCACTGCCCCGGTGGTATTATCAGTGCTGGGCTTGCCGTCTATGATACCATGCAACTCCTACGCCCTGACGT
>SOJQ01000073.1 GCA_004376075.1 Dehalococcoidia bacterium | reverse complement strand
AACCCCCTTCCTCTAAAATTGTCAAGGGTTTTTTAACCTGAACTTTTAGGGCGAAAAAATCCTTGGCGTGGTTCGAAAAAACCCCCTTGTTGTAGGTTGAAAACGCTGTTATACTAACATGAGATGACCTACGAAACGATCATCGGACTTGAGGTGCATGCTCAGCTACTGACCAGGAGCAAGATGTTCTGCCGCTGTAGCGCGGACTATATAGACGCTGCCTCCAACACCCACGTATGCCCTGTTTGCCTGGGTATGCCCGGCGTCCTACCCACCATCAACCAGCAAGCTCTGGAGTATGCCGTGATGACAGCGTTGGCGCTCAACTGCGCCATCCCCGAATATACCAAGTTCGATCGAAAGAACTACCCCTACCCCGACCTGATGAAGGGCTATCAAATCTCCCAATACGATGCCCCCCTCGCCGTCAACGGCTGGTTAGAAATCGAGATCGAAGGTCACAAAAGGAGGATCGGGATCATTCGGGTTCATCTTGAGGAGGACACGGCAAAGCTGCTCCATCGCACCACCCCTTGGGGCGAAACTTACAGCCTGGTCGATGTTAATCGCGCCGGGGTCCCTCTTTTGGAGGTGGTAAGCGAGCCTGATATACGATCTCCGGAAGAGGCGCGCCAATATCTGATGAAGCTGCGCACCATCCTTCAGTTCCTCGGGGTCTCGAGCGGGAATATGGAGGAGGGCAGCTTCAGGTGTGATGCTAACATAAGTATTCGCCCCCTCGGCAGCACCGACTCAGCGGTCAAGGTTGAGGTCAAGAACATGAATAGCTTCAAGGCAGTTTATCGCGCCCTTGAATACGAAGAGGGGCGGCAGAGGGGAGTGATCGAGGAGGGGGGACGCCTCCTTCAGGAGACCAGGGGCTGGGTTGAGGAGAAGGGGATCACAGTATCGCAGCGGAGCAAAGAGTATGCCCATGACTATCGGTATTTCCCTGAGCCCGATCTGCCCCCTATGGTATTTAGCCGCCAGTGGGTGGAGCAGCTGAGGTCGCGTCTCCCTGAGCTTCCCGAGGCGAGAAGGGATAGATTCCTGAGCCACTATGGCCTGTCAGCCTACGACGCCAGCCTCCTCACCGCCTCCAAGGCGATGGCTGATTACTTCGAAGCCTGCGTCAAGCTGAAGACAGAGGCTATGGTCGAAAAAAGGGCGAAGGCGGTGAGGAACTGGCTTTTGAGCGATTTCAGCAGACTCCTCCACGCCACCGACACTGAGATCGGCGATTCGAAGGTCACACCGGAGCATCTTGTGGAGATGCTGGACCTGATCGATCAAGGCACGCTCAGTGGTGCCGCTGCTAAGACAGTTTTTGAGGAGATGTTCAGTAGCGGAAGGCATGCCGCTGACATTATCGCCGAAAAGGGTCTCACCCAGATCAGCGACGCTGAGGAGGTGGAGGAGATCGTTGCCCAGGTTATCGCCACCAATGCCCAAGCGGTGGAGGATTTCAAGAAGGGCAAGGAGAGAGCACTAACCTTCCTTGTGGGGCAGGTGATGAGGCAAACCAGGGGGAGGGCTAACCCCTCCTTGGTAAATAAACTGCTCAAGGAGAAGCTGGAGGATAGCCCCTAGCTACTTAGATCATGCAGGCCTATCTTAATATTGCTCAAATCGTAGTAGCTATAGCGCTGATTATTGCCGTCCTGCTTCAAGTGAGAGGAGGGGGGCTGGGTGGCATCTTCGGCACGCAGACAGGTATGTACCGCACCAGGAGAGGGGTGGAAAAGACACTTTTCCGGTTCACCATTATCCTCGTGCTGATCTTTATCGTCATCTCTATATTTGCCCTAAGGATCGCTGGTTAGCAACGAGAGGGGTTTATGGATATAATTACATTGACCACCGACTTCGGCATGGATGATGCTTATGTAGCGGCAATGAAGGGGGTAATCTTAAGCATCAATCCCAAGGTCACCATCGTCGATATCTGCCACACCATTGAGCCCCAGAATATCGCCCAAGCCGCCTTTGTTTTGAGCACCACCTATCACTACTTCCCCGAGGGCACCATTCATATTGTAGTCGTTGACCCCGGGGTTGGCACTGAGCGAAGGGCAGTATTGCTCACCACCCCTTGGGCTTTCTTCCTTGCCCCTGATAACGGAGTTCTGAGCTATATAATAGAGGAGACTCCCCCCGAGGACCTCCAGGCGATCGCCCTATCAAATCCCCATTTCTGGCTTTTCCCGGTTAGTGCCACCTTTCAC
>SOJQ01000078.1 GCA_004376075.1 Dehalococcoidia bacterium | reverse complement strand
CTTCATCGTATACCTCATTGGCACCCGAATATTCCGGGGAACCCAGACCTCGGCAACCTACGGCGAACTGCTGCGCACTATCGGCTTTTCAGCATCGCCGGGGGTGATAGGGTTCTTCTGCTTCATCCCCTTCCTGGGGTTCACAATATGGCTTGCAGCGGTTGGGTGGCAGTTGGTGGCCATGGTCACCGCCGCCCGCCAGGCACTGGACTTCTCCACCGGGCGTGCCATTGGCACCTGCCTGGTGGGATTTGCTGGCATGGCGGTGCTCTTCTGGGGCATCAGAGCTGCAGTGGGTCTATTACTCTAGGTTAAGCCTGCTAACCCGTCCCCAATTTTACCAAACCACTACGAACTGGGTGATTATATCGTTATATGCTGGCTCCAGATAGCCATTCGCTTGGGAATAACTGATCCCCAGCGAAAGCTGCACCTCTTCATCAAACTGAGGTTCGATGAAGATCAAGCCTCTATCGACCGTTTCAAAAGCAACCACTGCATGGCCTCGTTCCCCCGGATAATCGATGATCACAAAGGCGGCGCGAAAACCTGCCGCCTCCGCATTGTTATTGACATCGGCGGCAAATTCAATGCAAGTATACTCCCCCGGCACATACTCATTGGAGTCTGTCCTATCCTCGGCCAGAAAACGCATCAGCTCACTATACATGGGGTTCCTTAGGGTATATCCACTGCCGGCCCCCTCCTGGCAACCGATCTCATACCCGTCCTCATAGCCCTCGCTGTATCCGCTTGCCTGCCCCTCGCTATAGCCTTGCCCATACCCCTCACTGAAGCCTTCATAGCCACCGAAGGCGTATCCCCCATAGCCGGCGGCGGCAAGGAGAACAAGCCCCAATAGCACAATTGCCGCCCTTCTTAAGCATCCCATGAACCTTTTTGCCTCCTTTTAACCCAGAAAATCGCCTTTTGAGGTCATCTTGCCCCCTTTTAGCCCATTTTTGGCAGCCTTGCCCGCCTCGGGACCGAGCTTCCCGGTGAGCCTGCTACTATCTCCATTCTACACTCGGTTAGTTTACCTCTCCCTACGACAATGTCAAGCAGTGGGTTGAAGCGATGGCGAGGAAGGAGTATCATTGGGAAAATCAGACGATTCTTGGAGGCTTCCAGTTTGAACCTTTCCGTTGAGCTTGCCCCCCATAATGAGCGAGGTCTACTTTTGGCCAATCCGGTGATGACCGCAGCGGGAACCGTGGGCTATGGCACGGAGTACGCTAAAATAGTGGATATCGAGAGGCTGGGAGCGATCGTCTCCAAGGGGACCACCCTTAGCCCACGCCCGGGGAACCCCCAGCCACGCCTTGCCGAGACCGCCTCAGGCCTGCTCAATTCGGTGGGGCTTCAGAACATCGGAATCGATGCTCTCATTAGAGAGAAAGCGCCCATCTGGGCCACCTGGCGCGTTCCGGTGGTCGTCAACATCGCCGGGGAGAGCATCGAGGAGTATGCTGAGCTGGCCCGTAGGCTTGAGGGGGTCGCCGGGGTGAGCGGCATCGAGGTAAACATAAGCTGCCCCAATGTTGCCTGGGGAGGGATGGACTTTGGCAAGAGCCCCGAGATGGCTGCTGAGGTCACCGCGGCGGTGAAATCGCAAACCAGCCTGCCCGTCATCGTAAAGCTGACCCCCAATGTGACCGATATCGCCCAGATCGCCCTGGCTGTTTGCCAGGCGGGGGCCGACGCCCTATCCCTGATCAACACCGTAGTAGGCATGGCTATCGACATAACAAAGAGAAAACCCTTTTTGGGGGGCATCACCGGGGGGCTCTCGGGACCCGCCATCAAGCCCATCGCCCTTTACATGGTTTACCAGGTTTCCCAGGCGGTGAAGATCCCGATCATTGGCTGTGGCGGCGTTTCCTCCGCCGAAGATGCCCTAGAGTTCATCATGGCGGGGGCGACCGCAGTTCAGATAGGCACAGCAAACCTTGTTAACCCCAATGCCGCCTTTGAGGTTCTCGAGGGCATGGAGCGCTTCATGGAGAGGGAAGCGGTGGAGGACATCGCCCAGCTGGTTGGGGTAGCCAATACTCCTTGACAATTCTGTAAGAATTGTGCTAACTTCTTGGAATCAATTGGGAACGGCATGTTATTTGGAAAAGACCGTCCCAAAGGGGCGGTTTTTTAATAAGGGGGTAAATTGAGAAGCGACATCGTCAAGCGTGGTGTGGAGCGCGCCCCTCATCGTGCCTTGCTTCGTTCTTTAGGGTGCACAGAAAGGGATCTGGAACAGCCCTTCGTTGGCATCATAAACAGCTTCAGCGAGGTGATCCCCGGTCATATTCACCTGAGGGCCATTGCCGAGGCGGTAAAAAGCGGGGTGAGAAGCGCTGGGGGTACCCCCTTTGAGGTGAACACCATCGGCGTTTGCGATGGGATTGCCATGGGACACCTGGGGATGAAGTATAGCCTCCCCAGCCGCGAGCTTATCGCCGACTCCGTAGAGATTGTGGCCCAGGCCCATGCCTTCGATGCCCTGGTTTTCATCCCCAACTGCGACAAGATCGTACCGGGGATGCTTATGGCAGCGGTGAGGTTAAATATCCCCTCTATCTTCATAAGTGGCGGCCCGATGCTGGCAGGGCGTTTCTGGAGTGGGGATGAGCTAAGAGCGGTCGATGTTAACACCGTTTTTACGGCGGTGGGCAAGGTGGCTGCTGGGGAGATAAGCGAAAGAGAGCTTAAGGAGCTGGAGGCGGTTGCTTGCCCTGGCTGCGGCAGCTGCGCCGGGATGTTCACCGCCAATACGATGAACTGCCTCACCGAGGCTTTGGGGATGGCGCTACCGGGAAATGGCACCATCCCCGCCGTTGACGCCCGACGCATCGGTCTGGCCAAGGAGGCGGGAAGGCAGATCATGGAGCTACTGGCTAAGGGGATTTGCCCCGGCAACATTATCACCAAGGACTCTATCCAGAATGCCTTTGTGGTGGATATGGCATTAGGGGGGAGCACCAACTCGGTTCTGCACCTTATGGCCATCGCCTACGAGGCAGGAATCGATTTCCCTCTTTCGGAGGTAAACGAGATAAGCGAAAAGACACCACATCTGGCCAAGATAAGCCCCGCCGGGGGTTACCATGTTGAGGACCTGGACCTTGCCGGTGGCATATCGGCGGTGCTGTGGCGACTTATGTCTCGGCTGAACCTAGAGGTTAAGACAGTTTCAGGGGAATCTCTTGCAGAAAACCTGGCAGCTATGGAACCAGTGGTTAAGGACGAAAAAATCATTCGTCCCCTTTCCCATCCTCACTCCCTAACGGGGGGGCTCACTATTCTCTTCGGCAACCTGGCGCCAGAGGGGGCGGTGGTGAAGAGCGCTGCCGTGGCCCCTGAGATGCTCTCCCACCGTGGGGCAGCTCGGGTTTTTGACTCCGAAGAGGAAGCCACTCGAGCAATCCTTGGCGGGTCCATTGAGCCGGGGCTGGTGATGGTGATCCGCTATGAGGGGCCCAAAGGAGGACCAGGGATGAGGGAGATGCTGGGCCCAACAGCGCTTTTAAGCGGCATGGGGCTTGATGATAAGGTGGCTCTAATTACCGATGGCAGGTTCTCTGGGGCAACAAGAGGAGCTGCTATCGGTCATGTCTCCCCAGAGGCGTCATCTAGAGGTCCCATCGCAGCACTAAGGGATGGCGATATGGTGAGGATAGACATCCCCAATCATAAAATCGATGTGGAGCTAACCGACGAGGAGATAAAAGGGCGACTTTCCGAGCTCCCCGAATTTGAACCCAAGATAAAGACAGGCTACCTCAAGCGCTATGCGGAGAGGGTAACCTCAGCAAGTAAAGGAGCAGTGTTCGAGAGATAGGGGGATATATGAAGCTAACTGGAGCGCAGATTTTGTGTGAGAGCCTGATCAAGGAAGGGGTGGAGGTGATGTTTGGCTTCCCTGGCGGGGCGGTGCTCCCCTTCTATGACGTCCTGCCCGACTACCCCCAACTGCGCCACCTCCTGGTTCGCCATGAGCAGGGGGCAGCCCACGCTGCCGACGGCTATGCCCGAGCCTCAGGGAGGGTGGGGGTGTGCGTTGCCACCTCAGGTCCAGGTGGCACTAACCTGGTCACTGGAATCGCCGGCGCCTATCTCGATTCCTCCCCTGTAGTGGCGATAACAGGGCAGGTAGCAAGACCCTTCATTGGCAAAGATGCCTTCCAGGAGGTAGACATCACCGGCATCACCCTCCCTATCACAAAGCACAACTATCTGGTGATGCGAGCCGAGGATATGGCCGCCGTGGTTAATGAGGCCTTCCACATTGCCAGTACGGGGAGGCCGGGGCCCATTCTTATCGATATACCGCGCGATGTCTTTATCGAGGAGGCGGAGTTCCGCTATCCCGATAAGGTGAACCTGAGAGGCTATAAGCCAACAATTCAGGGTCACCCGGCACAGGTGAAGAAAGCAGCAAAGCTGATCAACGAGGCAAAACGCCCTCTGATCATCGCCGGCAGGGGCGTGATCATATCGGGAGCCTGCCCCCAACTCAAGGAGCTGGCAGAGAAGGGACAGATACCGGTGGTCACCACCCTCCTCGGAATTGGCTCTTTTCCTCAATCCCACGTACTTAGCTTGGGGATGCTGGGGATGCACGGCATGGCCCATGCCAACATGGCGGTAAACGCCGCTGACCTCATTGTCGCTATTGGGATGAGATTCGATGACCGAGCTACAGCAAAGGTGAGCGGATTCGCCCCTCATGCCCAGATTATCCATATCGATATCGACCCCGCAGAGATAGGAAAGAATGTGCGGGCGGATGTGCCCATTGTCGGCGATGTGAAGAACGTTCTAGAGGCGCTTAATGAGCAGGTGAGCCCACAGAACCGTGTTGACTGGATCTCCCAGATCGAGGAGTGGCAAAGGGAGCATCCCTCAACGGCGATCAGGGAGACGGAGAGCCTGCTTCCTCAGTATGTGGTGCGCCAGATCCATGAGATAACCCGGGGCAACGCCATCGTCGTTACCGGTGTGGGGCAGAACCAGATGTGGGCCGCCCACTACTTCCAATATGAGAGGCCCAATACCCTGATCTCCTGCGGCGGCTTGGGACCGATGGGGTTTGAGCTCCCAGCAGCACTGGGCGCCAAGGTGGCATGTCCTGAGGAAACAGTCTGGTGTATCGCTGGCGATGGTGGGTTTCAAATGACCATCCAGGAGCTTGCTACCGTGGTTCAGGAGGACCTCGCCTTAAAGATAGCTATCATCAATAACAGGTTTTTGGGCATGGTGAGGCAGTGGCAACAGCTTTTCTATAGGCGTCGCTATGTAGCGACGCCCCTCGCCGGTCCCGACTTCGTTAAGGTGGCCGAAGCCTATGGCATCGCCGCCGTCAAGGTGACGGATAGGCTTCAGGTAATCCCCGCTATTGAGAGGGCTATGGAGCATCAAGGACCCTTCCTCATCGACTTTGTGGTCGAGCCTGAGGAGAACGTTTACCCTATGGTTCCCCCAGGTGCCGCTCTCGCCGAGATCTTGGAACAGCCTAGGGAGGAGGTTAGCGCAAGGTAATGGCTAAGCATACCTTAATAGCCCTGGTGGAGAACAAGCCCGGGGTGCTCAACCGGGTGGCCAGCCTTTTCAGGAGGCGCGGCTTCAATATCGAGAGCATCGCCGTGGGCCATACCGAGATGCCCGGGCTCTCCCGGATGACAATCCTGGTCGATGGCACCGCTGCCGCGGTGGAACAGGTGAGAAAGCAGCTAGATAAGCTCATCGACGTGGTCAAGGTCACCGACATCACCGATGAGAGCGCAGTAGACCGAGAGCTGGCTCTAATAAAGGTGAGGGCCAACCCCGCCACAAGGAGTGAGATCATCCAGATTGTGGACATCTTCAGGGCAAGCATAGTGGACGTCGCCGCCGATTCCCTGGTGGTTGAGGTCACCGGGGATGAGGACAAGATCGATTCCCTATTTCACCTGCTCAAGGGCTTCGGCATCAAAGAGATAGCGCGCACCGGTCGTATCGCCATGACCCGAGGAGCGGCGGGTCCCATTACAGTAGCGGAGGAAAAGCCTCAGCAAAAGGCCGCTCGCCCTAAGAAGACGAAAGGCGCTAACGAAATATCAAATCTGTAAGGAGTGAGAAATGGCCAAGATCTACTATGACAAAGACGCAAATCTAGACCTCATCAAGGGCAAGACCATGGGCATCATCGGCTTCGGCAGCCAGGGGCATGCCCACGCCCTGAACCTGAAGGAGAGCGGATGCGATGTCATGGTCGGCGAGCTAAAGGACAGCGAGCCCTGGAGAGCGGCCACAGAGGCGGGACTCAAGGTGACAACTGCTGATGAGGTGGCAAAGGCCTCCGATATAATCGTGATGCTCGTCCCCGACCAGCTCCACCGCGAGGTCTACTATAGATCCATCGAAAAGGGGCTCACCAAGGGCAATATGCTGATGTTCGCCCATGGCTTCAACATCCACTACAACGAGATCATCCCACCACCTAAGATCGATGTGACCATGATAGCGCCCAAGTGCCCGGGCCATATGCTGCGCCGCCTCTATACCGAGGGCTCCAGCGCCCCGGCGCTTGTCGCTGTCCATCAGGACGCCTCAGGCAAAGCAAAAGAAATTGCCCTGGCCTATGCTAAGGGCATTGGCTGCACCAGGGCCGGTGTTCTGGAGACCACCTTCGCCGAGGAGACGGAGACTGACCTCTTCGGGGAGCAGGTGGTGCTCTGTGGCGGCATTACCTCCCTGGTGAAGGCAGCCTTTGAAACCCTGGTCGATGCCGGCTATCAGCCGGAGATCGCCTATTTCGAATGCCTCCATGAGCTCAAGCTCATCATCGACCTCATCTACCAGGGAGGCCTGAGCTACATGCGCTATTCGGTGAGCGATACCGCAGAGTACGGCGATTACACCCGTGGACCGCGGGTCATCGATGACCTGGTGAGGGAGGAGATGTGGCGCATCCTCGATGAGATTCAGGATGGCACCTTCGCTCGCGAGTGGATCCTTGAAAATCAGGCGGGGCGCCCCAGCTTCAATGCCTACCGCCGCCGTGAGGCCGAGCACGAGATCGAGGAGGTGGGCAAAAAGCTGAGGGCGATGATGCCCTGGCTCAGGGGATGAGTGGCACGGAATAAGATTATAATTAGCGGTTCAAGACCTTGGAGATGTCCTATCTGTGATTCCGCTGGACTTTCCGGTAAGAAAAATCCCCCCACAGATAGATCATTGGCCCAACATATTCCGATGATGGATGGAGCACTCAGCATTAGAAAAGAAGGGCCGCATAAAGACTGGAGGAGGGAAAAGGGCATTTCTCCTGTCGAGTATGAAACTATGAAAGAAGTCGTTAAAATGAAGGAACAGATACTTCAGATTATTAATGCTAATCCGCGTTCCTTCAGAGTGGGTGGTGAATAAAATGGAAAAGGTGATGATTAGGAGGAGAAGGGCATGGAACGGGTGATAATCTTCGATACCACATTGCGAGATGGGGAGCAGGCAGCGGGAGGGGCATTAACCCTTGAGGAGAAGCATGAGATCGGCCATCAACTCCAGAGGTTGGGGGTGGATATCATCGAGGCTGGCTTTCCCCACACCTCACCCGGAGACTTCGCTGCCGTTCAGCTTCTGGCGCGGGAGCTACGCGACTGCCAGATTGCGGCGCTCTCCGGTATAAGGCCGGAGCAGATCGACTCAACATGGGGTGCCCTGAAGGAGGCGGCGGCTCCCCTCCTTCATGTTGTCTTGTCCACCTCCGATATTCACCTCAAGCACCAGCTACACATCAGCCGTGAACAGGCACTCAATCTAGCGGTTGAGGCAGTGAGGTATGCCAAGCGCTACTGCCATGCAGTCGAGTTCTCGGCGATGGACGCCACCCGTAGCGACTGGGATTACGTTTGCCAGGTGCTGGCGGCGACGATAAAGGGGGGGGCAACCGTGGTCAATGTTCCCGACACCGTGGGCTCCGGCCAGCCCGATGAATTCGGAGCCCTAATCGAGTATGTCCGCAACAATGTGCCCGGGATTGAGAAG
>SOJQ01000053.1 GCA_004376075.1 Dehalococcoidia bacterium | reverse complement strand
GCACCCAGCGGGGCCTGATGCCCGCGTCGCGGAGGGCTGGCCCGCGGGGGCCCACAGGGGGGAGACCACCACCCTGGCCCGGGCGCCTCAGGTGGTGGATAGCGTTGCTGTGCCCGTAGTGGCCGCCGGGGGGATTGGCGATGGGCGAGGCCTTGCTGCTGCCCTCTCCCTGGGTGCTCAAGGGGTGCAGCTGGGAACCCGTTTTGTCTGCGCCGAGGAGTGTATCGCCCATGCCAAATTCAAAGAGAGACTCCTCGAGGCCCGGGATCGAGCCACTGTGGTCGCCGGGTATTCTACGGGGCATCCGGTGCGCTGCCTGGAGAACAGGATGGCCCGTCAGTTTTTGGCAATGGAAAAGGCCGGTGCCTCTGTGGAGGAGCTGGAGCGCTTTGGGGAGGGGAAGTTGCAGTTGGGCGTCCTTGAGGGCGATATGGAGGGGGGCTCGCTAATGGCGGGACAGATCGCGGGGCTGATCAAGGAGGTAAAGCCAGCGGCAGCCATCATCAGGGAGATGGTGGCGGAGGCTGAGGCGATAATCGCAAGACTCAGTTATTCAGGAGTTATCCATGGCTGAAAAAGGAGGAAGTCTGGCCTATGTCTTCCCGGGACAGGGTTCGCAGCAGGTGGGCATGGGGCTTGACCTTTATCAAGGCTTCTCCTCGGCGAGGGAGGTCTTTGAGGAAGCGGATGATGCCCTGGGATTTCCCCTGTCCCGCCTTTGTTTTGAGGGGCCTGAGGAGGAGCTTTCCAAGACGACTAACGCCCAACCGGCGATACTCACAGTGAGCCTCGCCTGCCTGAGAGCGGCATCCCAGGTAGCCGGTCAACTGATTTGCCCTGCCTTTATGGCGGGACATAGTCTTGGCGAGTACACCGCCCTTGTTGCCGCCCAGGTGCTCGCTTTCAAGGACGCAGTTCGGCTCACCAGGCAAAGGGGAAGGTTGATGCAGGAGGCAGGGGAGAGGGTACCTGGAGGCATGGTGGCGATCATCGGTCTCGACGAGCTATCTGTAGAGCAGGTATGTCAGGAGGCCGGTGCTCAAATCGCCAACCTCAACTCCCCAGGTCAGATCGTGATCAGCGGGGCAAAGGAGATGCTGGCTCGTGCCGCAGACCTGGCCAGGGCAATGGGGGCGAGACACATCATGCCCCTTAAGGTGAGCGGCGCCTTTCATTCCCCCCTGATGCAGCCCGCCGCTGATGGAATGGCTAAGGCTATCTCCGAGCTCAGCTTTCGCCACCCCACCGTTCCCATTGTGGTGAACAGTACTGCTGAGCCGGTGACCGACGCCAACGCGGTGAAAGAGGAGCTCCTTCGTCAGCTTTGTTATTGTGTTCAGTGGCAGAGGAGTGTGGAGTACATGGTGGGCGCAGGGGTCTCCACCTTCATTGAGATCGGCCCAGGACAGGTGTTGAGCGGTCTCATAAAAAGGATCAGCAACGAAGCGCAGATCTTGAATGTCGGCGATGCAAGCTCTATAAGAGCGATGAGCATCTAAATGCAACGGCAATTAGAAAGCGATAAAGCCTGACATCCACGAGAGCAAGTAGTTTGAAAAGGTGATGCTTAGGTGCCATTGGTTGCTGCCCTTCATCTTAGCTGCTAGGCTGAATTGAGATGAGATTACCACGCCAAGATCTATCCTCCAAAACTGTTGTTATATGCAGAGGGTGTGGAAGGGAGTCCTTTCTCATCTCCCAGGCATTTGAGCTTTGCCTAGATTGCCTTCGTTCGGATTTTGGAAGGGCTCTTCCCTATATTGAGAAGGCGCACTCGGAGGCGAGGAAGCCCTTCGATCTCCCGGAGAAGCCCCCCAGGGCTGAAGGGGGAAAGCGATGTAATCTTTGCGTTAATGAGTGCCTTATTCCCCAAGGTGGAAAAAGCTACTGTGGGCTTCGCATCAACAGGGAGGGCAGACTTATCGGGGCTGGCGCGGAAAAGGGAAACGTAAGTTGGTACTACGATCCTCTGCCCACCAATTGTGTCGCCGATTGGGTTTGCCCTGGAGGGACGGGGGTAGGTTATCCGCAGTTCTCCTATAGGGATGGGCCGGAATACGGCTATAAGAACCTGGCCGTTTTTTATCAGGCATGCTCCTTCGATTGTCTCTTCTGTCAGAATTGGCACTATCGCCTCTCGGCGAGCCAAGAGGCAAGGGTAAGCGCTTCACTGCTTGCTGACCAGGTGGACGAAAAGACCTCCTGTATCTGTTATTTTGGTGGGGATCCCACCCCTCAACTTCCCCACGCCCTTCGCGCCTCTCGGTTGGCTTTGGAGCGAAATAAGGGGAGAATCCTCCGCATCTGCTGGGAGAGCAATGGCTCAATGCATCCCTCCCTCCTGAGGAAAGCTGCTGAGCTTTCCCTGAGATCGGGTGGCTGCATCAAATTTGACCTCAAGGCCTGGAGCGAGGAATTGAACATCGCCCTCTGTGGTGTCACCAACAAAAGGACTTTGCAGAATTTTCGGTTCCTCGCCGAATATGCCAAGAGGAGGCCCTCACCGCCTTTCCTCATCGCCAGCACCCTCCTCATCCCGGGCTATATCGATAAAGAGGAGGTCTCAAAGATCGCCTCCTTTATCGCCTCCCTTGATGCGGAGATCCCCTACAGTCTTCTCGCCTTCCACCCCCAATTCTTTATGGGGGATCTACCCACCACATCGGGGAGCCTCGCCTATGAGTGCCTGGAGGCGGCAAAGGAAGCGGGGCTTAGGAATGTGAGGATCGGAAACCTTCATCTATTGAGGGATTACTAGGTGGGTATTCGAAGAAAGGCGAGGACAATAGCGCTTCAGACGCTCTTTGAGGTCGATTGCGTGGCCCATGATGCGGGGGAGACCTTGGATCGACTCTTGGAGGAGGCTTCTTTGCCTGAGGAGGGGGCGCTTTTCGCCCGCGAACTGGTGGGCGGTGTTCTGAAAAACAGGGAGAGGATCGATACCATGATTCAGAGCTATGCCCCCGCCTGGCCCGTGGCGCAGCTAGCTGCCATCGATAGAAACATCCTGAGACTTGCCATCTTTGAGATTTTGTTGAATAATAAGGTCCCGGTTAAGGCTGCTATCAATGAGGCTGTGGAGCTGGCCAAGACCTTTGGCAGCGAAAATTCCCCAAAGTTCATAAACGGGGTCCTGGGCACGGTTAGCGCTCAAGCGAGTAGGTAAAAAGAAAGGAGGTGAAAAGTTGGCGACCGTTTTCGAGAGGCTGAAGAGGATCATCGTGGATCAATTGGGTGTCGAGGAGGAGCAGGTGCTGCTCTCCGCCTCCTTTGTCGATGACCTGAACGCCGACTCCCTGGACCTGGTGGAGCTGGTCATGGCTATAGAGGAGGAGTTCAGCGATGACAACAGGAGGATACAGATATCAGACGAGGATGCAGAGAAGATGAGGACGGTCCAGGATACCCTCGATTATATTAAGGAGTTAGGGATAGACGACGAGTAGCTAGGGAATGTTCTGTTAACGAGGAGTGCTTCAGTTATTATTCTTGTTCGCCAAGGAACCTCTCTGCGGAGAGGGCCACAGTAGCGCCATCTCCGGCGGCAGTTATCGCCTGTCGTGCCGCCTTTTTGCGGATGTCGCCGGCAGCAAAAATCCCCGCTATCTCTGTTTCCATCCCCTCGCCGGTGGGGACGTGCCCCTCAGCATCCAGGGAAAGGAGATCCTTCAGGTAATCAGTGCTGGGATGCAGCCCCACGTAGATAAAGACCCCAGATACCTCCAAGGTTGATCTGTCGCCCGTTTTTACACTGCGAAGGCTGAGCCCTTTGACCTTAACATCGCCCAAGATTTCCTCGACCACGGTGTCCCAGAGGAACTCTATCTTCTGGTTGGCAAAGGCTCTTTCCTGGAGAAGCTTGGCGGCGCGGAGTTGGTGGCGACGGTGAACGATGATCACCTTTGACGCAAATCTGGTGAGCAATATCCCCTCCTCCACCGCCGAGTCCCCGCCCCCGATCACCGCCACAACCTGGTCTTTGAACAGAGGGCCATCACAGGTGGCACAGTAGGAGACCCCTTTGCCCAGGAGTTTCTCCTCACCGGGCACGCCAAGCCTGTTGGGCTCAGCGCCTCCAGCGAGGATCACCGCCTTGGCCACATATTCGCCCTCGGTGGTTTTTATCACCTTTTTCCCCTGGGCAAGCTCGATGCCCACAACCTCAGCGCTAAGCGTCTCCAGCCCATATTTTTTCGCCTGGCGGTGCATGGCTTGGCCAAGCTCGTAGCCTGAGATGCCATCGGGAAAACCAGGGTAGTTCTCCACAAGCTCCGCATTGGAGATCTGACCACCAATAACCCCCTTTTCGATAAGCAGGGTGCTTAGCCTTGCCCTGGCACAATAAAGCCCTGCGCTCAAGCCCGCCGGCCCTCCCCCGATGATGATCACGTCGTAGGTTCTATCCACAGCCTTTGACATTCCCCGATAACCTCTCTTTGTGCCTCGATGGCCTCCATTATCCCCCGATATTCTACACAGCCCGATAGCTTGAGGACGCCGTTTATCGCCACCACCGGTAGGGGTAGGTTGTGGGTTCTAATCCTATCGATGATCTCTGGGGGTGCTTTTGACTGGGCGAGGTCGATGTACTCCACCTTTACGGCATCGCCATATTTCCTTTTCAGATGCTCAGTGACGAAAGCTACCTCCTCCAAAGACCATGCTACCCCGCAATAGCCGGTGCAATGCTCCTCCTTGCTATGGTCGAAGATGGTCACTCTAATTGGCGCTGAAGTCAATTTCTCCCCTCTCCCTGGGAATTAGGTGAGGATTTCATCTAGAGCCTTCTTCAGCTCGGCTTTAGGTCTGAAGCCGATAATCTGGCCAACAGGCTCTCCTTCTTTAAAAAGTAGCATTGTGGGGATGGCGGAAACGCCATACCTTGCGGAAAGGGTGGGCGCCTCATCAACATTGAGTCTGGCGATGCCTAATTTCCCTTTATACTCCTTAGCGAGCTCCTCTAGTATGGGGGCTACCGCTTGGCAAGGTGGGCACCATGGGGCCCAAAAGTCCACCAGCATCGGCGTTTTCGCCTTAAGGACGGCTTGATCAAAGGTCTTCTCGCTGACATCGACCGGCTTTGCCATAATCTATTCCTTTCTTTATGTTATCCCCCGCCTCACTGCCTCCAGAACCCCCTGTTCCACCGCCTGCTTGGCGATGAAGATGGCGTTCTTAATTGCCTTGGCGTCGCTTCTGCCATGAGCAATGATCACGTTCCCCTCCACCCCGAGAAGAGGCGCCCCACCGTGCTCGGCATAGTCCAAGCTCTTGATAACACTGCGCAATGCAGGCTGTAGAAAGAAGGCTGCAATCCTGAAATAAGGTCTTTTGGCCAACGCCTGCCTCAGCGATTGGAACAGCATCTCGCCCAGCCCCTCGCCGGTCTTGAGCATTACATTGCCGGTGAAACCATCGGTGACGATCACGTCTGCGACCCCGCTGGAGATGTCCTTTCCTTCAACATTGCCGATAAAGTTCAGGCTGCTGCTCTTAAGCAGCCTATGGCTCTCTCGAACCAGCTGGTTTCCTTTGCCCTCTTCCTCTCCGTTGCTGAGCAGGCCAATTCTGGGGCGCTCCACACCGAAGACCCTCTCCATATAGACGCTGCCCATTTGAGCAAACTGAAGCAGAAAGCTAGGCTTGCAATCGGCATTGGCCCCTACATCGAGCAGAAGAACAGAATGCCAGGGGGTGGAGAAAAGGAACCCAAGGGCGGGGCGCTCGATACCCTCGATGCTCCCCAGGATATGGAGCGCTGCCACCATTGTTGCCCCGCTATTGCCTGCGGAGACGAAGGCGGAGACATCGCCCCTCTTGAGGAGGTTCATGCCCACAACAATGGAGGAGTCCTGCTTTTGGCGCACCGCCTGAGCGGGGTGCTCCTCAAAATCCACCACTTCATCGGCGTTAACGATAGATATATTTCTCAGGCGGTAATTTGCCAGCTCAGGCTCCAGGGCACTCTCCCTGCCCACGAGCACTATCTCCCCACAATGCTCACGGGAAGCCTCCACCGCCCCCCTCACCAACTCATGGGGAGCATGTTCGCCGCCCATGGCGTCCAAAGCGATTCTCATCTTCCCTCTCGGGTGCTTGTTGTTTTTTCCCACATGTCGCATCGCCCTCCCCAGCGGGCGAGCACCTTGCCATCGAGGAAGATCTGAGCGATCTCGCATATACTGGGGCAGGCTTTGCATTCGAAGGAGGAGGTGCGGAAATTGGCATCAACCACCCCAAACCCGTTGAACTTTGTGCCATCGCCGCGGATCGACATCTCCTCGTGGGCAAGAAGAGCGGCCCCAATGGCCCCCATCACCTCATGATGGGGGGGCACGATGACCTTGGTATCGAGGGTTTCCTCCAAGGCCCTCACGATGCCCTCATTAAAGGCAACGCCACCCTGAAAAACGATGGGGGGCAGAATCTCCTTTCCCAGACCGACATTGTTGAGGTAGTTTCGCACCAAGGCGTGGCAAAGGCCGTAGATGATATCCTCGGTCCGATGCCCAATTTGCTGCTTATGGATCATATCTGACTCGGCGAAGACGGTGCACCGCCCTGCGATACGCACCGGTTTTTTGCTGCGGAGTGCCCTTTGCCCAAAATCCTCGATCCTGATATCGAGGCGTGACGCCTGCTGATCGAGGAAGCTTCCCGTGCCCGCGGCGCAAATGGTGTTCATGCCAAAGTCGGTGACGATGCCGCCTCTTATCATGATAATCTTTGAGTCCTGCCCCCCGATCTCGATGACCGTCTGGACGTCGGGGGCGTAGTGAAGCGCCGCCACCGCTTGGCTTGTGATCTCATTCTTGATTACATCGGCGCTGACAATCACCCCCGCTAGGTAGCGGGCGCTCCCCGTGGTGCCCACACCCTTTATCCGGGCATCGGAGGGCAGCCTCAGCGCAATCTCCTTAAGACCCTGCTGCACCATAGCAATAGGCTTACCCCGGGTGCGCAGATAGAGGTGGGTGAGAAGCTGGTCCTCCTTATCCAGCACGGCAAATTTTGTGGTCACCGAGCCGACATCGATACCGAGGTAGACTTCCATCACTGACACCCGCTCATCGGCGATCAGGGTGAGTACAGGGACGTCTTCCTTTATCTAGTGGCAAGGAATTCCTCCTTGATCCTTGCCATGGTCTCGGGCTGGGAAATTATGTCCACCACAGTCATCGCCATGGCCTTTGCCCCGTCTAGAAGCCCGCGGTGTCCTGTTTCCGAGGCAGCAGCCCAGCAAAACTCCGGGGAATGGGTCATAACCTCAACGGGTGCTATCGCTATATAGGGATGAATACTGGGCACCACAGCGCTGACATTGCCCATATCGGTACTGGCAAAGGGTCTGCTTATCGGTGATAGCACCTTACGCCCCAGAGCCTCTATATTCTTGGCGAACAGCTCCGCCATAGCTAGGTTGACGCGCATTGGGGCGTAATAGCCCTCCGACCACTTATACTCCAAGCGAGCGCCGGTAGCCAGCGAAGCCGCTTTGAAACAGTTTATCACCTTTTCCTTGAGTTCATCAAGATAGGCCTCATCCTCGGCGCGCACGGCGAAGCTCCCCGCGCTGTAGCTAGGGACGATATTTGCCGCTTCGCCTCCCTGGGTGATAATGCCATGGATGCGGGCCCGCTCCCTAATGTGTTGCCTCAGGGAATTGATCCCGTTGAAGGCTTGAATCATTGCCTCTAGGGCGTTGATCCCCTCCTCAGGGCGGGCTGCGGAGTGAGCCGCCTTGCCGAAGAACTCAACCTCAAGACTGATGCAGGCTAGGGCTTGAGTGCCGGCGATGTCCAGAACGCCGGGATGCACCATCATGGCGGCGTCTATATCTTCAAAGGCGCCCCTCTGGAGCATGATCGCCTTGGCGGCATAAAGCTCCTCGGCGGGGGTGCCGATAACGATAACCCTTCCTCCCAACTGGTCGATGGCGCCTCTTAGGGCAACGGCGGCTCCTACGGCAGAGGGTGCTTTTTTGTTATGGGCACAGGGGTGTCCTAGCTTTGGTTGGGCATAGTATTCAGCGAGAAGCG
>SOJQ01000085.1 GCA_004376075.1 Dehalococcoidia bacterium | reverse complement strand
AAGAAAATGGGGTATCTGTCGCAAGGCTAAAGGTGATATCAAGTACATAATCTGCAATGGAGACGAGGGGGATCCAGGGGCGTACATGGACAGGAGCGTCCTCGAGGGAGATCCGCATAGCGTGTTGGAGGGGATGATCATAGGAGCCTATGCCATCGGTGCCCACGAAGGATATATTTATGTTCGCGCTGAGTATCCTCTAGCGGTAAAGAATCTTGGTATTGCCATCAAGCAGGCTGAAGAATACGGCTTGCTTGGCCAAAATATTTTCGATTCCGGTTTCGATTTTACTATCAAGGTGGATAGAGGGGCGGGGGCTTTCGTCTGTGGTGAGGAAACAGCCCTTATCGCTGCCCTGGAAGGCAGGGTGGGTGAGCCAAGATTGAGGCCTCCCTATCCCGCCCAGAGTGGCCTGTGGGGCAAACCAACTAACATTAACAATGTAGAAACTTGGGCCAATGTCCCGGTGATAATGGCTAGGGGTGCAGATTGGTACTCCCAGTATGGGACGGAGACCAGCAAAGGAACGAAGGTGTTCTCCCTGGTGGGAAAGATAGAAAATACCGGCCTGGTGGAAGTGCCTATGGGGATCACACTACGGGAGATTGTTTACGATGTGGGTGGTGGCATCCTTGACGGGAAGAGGTTCAAGGCGGTGCAGACCGGTGGTCCCTCAGGGGGTTGTATCCCGATGCAATTCCTGGACCTGCCAGTGGATTATGAGCGACTGGCAGAAGTGGGAGCCATCATGGGCTCTGGCGGGATGATCGTCATGGACGAGGATACCTGCATGGTCGACATCGCCAAGTACTTCGTCAGCTTTCTCAGGAGTGAATCCTGTGGCAAGTGCACCTCCTGTCGTGAGGGTATAAAAAGGATGCACGAGATTTTGACCGACATCACGGAGGGAAGGGGCAGAGAGGGCGACATCGAGCTTCTCGAGGAGCTGGCTGAGGTAATCAGGGACACCTCGCTGTGCGCCTTGGGGGGGACTGCGCCCAACCCGGTGTTGACCACCATACGCTATTTTAGAGACGAGTATGATGCCCATATCAAAAAGAAGCGCTGTCCTGCTGGCGTTTGCAAGGCCCTGGTGATCGCACTCTGCCGCAACACCTGCCCTGCGGGAATAGATGTCCCCCGCTATGTTCGTGCCATTGCTGATGGCAGATTTGGCGAAGCGGCGGCCATAATTCGCGAGAAAATCCCCTTCCCTTCGGTCTGCGGTCGCGTCTGCTTCCATCCTTGCGAAACCAAGTGTCGCCTGGGTGAAACGATAGAGCCTCTCGCTATAAACGCCCTTAAGCGCTTTGTTGCCGAGCAGGACGGGAGATGGCGAGGACAGATAAGGAGGGTGGCTAAGGTCACAGGCAAGCGTGTTGCCATCATCGGTTCAGGGCCGGCGGGGCTTACCGCAGCCTTTTACCTGGCAAAGCTGGGTCATGGCGTCACTGTCTTTGAGGCCCTGCCCGAGCCGGGTGGCATGATGCGCTTTGGCATTCCTGATTACCGCCTGCCAAAGGCTGTGCTTGATAGGGAGATCGACCTCATAGAAGGGGTCGGGGTGGAGATAAGGACAAACACCAGGGTGGATTCCTTGGATGAAATTATGAAAGATGGTTATGAGGCTGTCTTTGTTGCCATAGGTGCCCACCAGGGCACCAAAATGGGCGTGGAGGGTGAGGATAGCCCAGGGGTGATAGAGTGTGTGTCCTTCCTCAGAGATGTGAACCTGGGGAAGAAGATCGAATTGGGAGATAGGGTGGCGGTCATCGGTGGTGGCAATGCAGCTATAGATACCTCACGCGTCGCCTTGCGCTTGGGAGCTAGGGAAGTGACCGTTGTCTACCGACGCACGCGGCGGGAGATGCCTGCCTCTCAGGAGGAGGTAGAGGAGGCATTGCACGAAGGGGTGAAGATCGATTTTCTTGCCGCGCCGTCCAAGATAGCGAGGGAAAATGGCGTGCTCAAGATGGAATGTATTCGCATGAGGCTTGGCGCGGTGGATGCCAGCGGCAGAAGGCGCCCTGAGCCCATTGCGGGCAGCGAATTCACTATGGATGTTGATACCGTGATTGCTGCCGTTGGGCAAATCCCAGAAATCCCTGCCCAGCTTGGACTACCGATTACCAAGGGAGGCACGCTGGAGATCGATCCTGAAACCCTGGCCACAAGCAAGGTGGGCGTGTTCGCTGGTGGTGATGCCGTGACCGGGCCTGCTTCAGTCATCGAGGCAATTGCCGCAGGGAGGCAGGTGGCGACCTCTATAGACCAGTACCTTGGCGGTACAGGGGCCATAGAGGAAAGGCTGGTGCCGCCTGAGGAAGTGGTGGCACTCCCAGAGGTGGAGATCGCTGAGGAAAAGCACCGCCCACCAATGCCATCGCTGCCCATTGCTGAGCGCCTGCGCGGCTTTGCTGAGGTGGAGCTCGGCTTCACCAAGGCAATGGCCATTGAGGAAGCGAAGCGATGCTTGATGTGTGATCTGGAGGAGTGAAAGCTCGCTCAAGCCATAACCCTAATTAGGAGAGGAAAATGGAGAAAGTGACACTAACCATCGATGGCAAAAAGGTCGAAGCAGAGGAGGGGATGACAGTTCTGGAGGCGGCAAAAAGTGTCGCCATCGAGATACCTACCCTCTGCTATCATGAAGCGCTTTCCCCATATGGGGCCTGTCGCCTGTGCACGGTGGAGATAACCACCGATGGGAGATCGAGGCTGGTTACTTCCTGTCTCTATCCTGTGGAAGAGGGATTGATGGTGAAGACCGATACCCCCCAGGTGATAAGGGCGCGCAAAATGATCGTCGAGTTGATGCTTTCCCGATGTCCCAATGTCCCCAAGATCCAGGAGCTGGCCCGGGAGTATGGCGTTGAGAAGCCAAGGTTTAAGGTGGAGGAGGAATTATGCATCCTCTGCGGCCTGTGCGCCCGGATGTGTGAAGAGGTGGTAGGGGTAAGTGCCATCAATTTCACCCAACGGGGGTTTGAGCGGGAGATTACTACTCCCTTTGCCGAGATCTCCGAGGCATGCATCGGCTGTGGTGCCTGCGCCAAGGTGTGCCCCACCGGCGCCATCACCCTTGAAGACATATATGGTAGGCAAGTAGTACATGCAGAGGCCCTTCTTGGCCCCAACACCCCTATCCGTGTCCCCTTCAGTTATGCCGTGCCCAACATACCAATGATCTATCGCGATGAATGCATCCATTTCAAGACCGAAAATTGTAAGCTTTGCGAGAGATTCTGCGATCAAGAGGCGATAAATCATGAGATGGAGGACGAATACGAAGAGATCGAGGTGGGGAACATCATAGTGGCCACCGGTTTTCAGCAATTTGACCCATCGGTGATCTGGGAATACGGCTATGGGAGATTCGAAAATATCCTCAGCGGTATGGAATTTGAGCATCTCAACAACGCCGCTGGACCTACCGGCGGTGAGATTCGGCTGGCAGACGGGCGAGAGCCTGAGAGTGTGGCTATTCTTCACTGCGTCGGCAGCCGTGACCAGAACTATCATCGCTATTGCTCGCGAGTATGTTGCATGTACTCCTTGAAATACTCCCATTTGATAAAGGAGAAAACCCAGGCTGAGGTCTATCAGCTCTATATCGACCTCAGGTGCTTTGGTAAGGGCTATGAGGAGTTTTATAATCGCCTTCAGGAGGAGGGGGTTAACTTTATTCGAGGGCGTGCCGCAGAGGTGAGCAACCTGGCGGAAACACCCGAGGAGGAAGGGAAGCTCATCATCCTCTGCGAGGATACATTAATTGGCCGTCAGCGCCGCATCCCAGTGGACATGGTCATCCTCAGCTCTGCGCTGGAGCCACAGGCAGATGCAGAACAGGTCGCCAGACTCTTTAACATAAGCAGAAGCGCCGATGGCTTCTTCTTGGAGAGGCATCCAAAGCTAGACCCGGTAGCCACCATGAGCGAAGGCATCTTCGTTGTCGGCTGTTGCCAAGGCCCTAAGGACATCCCCGATACGGTGGCTCAAGCTTCAGCAGCAGCAGCTCGCGCTCTAGCTACAGTGGTCAAAGGCAGGGTGGAGATAGAGGCAGCGATAGCGGTGGTTAATGAGGAGATTTGTGCTGGCTGTAAGGTTTGTAATGCCCTTTGCCCCTTCAATGCTATCTCTTTTGATGAGGAAAAGAAGGTCTCCACTATCAACGAAGCATTGTGCAAAGGGTGCGGCACCTGTGTCGCCGCTTGCCCCAGTGCTGCAATTATCGCTAGGCACTTTACTACCGAGGAGATCATGGCCGAGATTGAAGGGGTGTTAGTGTGACGTGCTGAATGTAGATAAGTCCCACAGAGGTCTAGTTCAGGTATACACAGGGCCGGGTAAGGGCAAGACAACGGCTGCTTTGGGATTAGCATTACGTGCCGCTGGACATGATTTTAGGGTGGTCATGATCCGCTTTTTCGAACGCGACTTCTCTTATGGCGAACACCTTTTCGTCTCTAAGTACCAGCCCTTTGAGATAGTGCGGTTGAACCAAAGAAAGAGTGCCACCTTATCAAGGGAGGAACGCCGATCAGTGGCACAACAAACCCTGGCTTTTGCAGAAGGGGTGCTCCTCGAAGGCAATTATAATTTGGTCATCTTGGACGACATTTTCGATGCAGTGGAGATGGAGGCGATAAGCGTCGAGGATATAGTGCGGTTGATTACTGTAAGGCCACAGTGGGTAGAGCTAGTTCTTACTGGGCGAAGCGCACCCCGAGAGATTATGAAGCGAGCTGACCTCGTGACCGAGATGCTCATGATCAAACACCCCTTTTATGAGGGTACTGGCCCACGCAAGGGGATCGATTACTAAAACAGTGATTCAAAAAGGACAAAACCAGTTCAACCCCATCATCATAGGCTTCCTCTGTACCTGGTGTAGCTATGCAGGGGCAGACCAGGCAGGGGTAAGCAGGAGGGAATACCCCCCCAATATCCTCCCTATCAGGGTCATGTGCAGCGGGAGGATTTCCCCCCATCACATCCTCAAGGCCTTCCAGATGGGTGCCGATGGCGTATTAGTGGCTGGCTGTCACCTCGGCGAGTGTCATTATATCAGGGGAAATTATATGACAGCGAAGCGAATCCCCGTTGTAAAGGAGCTCTTAAGTTTTATGGGTTTGTCACCGCAGCGACTGGGGCTTACCTGGGTATCTGCATCTGAGGGGGATAGGTTCGCTGCTGTGGTTAGGGAATTCACCGAGCAGATCCGAGAACTGGGGCCCTCGCCTTTGAGAGGGGTTTCTTGATGGAAGCGCTAAGGGCAAAGGTCGCCCAACTGTTGAAGGAAAAAGCCATCTCAGGCTTCTTAGGCTTAAAATTAGAGCATGGTCATCCCTCCCCCTTCCTATTCACTGGCGAGGAAGGCCTCGACCTCTTGGTAGTAAGCGATACCAGGTTTCCCTTGACTAAGCTACTACAGCGGCTCACCTCCAAATACCCCGAGGAGAAATTCGGTGTTATGGTTCGGGGCTGCGATGAGAGGTCTTTGATCGAGCTCCATAAGGATAATCAGGTCAATTTGGAGCACCTTGTCACCGTTGGTGTTGCCTGCTCCCAAGAGTTGGCTCAAAGATGTGGCTGTAAGGTGCCATATCCCTCTCAATTTGAGGTTGGTGAGCCAGCCACCGGGGTGGAGGGAGGGGGTGAGCTTGAGAGCATCGAGGGGATGGCTGAGGATGAACGTTTTAACTTCTGGATGGAGCAATTTGGTAAGTGCATCAAGTGCTATGGCTGCCGAAATTCATGCCCCCTTTGCTATTGCTCGGAATGCACCCTGGAGGATAGCTTCCTTGTTCCCCCCGGTGAGACCCCACCCAAAGCTCCTATCTTTCACCTGATTAGAGCTTTCCATACAGTGGGGAGGTGCATTGATTGCGGACTATGCGAAGAGGCCTGTCCAGTTGGGATCCCCCTGAGAACGATCTACAAGAAATTGGGTCAGGTTGTAAGCGAGCTATTTGGCTATAGCCCAGGGAAGGAAGTGGAGGGTAGGTCGCCGCTATCATTTTTAGGGGAGAAGCCCTTCAAGGAGCAAGGATGAATTATCGGACGGTTTTAACTACATGTGTTTACTGTGGCTGTGGCTGTGGCCTCTATCTAGAGGTTCTCGATGATGAGCTTGTGGGGACCCTCCCCTGTAAGACCCATCCCATTAACGAGGGGGGGCTATGTATCAAAGGCTGGAGTGCCCACGAGTTTGTGACCAGCGAAAAGAGGTTGAGAAGACCTTTGGTCAAAAAGGATGGCCATTTTGTAGAGGTGGATTGGGGGGAGGCGATGGGGCGTGCCGCCGCTGGGCTGGGGAAGATCAAGGAGGAGAGGGGGCCCCAGTCCCTGGCCCTGCTCAGCTCAGCCAAGTGCACCAATGAGGAAAACTTTCTCCTCATGAAATTTGCCCGGGGGGTGCTGGGAACTAATAACATCGATCATTGTGCCAGGCTTTGCCACGCCTCTACGGTGGCCGGTCTGGCCCAGGCATTCGGAAGCGGCGCCATGACCAATTCCACCCCCGAGATCGAGGAGGCCGATTGCATCTTGGTCACCGGCTCAAATACCACCGAGGCCCATCCCCTTATTGCTTCGAGGATACTGAGGGCCAAGGAGAAGGGGGCAAAGCTTATCGTTGTCGATCCAAGGGGGATCCAGCTCTCCTCCTATGCCGATATTCATGTTCGACAGAGATTGGGCACAGACGTTGCCTGGATAAACGGGGTAATGAATATCATAATCTCCGAAGGATGGCATGATAAGGATTTCATCGAAAGAAGGACGGAGGGATTTGAGGAGCTGGAGAAAAAGGTCAAAGAACATACCCCAGAGAGGGCAGAGCAAATAACCGGAATCTCTCAGGTCGACCTGAGGAGGATCGCCGAGACCTATGCCAAGGCAGAGAGGGCGTCGATCATCTACGCAATGGGGATCACCCAGCACACCACCGGAACCGACAACGTCCTATCCCTTTGCAATCTGGCGCTGCTCACCGGGAATGTGGGTAAAAGGGGTAGCGGCGTAAATCCGCTCCGGGGGCAGAACAATGTTCAGGGTGCCTGCGATATGGGTTGCCTTCCCAACCTCCTATCCGGCTATCAGAGCATTGCCTCTGATGAATTAAGGGGGAAATTTGAGGTGGAGTGGGGGGTAAAGCTACCCAAGGAGCCCGGCCTTACCGTAGTGGAAATGATGGAGGCTGCCGCCGGGGGCCGAATCAAGGGCATGTTCATTTTGGGCGAAAACCCTTTGCTCTCCGATCCAGACATCAATCATGTGAGGGAAGCCTTGCAGAGGCTGGATCTCCTTGTTGTCCTTGACATCTTTCTAACGGAGACCGCTGAGCTTGCTGACGTAGTCCTTCCCGGGGTAAGCTTTGCTGAAAAGGATGGCACCTTCACTGCCACCGATCGAAGGGTGCAGAGGGTGAGGAAGGCGATCGAACCCCTTGGCGAGGCAAGACCCGATTGGCAGATTATCTGTGAGCTTGCTCAGGCAATGGGAGGCGAGGGATTTCAATATAAATCCCCAGAGGAGGTCTTTGGGGAGATAGCCAGGTTGACCCCAATCTACGCCGGGATAACCTATCCCAGGATTGAGGAGAGGGGCGTGCAATGGCCCTGTAGGTCGGAGGAGGATCCTGGGACCGAGTTTATGCATGAGAAGGAGTTCAGCAGAGGGCTGGGTAAATTCACCGCTGTCGATTTCAGGGAACCGGCTGAACTTGCCGATGAAGACTATCCTCTGATGCTGACCACGGGGAGGAGTGCCTTTCAATTCCATACCGGTAGCCTTAGCAGAAAATCCCCATCGCTGAGGCGTGAATTGGACGAGGCTTACCTGGAGATGAATCCCTTAGATGCAGGGGAGCTAGGGGTGCCTGAAGGAGAGGCGGTCAAAGTCAGCTCGAGGGAGGGGTGAGATCGAGGTCAAGGCAAAGCTGGCCAATAACATAGAAAAGGGTACTCTATTTATCCCCTTTCACTTTGCCGAGAGCGCCGCCAATGTCCTGACAAATCCAGCCCTGGACCCTGTAGCCAAGATACCGGAGTTTAAGGTCTGTGCGGTGAGGGTCGAGAAGCTAAAGCAAGGGGGGAAGTGATCATGGCAAGAGTGGGCGTTTTTGTTTGCTGGTGTGGCTCCAATATTGCGGGAACTGTGGATATCGAGACGGTTTTAGAGGCAGCAAGGAGGATCGCTGAGGTTGTCCATGTTGAGGACAATAAATATACCTGTTCCGAGTCCGGCCAGCAGAGTATAAAGAAGGCGATAAAGGAGCATGACCTGGATAGGGTGGTGGTAGCATCCTGTTCCCCCCTAATGCATGAGGTTACCTTCAGGCGCTGCATTGAAAGTGCCGGCCTCAATCCCTACCTCTTGGAGATGGCGAACCTGAGGGAGCATTGCTCATGGGTTCACCGCAATAGAGGGGAAGCCACCGATAAAGCCATCAAATTGATCGGGATGGCGGTGGCAAAGGTGAGGAGGCTTGAGCCGCTAATCCCGATAAGGATGCCGGTGGAGAAGAGGGCCCTGGTCCTTGGTGGAGGGATAGCGGGCATCCAGGCAGCCTTAGATATCAGCAAGGCTGGCTACCTGGTGACCCTTGTGGAGAGGCTGCCAACCATTGGTGGGCACATGGCCCAGCTCGATAAGACATTCCCCACCCTGGACTGTTCTGCCTGTATCCTGACCCCCAAGATGGGGGAGGTGCTCCACGACGAGAATATAGAGCTACTTACCTATTCGGAGGTGGAGGAGGTGAGGGGATGGGTGGGGAATTTTGAGGTCCAGATCCGCAAGAAGGCCCGCTCCGTGGATATGGTAAAATGCACCGGCTGCGGGGAGTGTATAGAGAAGTGCCCCCTGAAGCTACCCAGCGAGTGGGATCTGGGGTTGGGTTTGAGGAAGGCGATCTACAGACCCTTCCCTCAGGCCGTCCCCGGTGTTCCCGTTATCGATAGGGAACAATGTTTTGTCTTCACCAAAGGGAAGGAGAAATGCCGCGCCTGTGAAAGGGCCTGCCCCGCCGATGCCATCGATTTCGAGCAAGAGGATGAGGTCATAAAAAGGAGATTCGGCGCCATAGTTGTGGCCACAGGTTTCTCCCTCTTCGATGAGAAGGCCTATGGAGAATACGGTGGCGGGCAATATAAGGATGTTATCTCCGCCCTCCAGTTCGAGAGGATGGTCAATGCCGCGGGACCGACGGGGGGGCATATAATTAAGCCCTCCAACGGGAGGGAGCCAAGGAATGTGGTCTTTGTCCAGTGCGTGGGCTCGCGGGATAGGGCGAAGGGGATACCTTATTGTTCTAAGATCTGCTGCATGTATACGGCAAAGCAGGCATTGCTCCTCAAGGAGCACCTCCCTGAGAGCCAGGCCTATATCTTCTGTATTGATATCAGGGCTGGCGGGAAGAACTACGAGGAGTTCGTAAATAGGGTGCAGAGCGAGTATGGCGCTATCTACATAAGGGGGAGGGTCTCTAGGATCTACGAGAGGGGTGATAAGCTCATCGTCAAGGGGACGGATACCCTGGCGGGGATACCAGTGGAGGTAGAGGCCGATCTGGTGGTGCTCGCTACAGCGATAGCCTCCCAATCGGACTCCCCCCAATTGGCTCGCATCCTGAGGATCCCTTACGATGAGCACGGTTTCTTTAGCGAGGCCCACCCCAAGCTTCGACCGGTGGAGAGTGTTACCAGGGGCATATTCCTTGCCGGGGCGTGTCAATCTCCGAAGGATATACCCGATTCGGTGGCAACAGCGGGAGCTGCCGCGGTGAGGGTTTGTGAGCTTTTTGCCAGCGATGAACTGGCTCTTGAACCAGCTATTGCTTTAGTCGACGCTGAGAGGTGCTCCGGCTGCCTCAACTGCCTGGAGGTGTGCCCCTTCGAAGCGATTAGGGAGGAGAGGGTGGACTCGAGGAGGGTTGCCAGTGTCTCTGAGTCAATATGTCAGGGATGCGGCACCTGCGCTGCGGTATGTCGCTCAGAGGCGATAACCATGAAGGGCTTTACCAGTCCTCAGCTCTATTCACAGATAGCTGCACCTTTCGAGGAGATTCTGAAGGAGCTTGAAGTTGAGATGCCTTCTTGTTGAAGAGGAAGTTCATCAGTTCAGCAATTTGGTGAAGGCCCTAAGCGGTGAGGATGTCTCCAAATGCTACCAGTGTGGCAAATGCAGCGCCGGTTGCCCCATTGCCTCCGAGATGGAGATACTGCCAAATCGAATAATAAGGCTTATCCAGATAAACTCCAAAGATACAGTTTTGAGTTCATCCACCATCTGGCTCTGTGCCTCCTGCGAGACCTGCTTTACCCGTTGCCCTGAGGAGATAGATCTGGTAAGGGTGATGGATGTTCTGCGAAGGCTCTCTCTGGAGGAAGGCTACAGGTGCCCGGAGGAGGGTATCCTTCGCTTCAACAGATTCTTCCTCGCTTCGGTCAAGAATTATGGTCGGGTACATGAACTGGGTCTAATGATGAAGTACAACCTGGCCTCGCGTCAGCCCTTCAAGGACCTGGGTCAAGGGATCGCCCTCTTCCGCAGAGGGAAGATACCCCTTCGTCCACAAAGGATAAAGGGGATGGATCAAATTAAGGGCATATTCGCCAAAAGCAAGCCATTCCTGGAAAGGGAGGCTTCTGGTGGGGGCGGCCGATGAGGTATGGATATTTCCCGGGTTGTGCCCTCCACTCTACAGCCAAGGAGTTTGATCTATCGATAAGACTTTCCTGCCCCCACCTGGATTTGGAGCTGGTTGAGGTTCCTGACTGGAGCTGTTGTGGGGCAAGCCCAGGTCACATGATAAGCGAAGAATTGGCTCTCGCCCTTTCGGTGAGGAACCTATACCAGGCGGAGCGCCACGATCTCACCACCGTTATTGCCCCTTGTGCCGCCTGTTATAGCCGATTGAAGTCTGCTAATAAAGAAGTGAGGGAGGACGCCCGCCTCATGAGCCGAATCAATCGGGTGGTAGGTGAGGAGTTTACGGGGAAGGTGGAGGTAAGGCATCTAATTGAGGTGCTCTATAAAGATGTGGGACTAAGCAGAATCGAATCATCGGTTACCAAGCCCCTCAAGGGTATGAAATTTGCCTGTTACTATGGCTGTCTCCTCACTCGCCCTCCTAAAGTGGCCGATTTCGATGATGTGGAGAACCCCATTATCATGGACCGGATAGTTGAGGCCCTTGGGGCTGAGCCGGTGAGCTGGTCTCATAAAACCGAATGTTGTGGGGCAAGCTTTGCTATAAGTAGGCCCGAGATAGTAGTTCGGTTGGTCGATGAGATCCTGAAGGCAGCCCAGTTCGCCGCCGCCGACTCCATAGTGGTTGCCTGCCCACTTTGCCACGTTAACCTGGACATGAGGCAGTCACAGGCCAGAAATAAGTATGGCAGGAACTACAATATCCCCATCCTTTATATCAGCCAGGTGATAGGACTGGCCCAAGGGGAAGCCTACAAAGCCCTTGGCTTGGACAAGCACCTTGTTAGCCCCAAAGATCTCCTGAAGAAGGGATTGGCTAGCTTCTAAACCCCAGGAAATAAGATGGGGATAAGAAGTCTTAGAGCCTTCATCGACGCCAGACCCGCAGCGTAGTCTCAATTTTCTCCTCTGCCTCCTGCCAGCCCTTATCGCGGGCACCCCGCCATCGAGCATAGAGATCTTGGAGCCGCTGCTTCTCCTCTTCAGTCAACTGCTTGCCTCGCTTCAGGAGCTCCATCGCCTCTCTGGCGGCCTTGGCTGCTTCTGTAGCCTCTTCAGACATCCAAAACACCCCCTCTCGAGCGCAACATATATGTTATCACGATTACTTCTCTGGCGTCCAGTTAGTTTTTTCATGCGTTGACTTGTCTTCTCCCAATGTCTAGAATTAAATGAGGCATCTGAAAGCCCAGGGGTGGAGCATGGTGCTATCGGACTTAGACCAGCGGATTAAGACCCTAGCTCAGTGGATGTTTGAGGCAAAACGCCTGGTGGTCTTCACCGGTGCTGGGATCAGCACGGAATCAGGTCTCCCTGACTTCCGAGGACCGGATGGCATTTGGACCCGCCAGGCACAAGGGCTCCCTGCGAAAACGCGAGATTTCTCTTCAGTGGAGCCCAATGCGGGGCACATGGCGATTGTTGAGCTACAGAAACTGGGCAAGTTAAGCTTCCTTATCTCACAAAATGTGGACAACCTCCACTTGAGATCGGGGATTCACCCCGATTTGCTGGCAGAACTGCACGGCAATGTTGCCAAGCTGCGGTGCAGTCGCTGCGAGGCCCAGGTGGACAAGTCCACTGCCCTTGATACCTGCTCTTGCGGTGGCAGGCTGGTCTCCAGCGTGGTTAACTTCGGCCAACCCCTGCCCCAGAAGGAACTGGCCGATTCTTATCGGCACTCACAAAACTGCGATCTTTTCGTGGTTGCCGGCTCCAGCCTTGTTGTCACCCCCGCTGCTGATATGCCCAGAGTGGCTCTGCGCTACGGGGCTCGGCTGGTGATCATCAACCAGGGTGAAACCCCATTGGACCGGGTTGGTCATCTGCGGTTTGAGGAAAGAATAGGAGAGGTATTGCCCGAAGCAGTTGCTCAGTTAAAGCAACTCATGAAGGGCCCCTAAGAGAAATGCCCTCCTCAGTTCTAGGGGGTGACTAGTTGAGTTGAAATAGGGAGATATACGGAGACGGTTCCGAAAGTGTTGGCAGGTTGCAAAGCGCTCCTTAGTATGCTAGTATCTTATAACTAGTCGGCGCAAAATGAGATACTTCCTTGGTGTAGACATTGGCTCGGTTAACGCCAAACTGGCTCTCATCGATGAGGACCGTGGTACAGTCGAGCTTGATACTGAGAAGATAACCTCCAGTCCCAACGCTGCGGTCGCCTCACTTATTTCAAGACTGGGCGAGAAGTTCAATCTTGAAGAGATTATCACCGCTGCTGTATCTGGCTCAGGCAGGATTGTGATACCTAAAGAGCTGAACTGGTCAGAATACAGCAGCTCGCTTTCGATTGCTTCAGGGCTTCTTCACTCCCATCCAGAGGCAAAAACTATCATACAAATTGGCGGCCAGAGCTCTCTGGTCATAGGGCTGGAGGATGGGCTGAGAAAGCCATGGAAGGTGGCGTCAAACCCTCTTTGTGCGGCAGGGACCGGAAGGTTCCTCGAGCAACAGGCATACCGGCTTGGCATCAGCATGGGCGATTTTGCCCGCCTTGCGCAGGGGGCTGAAGGCAGCCCACCAAGGATAGCGGCCAGATGCAGCGTTTTTGCCAAGACCGACCTTATTCATCTTCAGCAGAAGGGCGTTCCCCTTGGGACAATGCTTTGTGGGCTCTGCGGCAGCATAGCTCGAGGGGTCGCCTCTCTCACCAGAGGGATCCTTGAGGAGCCAATCTATTTTGTTGGCGGCGTTGCTGCCAATAGTGCCATAGTGGAGTCCCTCGATGATGTGCTCTCCGTAAGGAATGGGCATCAAGTACACGTAGTTGTCCCCGAAAATTACCTTCATATTGAGGCTTTGGGCTCAGCCTTACTTTCGAGGGAATCTGGGAAGAGTTCAACGGTGATCGTTCTGCCGGAAGCAAATGCCAAGCAACGCTATTTTGAAATGCCGGGGCTTGAAAGAACTACCCAGCACGATGGCTGGGCAAGTCCCAAAATAGACGAACCCTTTACAGGTTATCTGGGGGTCGATGTTGGCTCTACCAGTACGAAGGCGGTGATACTTGATGAATCCGGCACAAGGGTCGTGGCAAAGAACTACCTCATGACAGCAGGAAGGCCTGTTGATGCGGTCAAGGAGGTTTTTCGGAACCTGATCCGAGATGTCGGGGACAAGGCGAGGATAGCGGGGGTAGGTGTTACAGGCTCGGGGAGATACTTAGTTGGCAGCTTCATCGGTGCAGACCTGATAAAGAACGAGATCACGGCACAGACAAGGGCTGCAGCAGAAATAGACCCTGAGGCAGATATTATTGAGGTTGGTGGTCAGGACTCGAAGCTTGTTATCAAGCGACACGGTATCGTTGTTGATTACCAGATGAACAAGGCATGCGCTGCTGGAACGGGAAGCTTCATCGATGAGTTGGCCGAACAACTTGGTGTTTCTGTTAAGAACGGCGATTTCGCCGATCTGGCATTCAAGACGCCCCATACTATCGATCTGGGAACAAGATGCGCTGCCTTTATGGGGCAGGCAGTTGCTTTAGCCCAACAGGAAGGGGTGCCACTACAGGTGATAACAGCCAGTCTTTCCAACTCGATTGCCAGGAATTATCTTTCCAAGGTCGTGGGCACGAGGAAGCTGGGCGATAAGATAATACTAACTGGAGCAGTATTCTACAATGAGGCGGTTGTCTCTGCCTTCAAACAGGCACTTGAAGGAAAGAGCACCATCGTGCCCGAACACAAGGAGGTCAGCGGCGCAATAGGTGCCGCACTTCTAGCAAAGGAGGAAATGTCGGGCAAAGGCTCGAGGTTTAAGGGATTTCAAAGAATCGTTGACAGCGATTATAAGCTCACAACCTTCACCTGCAAGCGATGCGAGAATAACTGTACGATAAGCCGGATGAAGATACTCAACGAACCGCCTACCTACTACGGCAGCAGGTGTGATCGTTATGACAGCCGCCTTAGCCAGGAGAGAAGGGAAACCCTCTTCGATGAACGCGAGAAGCTGCTATTTAGAGAATACAGGGAAAGAGCGGGCACAGGGCCTTCGGTGGGGATTCCCAGGGCGCTAATAGTATATGACTACGCCCCGTTGCTTATTGCCTTCCTTAACGCGCTTGGGGCAAAGGTTGTCCTTTCGAGCAAGACCACCAAGCAGATCATGGAGCAGGCTGTTGAGTTGAGCTATACCGACAGTTGCTTCCCTCTCAAGCTTCTACATGGTCATGCGGCAAGCCTCAATGATGTCGACTACATTCTCTATCCCTGTGTCATCCGGATGGGCGCGAAAGAGGGGGATGAGAACCAAAAATACTCCTGCCCCCTGGTTCAGGCATCCCCGTTCATCATAAGCCAGGCTCTGGGCCTGGAAGAAAGGCTGTTGAAACCGGTAATTGACTTCAGCAGGGGCGACGCTGACGCGATAAATAGCCTTGCTGATTGTGCAGTGAAGATGGGCTTCAGCGGGAAACAAGGAAGGATGGCCGCCCGCGCCGGTATTAAGGCGCAACGGGAATTTGAAGCGGCGCAAGTGGAATTTGGGAAGAAGCTACTCGAGCAACTTCGCCAGAACAACCAACTGGGCGTTGTGCTCTTTTCCAGGTCCTATATGTCGCAGGATTCAGGGGCAAATCTTGGCATAGCGGAAAAACTTGCTCAGCTTGGTGTAGTGCCTGTACCACTCGAATGCCTACCGCTTGCCTCGGTAAACGTCAAAGAATATTCAGACCGCCCCTATTGGTTCTCCGAAAGCAAGCACATAGCGGGCGCTGCTATAACTGCACCAGACCCATTGCTATATGGGCTTGTACTGACAAATTTTGGATGTGGTCCGAACTCCTTCATAATCAATATTGTTGAAGATATTATGGGTGGCAAGCCTTTAGGTCAGCTGGAGATTGACGAGGATGCAGCCGAGGCTGGCATTGTTACCCGCCTTGAGGCCTTCGTTGATACCATCACTGGATTCGCCCGCTCCAGGAGGCTGGAGGAAATCCGGGCCCAAGATAAGGATATCTACAGGGCGGCGACTACAATGATCAACCCGAAGAAGATCCTCGTCATACCGAGGATGGCTCCCCACGCTGAGATGGTTGGTGCAGCGATGGAAGCCTTTGGGGTTAAGGCAATGGTACTTCCCCAGTCAAATGAACAGTCCCTTCTCTACAGCAACAAGGTGACATCGGGCAAGGAGTGCCTGCCATATCGGGTAACCCTTGGCGACTTTATGAGGTTTTTTTATGAAAACGACCGCTATGCGGTTGACCTCAAAGATGTCGAGGGGTTTATGCCTAGCTCCTTCGGGCCCTGCCGTTTTGGCAAATACGCCGTGGAGCAGATCAGGATACTCAGGGATATGGGCTTTGATCTCCCGATACGAACCACGGTATCGAACAATGCCTATCGGGATTTGAATCTTGGCCCCGGATTCGAGCGCCTGGCTTGGAGGGGCATTGTTGCCATGGACTATTTGGAAAAGCTCCTCTGGCGCACCCGTCCTTACGAAAAGTCAGTGGGGTCAGCCGATGAACTGTTCACCGAATACACAGCAAGGATTGGCGACCGGGTGCGCAAGAAAGAGGCTTTTGATGATGTTCTCAGGGAGGCAACTTCTGAATTTAGGTCTTTGATTGACCCGGATAAGCCCAGAAGGCCACTTGTAGGGATCAATGGCGAGATTTTCTTGCGATCTAACAGATTCAGTAATAACAATATGGTGAGAGAGTGCGAGAAGGCAGGGCTTGAAGTTATCGTTTCTCCCATTGGGGAGTGGGTCAAGTACATCACACACAGGAATATCGAGGATGGCGTTAGGGACAGGGAACTGAAAAAGATTTTTGGGGGCTCTATAAGAAAGCTTTTGCAAAAGTACGATGAGCGCTCGGTAGTCATCAATTTCGAGGAATTGCTTGATACGAGAGAGCCTTCGACAAAGGATATTCTGGCGCTGTCGAGCCAATATCTCTCTCCAAAATGTGGTAGCGAAGCGGTTCTTAGCATAGGAAGCGGAATTGAATGGATGGAGACCCCTGAGTTTGCCGGCGTGATATCGGTAATGCCGCATGGCTGTATGCCAGGAGGAATTGTGGCTGCCTTGTCGGAGAAGTTCAGCACAATATACGGCAAGCCCTGGATCAACCTTACTTATGATGGCTTCCTGGAGACCACCAATCTGGAAAGGATCAACAATTTTGCCGAGGTCATAAGATTCTGCAGCAGTAGCGATAAAAAGGCCCTCGTAACAAATTGCAAAAGATAGCTGGCTCAAGACTTCACACATCGTCAGCGATTTCAGCCATTGTGGCTGTGCATCAGCGGCAATCCGGGGACAGTCTTGTTATGGGCACCATTCTCTCAACCCCGCCTTTTCTGGTTATTCTGAGATAGCCTGTTCCCCTTCGGGCGTGCACCTTCATTACATTTCTTCACGAACTCATCTAGTGATTGGGGCTTACTCAGCGGCAGGTGGCTAGAGAGATGAGCAGCTACTTCACCTGCAGGCCGAAAACAGGGTGAGGCCGCCTCGCACCCTGTGGCGTACCTTCTCAATGAGGTAGGCATTGACGTACTCCAAAAGATTGTCCGGGATAGGCACTTTTAGCAGACGGATACCGGGCACTACTTCCATCATCTACGCCTGAAGTCGTCTATCCTGATCTTCTTGCCTTTATACTTTGATCGGGGTGCACACTCAACCAATAACAGGCGGGCGTTCTCAGTTCACCCATCTCGTTCGGCCCCGCTCGCCATCGACAACGTCGATCAACACGGCTCCTGGGGTTGCTAGGGGAGGTGGTGACGCACTATAATGGTGGCCATGGTCATAGAGCAATTGGAGACTGCCTTCCACCCCCGTTCCATCGCCGTCGTGGGAGCCTCAGGAAATCCCTTCTCCATGGGACACCGCTTTGTGCTTCACCTGGTGAATTATGGCTATCGCGGGCAAATCTACCCTGTAACCCCTCACTGGTCGGAGGTTCTGGGCTTCAAAGCCTATCCTGCTTTGAAAGATATCCCTGGCCCCGTTGACTATGTGATTTGCTGTCTTCCTGCCTCCAAAGTGCCTGCTCTCCTCACCGAATGCCCCCGGAAAGGTGTCAAGGTTGTCCATCTGTTCACCGCTCGCTTTAGTGAGACGGGGCAGGAGGATGCCGCCAAGCTGGAGATAGAGGTATTGCGACGAGCCCGGGAGGTTGGTATTCGCCTCCTCGGCCCCAATTGTATAGGCATCTATTATCCCAAAGAAGGGAACGCCTTCGGCTATGACTTCCCCACCGAGCCAGGCAAAGTGGGCATGTTTCTTCAAAGTGGTGGGGCGGCTACGGAGTTTATTCACTACGCCTCCCTGCGGGGCATTCGCTTCAGCAAAGTCATTAGCTATGGCAATGCCCTTGATCTCAATGAAGCTGACTTCCTGGAATATCTCTGCCAAGACCATGAAACCGAGATAATCGCCAGCTACATTGAGGGGATAAAAGAGGGAAGGAGATTCCTCAGCGCCCTCAGTCGAGCAGCCCTCTCAAAGCCCGTCATCATCTTGAAAGCGGGGAGGGCTAGTGCTGGGGCCAGAGCGGCTGCCTCCCATACCGCTGCCCTGGCTGGCTCCCTAGGAACCTGGGAGACCGCTATAAGGCAGGCAGGGGCTATCCAGGCTCGAACCTTGGAAGAAATGATGGACCTAGTGGTTTCCTTTTATTTCCTGCCCCTGATCCTGGGAACAAGGGTGGGCATAGTGGGGGGAGGTGGCGGCACAAGCGTGCTTTCCGCCGATGAATGGGAGGAAGCGGGCTTCAGTGTGGTTCCTTTACCTCCACAGATTGAGGAAGAGATCAAGAAAAGATTGCCTGAACTGTGGTGGGGCTGGGTAGGAAACCCCGTAGATGTGTCTATCTTTCCAGAAGAGGCGTTCGCCATTAATCTCGGGGGGAACATATTGCGGATGATGGCTCAAAGCCCCCATTTTGACCTGCTTATCGCCAATATAACTGTGGGTGGTCCCTTTTCCACAACTGAATTCGCTGCCATTGTCAAGAGAGAGGTAGAGGATATCATAGACATAAAAAAGAAGGGGACAAAGCCTCTGGCGGTGGTCTTAAACGGAGGCACTTTGGACATAAAGGACTTTGACGACCTACGCTGGAGGTGCCTTGCCGAGCAGAAAGCGAACCTCATCGCAGCCAAAATCCCTGTCTACTCCACCGCAGACCAAGCAGCCAATGCCCTCATTCGCCTGGTGAACTACTATCAAAGAAAGGAAGCTATCTCCTAGCAGAGCTCTATTTTCTCCTTGCCATCCCCTCCCTTCCGTGCCCTGCAACCCAAATTTGACTTCCAGTGCCTTCTGTGGTATGTGGGCAGCTTTACTTCGCTGCGCGGCAGAGGGAAAGGACGTCAGTTCTCTATTTCAGTTTGAACATTCCGGTGATTTGTGTCCTGCATGATCATGCAGCTAGGGCCGCATCGCATCTCAGCAGGTGACCATTACATTTAGTGGCGGAAGGCAAGGGGCTTGACGCTTTGGAACGAAGAACCTTCGGCCTGGCTTCTTGTTATTGCCCTCGGTACCGTCAACGGCAATTATCAGCGGTACGTTCTTGACTGCTACTGTAACTGCTCGTAAACTTCAGCATGGCTTGCTAGTACTACTATGAAAGGAGGGTTCGATCGTGAAAGCTATCCAGTTCAAGTACAGCATCCCCCTTTATCTGGCTACCAGATATCTTGTCAGGCCCTTTCCTAACTTTATCGCATTACCCTGGACACCCACCCAGCTCAGGGAGGTGCCAGACCCGGAGCTACCGGGGCCGAAATGGGTCAAGATCAAGCCTATGATAACCGGCGTCTGTGGCAGTGATATGGGCATCTTCGCCTGCCGCGAGAGTCTCACCCTTGCCCCTTTCGCCTCCTACCCCTTCGTGGTTGGCCATGAGGTATGCGGTGAAATCATCGAGCTGGGCAATGAGGTGGAGGGGTTTGAAATGGGAGAGAGGGTGGGTATTTGTGGCGTCCTGGGCTGTACCGCCCGTGCTATCAGTCCCCCTGCCGCATGTGCCACGCGGGATTGCCCTTTCTCTGTGAGAACTTTACTGAAGGCGCGCTCCAGCCCGGCATGTTCGTAGGCTGCTGTGCCTATACCCCTGGCTTCATGGGGGAGGTGGCGGTAGCCCACGAATCTCATCTGTTCAAGGTGCCCCAGGGGGTGAGCCCCGAGGACGTGGTCATGGTTGAACCTTTCTCCCATGCCCCGCACATGATATTGCGCAATGATGTGAAGGACGATGAGACAATATTGGTCTACGGCTGTGGTGTGATGGGCCTGTGCACCATATACGCCCTCCGCGTCCTGGGATTCAAGGGCCGGATATTGGGGGGGGAGGTGTCACCGTTCCACGCCGATAAGGCAAGGGAGGTAGGTGCCGATGAGGTCATCAATCCCGCTGAAGGTAAAGATCATATCTATCGAAAGGTAGCCGAGTTCACCGGAGCCAAGCTGTATGAGCCTATCCTAACCAAACCCTTGCTCATCGGGGGCGTGGAACGCATTTTCGACACCATAGGGACGTCCCATAGCATCGATACCTCCCTGAGGATCCTAGCCAACCGGGGTGTCTTTAACCTTCTGGGCATAACCGAGCCCAAAGGTATCGACTGGACACCCATCTGGCTGAAGGAGCTCACCCTCCACGGCGTCTACGGTTACGGTATGAATGAGTACCAGGGCAGGAGGCTACACGACTTCGCACTCACGCTGGAGTTCCTAGCCCAGGGCAAGCTGAACCTGGCTCAGTTCGTTACCCATAAGTTCACTTTAGACCTGTGGCTTTGCGTCCCCACCTTTCGATGGGTTTGCCTTTTTCACTCGAAAGCACGTACTCTAGCTTTCAATTTAATTTTACATAACCAACTCTTGCCCGTGCAATAGTCTTTTTGTACCAGTAGATAGGATACATTCTCCCCTTATTAGGGCTGGACAGCAATGCAGGCTGCCTTGGTTCCTCCCATGCACTACGATATAAGTCTTTTTCTTCTCCGATACCACATGTAAAGATGAGGGTCTACATCTTCTGCCTATCCGGATGCCGGGGCATTGGAAGATACAAAGCGCCCCCCTAGTTCAACCAGTATGTCTCGAGACGCCATTACTTGTTAGGAACCCAAGGCGAAGAGCATTTGGGCGGCTTTTAGCGTTCTTTCCCTTGTAACTGTCGAGAGTGAGCTAGGCGATGCCTTTGGCTGAGGTGCCAACCTTCAGTTCTTGCGCCCTAGGCCATTGCTGCCAGCGACTGCCCCGGGCTTCGTAGATTCATGGCTCGATACAAATATTCCGAGATGCACTCTACATTGAGGTCAAAGAAGTAATTACTATTTAGGCTTTTCTAAAGCACCTTTTGTAAAGGATGCTGGACTTTGTCAGAACTGTTAAGAGTTGCCAACATCCACATCTTGACGTCGCATGCTTGAACTATTATAGTCTTCAGCGGAAAGGAGGCGAGCGGACTCTGCCTTTTTGCTGGCACGGTTTGGGACCGTGAGGTCAGCGGTTCAAATCCGCCCACCCCGATCATAGAGGAGAGCGCCCCTGAATAACTTGTGGCTTTCGCTCTTGGTGTTGCTGCCGTCGCAGTGAGGAACGATATTGGGGCGTGGCTTGAAGCGATACGGGAGAAAATTGAGAGGGAGCAGAAGGAAAAAGGCGAAGAGCGAGCCTAATCGGTGAACTTTGGCGATGCCAACCATAAAATGCCCCGGGTGCGGGCAGGAAATAAAGTTCTTCCTCATCGAAAATGCATATGAAGGCCCCCTGAAATGCGCCTCATGTAAGGGGCTATTTAAAGTCAGTATAGAGGGGGAGGAGCTGAAAGCTTGGCAGCCTATGACGGAGGAGGAACTGAAGGCTGGCCAGGAAATAGAGGCCCTGAAAGCCAAATTTAGGCGCACTCCGCGGAGCGATTGAAGAATATCAGCTAGCATCAAATACCCTTCATTGGTTTTGCCTGGCTTTTGGGTGAAGATACGCAATCGTCCCTGTAGCTCGGTGGATGGAGAGACTGCCCCGGCCCAAGCGTCCATGGATAAAGAAAAGGCTATCAAAAATTTTAGCCGAAACGTAAAGAGGTTCCCCCAGCTCCCCTTCATCGCCGATCTTGAGCTCGAGGAACTTTTCGGCCAGGAGGTGGGCCGAGCTTTGGAATTCTTGGAGAGGATCGATAGGGAGGAAAAGATATGCTCTAGTTGCGGTGGAAGGTGCTGTCGGCAAATGGGGTGCGAGTTTTTTTCAGAGGCCTTTGGGGAATGCCCAATCAATGACTATCGGCCCTTGCTTTGCAGATTTCACTACTGTGAAGAATTTGGTGAGGAACAAAAATCGCTAATAAAGGAGTTCTCAGATATCTTCGTTGAGGGCATTTCAAGATTGGAGGCCGAGAGCGGAGCAATATCGGCAATCGAGCTTAATATGCTGCTTTATGGAGCATGTAGGAACTCTGAAGAGCCTTGCCCAAGCCTGATCGAGGATATAGGCCAAATCCTGGCCGCTGCGAACAGGGGGCACATAGATTGGGAGGGAGCGAGGAGAATGTTAAGGGAGGAGGTTCAATCATATAGATCGATGAAGCTGAAGGAGGCAAATCCTGCCTTTCATTATGCTGAGCCTTATAGGTTTTCCCCTTGAAAGATTCCCCCATAGCCCTCCGAGGATTCCCTGGTCAAGAGAAAGAATACAAGCTGCAGAATTCTTGCGTTGCGGCTTAGCCGGAAGCCGTAGGGATTGTAGACCACCATGAGGGATTGGGATCGTCCGCAATAGCCGGCATCCCAGACGGCGGTATGCATGCTTACCCCGCATCTAAGAAGGCTGGAGCGAGGCTTACCGAGAGCGATAATGTTCTTAGGCAGGTTTAGAATCTCGTTGTAGGTAACCAAATAGCAGCCGGCAGGCAGATTCAGAAAGCCAAGGGCATCGAATTCCAGAGGGCTATGGCTGGAAAGCCTGCGTTCCTCAGCTACGGAGCCTATTTGGCCCCCGGAGGCAATGAGAGCAACGCTTCGTACCGTAAGGTCGATGCCGTTGGGCTGTATTTGCTCCTCTAACTCAATGGGACCCTCAATTAAAGGTGGGGTTCGCTCCACCAAGTCAAGGATATCTTGTTTTGATAGCACAGCACCCATGGCCTATCCTTCCTTAAAGGGTTCCGAATCTAGACCGATCCTGCGTATCGGGGGTCCCTCTCGTGGCTATCGCAAAGGGTGATAATGAGCATTTCCTTTTTGACTGTACCACACTGGGATGGAGCGTGCAAGAGCTCACAGGGGATGGAGAAAATTATCGCCGAGATGGAAAAATTGAAGGGGGTGGTGTAAAATGGTGAAGCCAAGCTTTGCGCCAAGGAAAGGGGGAGATGTGAAGCCTCAAAGGGAGAAGGTGAGGACCTTTTGCCGGATGTGCTTTGGTAGGTGTGGCCTCCTGGTGACGGTGGAGGGGGAAAGGGTTATTAAGGTCGAAGGCGACCCTGAGAGCCCTTTAAGCAAGGGAGAATTATGCCCCAAGGGAGCGGCATTGCCGCAGATCCTGTACCACCCTGACCGCCTTAGGTATCCGCAAAGGCGGGAGGGAGAAAGAGGAAAGGGGGAATGGGTCAGCATCTCCTGGGATGAAGCCCTAACCACCATTGCCCAGAGGTTAAACAGCTTTAAGAGAGATTTCGGGCCTGAGTCGGTGGTGATAGGGCTGGGAGACCCTAAAGGTCTGGAGCTGGCCTTCGCCCAAAGGTTCGCCAGCGCCTTCGGAACCCCCAATGTTGCCACCCCCGGTCACATATGCCATATGCCCAGGGACCTTGCCTCCGCCTTCACCTTTGGCTCCCCTTGCCTTGGAGACAACCAAAATCTCCCCAGCTGCATAGTAGTGTGGGGAAGCAATATGCTTCAGACCCATGATGCGAGTATCACCAGGTCAGTGCTTCGCTCCGCCTTGAACAACGGGGCAAAGCTTATTGTAATAGACCCCCAAAAGACAGCTCTGGCCTCTCGGGCTGAACTCTGGATTAAACCCAGACCGGGTAGCGATGGCAGCCTGGCTTTGGGTGTGATGAAGGTGATGATAGAGGAAAATCTTTGTGACGAGAATTTCGTAGCTAATTGGACTACAGGCTTCGACCGGCTGAGGGAGCATATCAAGAACTATCCCCTGGATGTGGTGGAGGAGATAACCTGGGTGCCCAGGGAGCAAATTGCGGAGGCAGCGAGACTATACGCTCAGATTAAGCCTGCTACCATTCAGTGGGGAAATGCCTTGGATCACACCTCAAACAGCTTCCAAACATGCCGAGCCATCTCTATCCTGAGGGCGATCAGCGGCAATGTAGACATCCCTGGGGGAGATATAATGCCAAGTCCCATCCCTATAACGAGGCCGGGGCATTTCATGCTCCTCAGGGAATTTCCTAGGAAGCTGGAGAAGATGATCGGGGGAGAGTTCAAACTGGCTGCCAGGTCGGCATTTATACCAAGGCAGTCGGTTATCAAGGCTATTTTGGAGGCTGAGCCCTACCCGGTGAAGGCAGCGCTGCTCATTGGTACCAACCCTTTGTTGACTTACCCTAATGCTAAAGAAACCTACGACGCCTTAATGAAGCTGGAGTTCCTGGTGGTGTCGGAGCTTTTCATGACGCCTACCGCTGAACTTGCCGATATAGTCCTTCCCGCTGCCACCAACTTCGAGTTCGATGAAGTTGGTCCCTATCCCAGCCTCTACCTCCTAGCCTATCCCAAAATAGTGGAGCCTCCCGGCGAGTGCTGGTCCGACATGAGGATGATAAATGAACTGGCTAAGAGGGTGGGGCTTGAGGAATATTTCTGGGCCGACGAGAGGGATGCCCTTGATCTAATCCTACAACCCACTGGCCTAAGCTTCGAGGAATTCAAGAAAGAGGGGATTCTTCAAGCAGAGAGGAAGTATAGAAAATATGAGGAGTCTGGATTCAGGACGCCATCGGGCAAGGTGGAAATATATTCCCAGCAACTGGAGGAGCTGGGCTATAGCCCCTTACCTATCTATAACGAGCCCCCCGAGACCCCTTATAGCTCTCCAGAATTAGCGAGGGAGTATCCACTGGTGCTCACCAATGCCAAGGAGCCCTGCTTCTGCCACTCGGCGCACAGGAACATCCCCAGGTTGCGCCGAATCGCCCCTGAGCCAAGGGCGCAATTGAACCCTGAAACCGCTGCCAGGCTTGGGTTAAAGGATGGGGACTGGGTCTACATTGAAACGAAAAGAGGCCGAATAAGGCAGAGGCTCTCCCTAAATGGGGAGCTTGACCCCCGGGTAGTGGTTGTTGCCTTTGGCTGGTGGTTCCCGGAGAAGGGGGCTTCGCAATTATATGGTTGGGCCGAAGCCAATGTGAATATCCTGACGGAAAGTGCACCGCCATATGAGCCAGCGTTGGGCTCTGTCAACCTAAGGGGTATCCTTTGCAAAGTATCAAAAGCTTGAAAAAGTCTACGCTATTGCCCCTGTCTTTCGTAGCTCCTCGATCTCTTCTTTGGCATAGCCTAAATCAAGCAGTATCTCCTCGGTGTGCTGACCCGGCCGAGGTGCCATGCTTCTTATCGCTCCCGGCGTCTCCGAGAGCTTGATGGAGATCCCCACCTGCTTAACCTTTCCCAGTGTTGGGTGCTCAATCTCCACAACCATGTTGCGATGAAGCACCTGTGGGTCGGAGAAGGCCTCGTCCAGTGAGTAAACAGGGGCAGCACAGGTATCGGTCTGCCTGAGGATTTCCACCCATTCATCCCTTGTCTTGGTGAGAAATATCTGCCTGAAGGCTGAGGCAATCTCCTCCCACTTCTCTCCGCCTGTCCACTGGTAGGGGATGAAATCCTCCCTACCCAGTGCCCGGCACAGGTTCTCATAGAACCAGGGCTCGAGGGCGCCAAGGCTGATATATTTGCCATCCTTTGTCTGGTAGACTCCATAGTGGGGAGCCCCGCTGAACATCAGGATGTGGCCCAAGCCAGGAACCTGGCCAGTGGAGAAATAGCTCGCCGCCTCGGAATGCATCAGCGAAACCACTCCATCCAGCATCGCTATGTCAACATGCTGCCCTTTCCCAGTCCTTTCCCTGGCCAACAGAGCGGCGAGTATGCCTATGGCGGCATGCATGCCCCCTGCCGCATAGTCAGCTATGATGTTGGTGGGCACCACAGGCCTGCCTCCGGGCTCGCCAAGGATGCTTTGGGCTCCACCCAGGGATATGTAGTTCACATCGTGCCCGGCGAGTTCCCGATACGGCCCATCCTGGCCATAGCCGGTGAGCGAGCAGTAGACTATCCTCGGATTCATTTTGCTTATGGTCTCGTAGTCAACGCCGAGGCGCTTTACTACTCCTGGTCTGAACTCCTCTATGATGACATCAGCCTTCTCAGCGAGCTTGTAAAAGATCTTCTGCGCCTCCTCCATCTTCAAGTTCAGAACGATGCTCTTCTTGTTACGCTCCTCAGCATTGTAAGCCCTTCTGCTTTCTTCCTCCTCGGCGGTTTGAGGCAAAAATGCTATCGCGGCTCGGCCTCCCCCAGGCTCAATCTTGATCACATCGGCCCCCAGATCGGCTAGGAACATGGTGCAATAGGGTCCCGGCGCCAAGCGAGTAAGGTCTATGACTTTTATCCCTTCCAATGCCATCGACATCATGTTCACCACCTTAACTCTTTGCATTGTCCCCTTGGAAGCGACCGTCCTTATCCCTTTCCACTACCAATCTTATGGCAGCCCTTGGCAACTGTCAATGGCGAGGACTCTTGAGACATGGAAGGAGGTGAAGGTCCCGCAGAAGCTCAGCACGGAGAGCCTGGACGACTATCGGACGGGGCTTCTCAGGGACTAAAGGAGTGGATCTACCGCCAGCGGGTTAAGGTTAGGAAGGAGAGGGTAAAGGAGGAGCGGGCCAGGGCTGAAGCGGAGGCAAAGGCGCCGAGGCAACTCGGGCTGGGGCTCTAAAACAGGGGCCTGGTATCTTATGGATGCCCGGCCTCTTTTTGTGCCCGATTGCACAGAATGGACGTTTGTGCAGCCACATTTGCTTTCTGCTAATCATTCTATGCCAGCTAACCATTGGTCCACAAGCTCTTGGTGCTCCCTTATGTACTCGGAGGCTACATAAGCCGCAGGTAGCCTGTGAAGCTCTATCTGGACACTGAGATCGGTCAGGTCTTCCACAGGTATACTCCAGTTTTGCAAGAAGCGGTAAGCATCGGGGTACTCCTGGCTGAACTCGTCAGTCACCACAACCAGAACCTCAGATGGCGGGTAACCACATGCAATTCCGGGTTCCCAGGTCACATCCATGCCTGCCTTCCAATCCTTCCAAATCTCATAGTCAGCCCAGGCTTCGTCACTATACGCCGGCGTTTCAAGCCAGGTGAGCCCAAACAGGAGCGTAGGCCAGGTGGGCTCGTAGCCGTAACATAGGATAGGCTCCCCTTCATAGTATGCTGAAGTCAGCATGCTCCAGCTTACCCACTCATCCTGTATTACCTGATCATAACTCAGCTCCCAGCTCTCCAGCTGCCACTCATTTATCTCAGTGCACAGCCACCCTTCAGGACCCCCAATTAACTCGCCTCTGCCGTCATGGTCACGGTCAAATAGATCGACATAGTCATTCAGTTGCCAGACCGAGCGCAGGTCAGGCGCCATCGGCTCGATACCTCTATTGGGATCTCCCTCAATGACATAAGTAGGAACGACAAAGCCCTGGCGACCTACATAGCTTGTGGCGACCACTTCTGCCTGACCTTTATCTGTAACGTACTCATCCACAAGAGGCTGTAGGTTTGGTAGCCAGCACTCGGCAAAGATGTCAACATCTGACGGTTCCGTGGTCAAGGCATCAAAAGTAGGTCCTGCCCAGAGTGTGGGCACAAATTCCACTTCATAGCCTAGCTCATCTTCCAGAATAATCTTCATTAAGTTGATGACCGGTACATTGCTCTGCCAACACATATCGGCTATTCTGATGACAGGTGTGATGGGAGCGCGCGCGCAAGACGCTGAGAACGTCACGGTGATAGCTATGACTACCGCAAGCAATCCACCCAAGCCAGCTTTGAAACCTTTCCCTCTCATGACATCTAGCCCCTCCTAGCTCCTTTATGTTGAAAAATCAAATGTAATAGCGAGAATTTACTTTTCTCCACGTTCTACAATGGTGACAATCGCGAAATCCCTAGCCTCTTTACCTTCATTGTCGTACACTACGATCGTGATGACGTCAGCACCAGGTAGTTTGGGAGCAACATAAGCAACCTTATCCTCAT
>SOJQ01000013.1 GCA_004376075.1 Dehalococcoidia bacterium | reverse complement strand
GATCATAGCTGACAAGTGTCACCTCCGACTAACTCATGATGGGCGAGAGTTTATCATCTAAGAAACCAAACCATTGGGATTTTCCCTTCCGCAAGACATTATATACCCTTATACTATCATCCTTTACACTATCATTGATCCAGAGGCCCAGACCTGCGGGCATGATGACATGCAGAACAGGCGATACAAAGGCACTGATCACGGTGGTTGCACTAAACGCTATTCGGTCCATAATGGGAAATTAGCTACACTTTTCGGAGGGGATTCTCCCCCCAGCCTTTTCCCTTGAGAGTATAAGGCTTATAATGCGAAAAAGGGGCTAGGAGTGGGCAAGATCAAAGTGGTCTCGTTCGATGTAGAGGGGACACTGGTGACGCCAGACTTTAGTCGAGCTGTCTGGTATGAGGGGATTCCATCTCTTTATGCGAAAAGGAATGGGATCAGCTTTGAAGAGGCGAGGTCAATGGTTGAAGACTGTTATCTAAAGGTGGGGGACCAGAGGAGGGAGTGGTATGACATCAAATACTGGTTTCAACGGTTCCAGCTTGGCGAAGCCCGCCTCCAAGTCCTCAAAGAACAAGTAACCAATCTTGTTTTCCAACTTGTCATCGAGAGTTAAATAGGCCGTTGCCCCTCCATTTGCAGGGCGAGTCTCTATTCCTCTTTGCCCTGTTGAAAGGGAGGCCTCAGATACGATTTCCGGCCCATCTCATAGACCAGCCTATCGGGCTCGATCCTCAAGGTCCTTAAGCCCCGTCTGATGGAGTAATTGGACCTTGCCTTTCAGCTCTTGCCAAATGTCATTGAAGTCTCTGATTGCCCTTTCTGCATCCCTACTGGCTTTAGCCAGGCGATCAAACGCCCCCTCGATCTCCGTTTGCTCTCGCTTGTACATTGGTAGTTCCCCCCTTCCGCCGCTTTTCGATATAGGCAGCTATCGTCATGCCAGAGACTACGGCGCGTTCAGCGATCAAGGCATTTTCGCGCGCAATTTGCTTCTCATGTAGGTTGCACACGTAAAGCCATTTGTCTTTACCCTCAATTTCAGCGGTGAGGCTGCCAATAAAGTGTTCGGCACTCGTGCTACAACCAGGTATTTGACAAGGTTTCTTGAGTGTCATTTCTTTGGCCCATGCTTTTCAAAATCGCTTAGCGCCTTCTGGGTGCGCCTCATTCAAGCTTGAAGTCAATCCCGTCGAAGGGGACAACGCCAATAGGGTCATTAAATCATCCCGAAAGACAAGCACAAACAGGTCTCTTACACTGCTGAGCGCCTCTGCTTCCGAATCTGAGAAAACGATCGACAGCCCGCAAATGCGCTTTGGGTGATAGGCTTTGCAGCCATTTGTGAAAAACTTGGGGTATTCTTCTGAGCTGTTTGGCCACAGACAGATCCTTCTTCAGAAGCCAGTTATAGGCCCTGAGCTCTGTTCGGTTCACGCCGCCCTCGAGGAGTCCTGGATTGCCTTCGCAATGTAAGCGGTGCACCGGCTGGACACTATTGGCATATCTTGGCGGAGGAAGGAGATGTAACCGCTGTGGTCAAGGTGAGCATGCGACAGCAGCACTACGTGGAGTTCGATTTGCCGGATTTGGTACCGCACCCGCGCCGTGGCCCACAAGTCGACGCCCACTATCTCCAGGTCAGGCCGGTTAAACAGCTTTGATCGGAGGAAGGAGCCCCATGTGGAACATTTCCAGAAGGCCTCGCCGAAACCGTGGGACCAAATACCCCTCAAAGTATCGATTCCTATGACTGAAGTTGATCCCGAAGTCGAGGAGGATATTGACCCCCTTGTCTTCCAGGAGAATCTTGTTGCCCCCAACTGTATCCGCTCCGCCGTATGCTGTGAACTCCATCTCTCCCTCTTGCTGCCGTCAGCCAAAGGGCCACCCACCGATACGGCGGGACTGTGAACAAACGAATTGCCAGCGCCATTGATGAAAAGATCATAGTACGTTTCTGAGTCGGCTCACCAAGCATGGAGACGGGGGAGCAGGTAGAGGAAGAATACTGCTAGCTTCAGATTATGCGCATAGTGTAAAAACGCCCCACGCCGCGTTCAATATTTTGCGTGGCTCCTGGCAATCGCCTGCAACATGAAGCTGGGCTTAAACGGGAAATAGGGATAAACCTGGTGAAGCTAGCGCCTTAACCTTATCGTTGCATCGAGAACCTCAACGACATCGGCCATCTCAAAGGGCTTTCGGATAAAGAATAGAGGCCCCAGCGACATCGCTTCCAGAGCTATGGGGTCGTCACCAG
>SOJQ01000033.1 GCA_004376075.1 Dehalococcoidia bacterium | reverse complement strand
CCGCAAACCTCGGTAGAGAAGGGGTACATGCCGAAGGTGGGAACACAGTTGATCACCCTGTCCCCTGGTTCGAGGAAAAGGCGCAGGATGAGGTCGATGAGCTCATCGCTGCCAGCGCCAGCCACGATATGCTCTGCGCCGACTCCAACATACCCCTCCAGCGCTTTTCGCACCTCCCCCTGGTCGGGGTCGGGATAGATATGATAGAAGGGATAGCTGGCGAGGGCGCGCCCCACCCTTGGTGAGCAGCCATAGGGATTTTCATTCCCATCCAGCTTTATCACCCCCTCGATGGGAACCCCAGCTCGCGCGCCAAGCACCTCCAAAGGGGCGATGGGTTGATATCCCCCAAGGCGCAAAATGTCGCCCCTGATCAGCCTTTCGATACCCCGAGAAGGATCGGAAGGGTTCATAATTAGCCCTCCCTGCTTTTCTTTTTAAGCCTTGCCTCCACGGCACGGGCATGGGCAGTGAGCCCCTCAGCCCTGGCGATGGTCGCCGCAGCAGGACCGAGCGCCTCTAAATCCTCTTCACTTAACGCAACCACGCTGGTGAACTTGAGGAAGTCGCTAACACCGAGGGGAGATCTGAAACGGGCGGTGCCCTCTGTGGGAATGACATGGCTCGGTCCGGCAACATAGTCGCCCAAGGTTTCGGGGGAGCTTTCCCCGACGAAGATTGCCCCGGCATTGCGGATCCTTCTCATATACGAAGAGGGGGTATGCACCATCAAAGATAGGTGCTCTGGGGCATAAAGGTTAACCAGGTCGACAGCCTGAGTTATATTGGCAACCACAATTATCTTTCCCCTCCTCTCCACCGATTCCCGTGCGATGCCAGCACGCTCCAATTTAGCGAGCTGACGCTCCACCTCACTATTGACCTCATCGGCCAGCTTGGAGGAGGTGGTGATCAGGAAGACGGTGGCAAGCACATCATGCTCCGCTTGAGCCAGGAGGTCGGCAGCGCAGAGGGCAGCATCTGCGGAATCATCGGCCAAGATAACCGTCTCCGTAGGTCCTGGGAGCCCATCGATATCCACTACGCCAAAGACCATCCTCTTCGCCAAGATAACGAAAATATTGCCCGGTCCGCAGATCTTGTCCGCTTTTGGAATGGACTCGGTGCCAAAGGCGAGGGCTGCGATCGCTTGAGCGCCCCCCACCCTAAAAACCAGGTCCACCTTGGCAATGTCCGCTGCCACCAGTGTAGGCGGCGGTATTGCACCCCCTCTCCGTGGTGGGGTGACCAGGATGACCTCCTTGACCCCCGCTACTTTGGCAGGGATCGCCGTCATCAATACCGTCGATGGATAGCACGCCGTGCCCCCAGGCACATATATGCCCACCCTTTCCAGGGGGCGAAGGATTTGCCCTGTCCCTCCCTCCATGAATCCCTTAAAGCCATGGCGCATCTGGGTGAGATGGAAGGAGCGCACCCTTTCCGCGGCAATCTCAAGCGCCGAGATAAGCTCTTTGTTCACCTTTTTATAGGCTTTGTCGATCTCCTCTTTGCTTACCTCCAGGGATTTAAGCGCCACCCCATCGATCCGTTTGGTATATTCAAAAAGGGCGGCATCCCTTTTGTCGCGCACCTCAGCGATGATCCTCGCCACCGCCTCCTCGGGGGTGAGCTCCTCGCCAAAGATCCCTATTATCCCTTGTTTTATTTGGGGGGGAACTTCGCCGAGCTCGAAGGGGGAGCGCCGCAAAACAGCCCTAGCAGTTTGAAAATCCCTAATTATCTTCACCTAAATACTCCTTGGCTATCGCCACCGATTCACTTATTGCTTTTTCCCTAAAGGCGGTGAGTCGCTCTTGGGTGACATACTTGATGGCCCACTCTAACCTGGCAGGCATTGAGGAAAGGAACTGCTCCAACTGCTCAGCATCGATTTTCTGCCTGGGGAGGGAGAACCTCTGGGCAAAGAAGCGGAAGAAGGCCCAGGTTGGTTCGCGGGTGGCGGCAGTGCAAATAAAGTCTCGCCACTCCCGCAAAGTAGGACCGTCAATAAAACCAATATCAACCCTTGGCTCCCAATCGTAGATTTGCCCCCGAATCTCCTCCATCCTCCTTTTATCCTCCCGCTCTCTGCGATCGAGCTCGAACTGGAGCACTCTGTCCAGCATGTTGGCCATAGGATCCCCGCTAAGAGGCGAGGAACTGCTGAAGAAAGGGCGATAGATGTCAACAATCCAGATCTCGTCGCTGACGAGGTGGGATAGATAGCCTGAAACAAAGGACCTCGTTTTGGCATCAAGTTTGCTTTCCTTGGCAAGATTGGGATAAGCTTCAAAGATCAGCGTTGCCCCACTCTCCAAGCACTCCTTCTCTAGGTCGAAAAAATGGGTTTCCTCTCGAGAGGCGCCTATAATTAGGTGCACATCGGGCAAGGTGGCGCCGACAAGGTAGCTGCCCAGATTCTGGTCTATTATAGAATGGTGCAGCAGCTCTGCCGCCTCTTTAGCAATGCCTAGATGGAGGCAAAGTGGAGGCATCTCTTTTCGACCTTCAGGCTTTACTTTTTAGAAACCCTCTTTGGCTGTCTTTTCCATGATTTTGATGATATGCTTTACTCGTTCCTTCTTTAATGGATCGGATAGAGCATTCCTATTGCTGATAAGGCATGCCGAGGAATCAAAAAGGGTGCCGATAATTTTAAGCTTGTGCTTGGTTAAGGTTTCCCCTGTCTCGGTATTCTCGATGAGGAGGTCGGCATCTTCGGGGAGGAAGGCCTCGCTCGCTCCCCAGGTGGGGATTATCTTATAGCGCTCCAGGTGCTTATCCCTCGCATACTTGTCAGCGATATTTACATACTCCGAAGCCACCCTTATCGTGGGAAGCAGCCCTCCCCTCACCAGGTCCCTCAACTCAGCGACATTATTAACGGGCAAATCCTCGCTGACCACAGCCACAATGGTTACCCTTCCAAATCCCAGATCCAAGATTTCCTCCACTGGACTTGAAGGGAATCGATAGAGATGGTCTTTAAGCCAGTCCTTACCGGTGATTGCCAGATCAAAGTTCCCGTTTGCCACCTGGAGGGGCATATCCTGAGGCCTGATCACCTTAACGGTGACACCGTTAAGCTCCAAGGTAGGTCGGCGAGTTTCCAATACCTCAGAATAGCCATCGATCTTAAGCCCCGCCTTCCTGAAGAATTCCATAGTGGGGCGTTGCTGGTGACCATCGGGCAGGGCAAAACGAACCATTTTTTCGCCCTCAGCCGCTTTCTCAAACACTCTGCCGGTAACGGCAGGCAAAGGCGATTCCTCCTCAATTTCTACCTCTGAGGGGGAAAGATGGCCGAGTAGCATGCTCATATCAGCCTTTGCCAGGCTTTTCCTGTTGGCGATTAAGAAAGCCCTGGAGGTGAGAATCCTGGCTAGAGGGACCAGATCGTGATCGGCAAGTCTATCCACCGAAGCCTCGGCGATTATCGCCAGATCGGCGCTCTCCGGGGGATAGACCTCGGCAGCCCCCCATATGGGGAGGATCTTAAATCTCCTGAGGCGCAACCTGAGGGCGAAGGATTCCGCCAGGTTCTGGTACTCGCTGACGATGCGCACCGTTCCAAATCCATCCTCTATCTCCCCCACTGAGGAGACCCCGACATACCTGCTGGCGACCAAATACAAATCGCTTTTGCCATAACCTAGCTCTCCCACCTTCACCAGGTCGCCACTGGGGTACTTAACCAGAAGCTCCTCCACCCAGTCCAGCCCGCATATCCCCAAATCATAGTTGCCGATAGCCACCTGAATAGGGATATCCTTCTCTTGAAACACCTTAAGAAAGAGGTCAACGAATGTGGTGGATTTAGGGCGATAGGAACGCGACCCCTCGTCATAGTCCGAAAGCCCCAGTCCCGCCCTCTGGAGCAAAGCGGCGGTATCGCTCAAAAGTCGCCCCTTTGGCAAGGCCAGCTTCACCTGGACCCCTCCACTATCTTTAGAATTCCCGCTTGAGAGGCTACCTCACTCCTTTTCCCTGTAGCCTGGTCAAACAATTGGAAGGGGCCTTCCCTGGGCACCAAGAGAAGCCACCGATAATCGCTCACCGCTTTGCGGCCCAGGTCTAGCTCGGTGAGATAGCCTTCTTCTCTCAAAAAGCGGGCAACCTCAAAGCAAGACTTCAACCCCTTCACATCGCTGCCCTCGGGCCGGACCAGAATCCTGTGGTAAGATGGCTGCTCCCTCTTTAGGAGATCCATCAACTGGTCCATATATAGAGCAAAACCCGAGGCGGGAACAGGTCCTCCCCCCACCAGTGGGATCAAATCATCGTATCTCCCCCCTCCCCCCACCCTCTCCGCCAAGGCGTAGAATTGAAACATAACCCCGGTATAATATTCAAAACCCCTGCCTGAGGCGATATCGATTTGGTAGGGGCAATCCAGGGCGCTAAGAAGCTCGGCAATACTGGTCAGGTTATTAAGGCTGGGCTCGAGTCCGGGCAAGGCTTTCCCCAGGAGAGCCCTGATATTTTCCAGAAAGCCAGGCGAGCTCCCTTTGACATCCAATAAAAGGGGCAAAGCCCTCTTTAAGTCCACATCCTCGGTCTTTATTTCACCCAGCGCCTTTATATTCCCCTCCAAAATCTGGTCGAATATTTCGGTCTGCTCCGCTGACCCCAGTCCCAGCTCCCCCAGTAGTGCCTTAATTAAGCCAGCATGGGATAGCCTTAGCTCCACAGGCATCCCTAATTTCTCCAGGACCTCCAAGGCGAGGAGGATTAGCTCCACGTCGGCCAGGGGCTGGCTGCTTCCGATGAGCTCAGCGCCACACTGCCAGCGCTCCCTCCTCTCCTCGCCCGTCTCCTCAAAGGTGAAGGTGTTTTCCACGTAAAAAAGCTTCGTTATTTCGCCACCCTCGAGGTTTTCCAGGTAGAGTCTTGCAGCAGGGATCGTGCCATCCGGCCTCAACACCACCCGCTCCCCACTCCAGCCATCCCAGTCAAGAAAGGAGTAAACCCTGCCCAGCATGCCCGGGGTCAGCGTCCCGGTGGCGGTAAAAAGGTGGAGATACTCCAGTGTTGGCGTTCTCACCTCTTCATAGCCCCCCTTCAGGCAACAGCCTCGGAACACCTCTTCGATGCGCCGAAACTTCGCCATATCCTGGGGGAGCAGATCGCGCATCCCTTTACACCTGGGCACTCTCACTATCTTTCACCTTTTACAAGCTTAGGCTATTCTACACTAATCTGGTTCATCCTTCAACAACGGGGCTCGATTGCAAAAAGACCACAACCCCTCTATAATGATTGGATATGCGGAAGGGTTTTTTTATTGGACTCATGCTGCTTGGTCTCTCCCTTCTAATATCGGGGGAGGTGAGCGCAGCCAGCCCGGGCATCGATGTCCTCAGGGTCGATGGGACGATCAACCCCGTCCTTGCTGGCTACATTGACAGGGGTATCGGGCTTGCTGAGGAGCATGGAGCTGTGTGCATCATTGAGCTGGATACGCCGGGTGGGCTCGATACCTCGATGCGCGACATCGTGCAGAGCATCCTCGAGGCCGATGTCCCGGTAGTGGTCTATGTGCCCCCGGGGGCAAGGGCAGCCTCAGCGGGAGCCTTTATCACCATAGCGGCTCACGTGGCAGCGATGGCACCGGGAACGGCAATTGGCGCCGCTCACCCTGTTGCCATCGGTGAGGGAGGAATGGATGAGACTATGGCGGAGAAGGTGGTCAACGACGCCGTGGCCTACATCAGGAGCATCGCCGAGATGAGAGGTCGCAACGCCGACTGGGCAGAGGCTGCGGTAAGGGAAAGCGCCTCGGTAAGCGCTGAGGAGGCCCAAGCGCTGGGGGTCATCGATATCGTTGCCGATAGCCTGGATCAGCTCGTCTCCCAGCTTGATGGATGGCAGGTAACGCTCTTAAGCGGGGAGGTGGTCACCCTGGATACCGCGAATGCTGACATCAACTATATTGACATGGGGACCACGGAGCGGTTTCTGTTCACCATCTCAGACCCCAACATCGCCTATATCCTTTTGAGCCTGGGGATGATGGGGATTTTTTTCGAGCTTGCCAGTCCCGGGGCCATCTTTCCCGGGGTTGTCGGTGCCATCTGCCTTTTACTTGGTTTCTATTCTCTGGGGATGCTTCCCGTTAACTACGCTGGGGTGCTACTGATCGTTCTCGCCTTTGGCCTCTTCGTAGCGGAGGTTTTCATCACCAGTCACGGTTTGCTTGCCCTGGGGGGCATTGCCTCTCTGACCATAGGCTCGATGGTCTTAATGAGCAATCCAATGTTTCAGATAAATAAAGGTCTCATCGCCGGGGTGGTGATCGTCATCACTGCCTTTTTCGTCTTCGCCGTAGGAGCGATCGTGCGCACCCATCGAACGCGACAACAGACGGGGCGGGAGGCGATGGTGGGCAAGGTGGCGGTGGCCCGAACACCCCTCGACCCCACAGGCACCGTTTTCGTGCACGGGGAGCGCTGGGAGGCAACAGTGGATGAAGGGAGAGTTGAGCCTGGAGAGGAGGTGGTGATAACCGAGGTCGATGGCTTAAGACTCAGGGTAACCAGGAAAAATAAAAAGGGAGGTGAAGAAAAGTGAATTGGATAGTCCTTGCCTTGGTAGCCTTTGTGCTGCTCATCTTATTGCCGGCTGCCATAAAGGTCGTGTACCAGTATGAGGCTGGGGTGGTGTTTCGGCTGGGTCGACTGGAGAGAACGAGAGGGCCCGGGATACGCTTCATCATCCCCTTCCTTGACCGCATGCGCAAGATAGACACCCGGGTGGTCACCATGGATGTCCCCTCCCAGGAGGCGATCACTAGGGACAATGTGACTCTCAAGGTCAATGCCGTGGTCTACTTCAGGGTGATGCACCCCGAGGCTGCCGTAGTGGAGGTCTATGACTACAGGATGGCGACCTACCAGATCGCCCAGACCACCTTGAGAAGCGTGCTCGGCCAATCTGAGCTTGACGAATTGCTGGCACACCGTGAGAAGCTGAATCTGACGCTGCAGCAGATCATCGATGAGCAGACGGAGCCCTGGGGGATCAAGGTGAGCGTGGTGGAGATCAAGGATGTGGAGCTTCCCTCTACGATGCAGCGGGCAATGGCGGCGCAGGCTGAGGCAGAGCGCGAGAGGCGAGCCAAGATCATCCACGCTGAGGGCGAGTTGCAGGCTTCCGTGAAGCTGGCTGAGGCGGGCAAGATTATTGGCGCGGAGCCGACAACGCTGCAGCTACGCTATCTCCAGACCCTCACCGAGATCGCCACGGAGAAGACCAACACTCTGATATTCCCCTTGCCCCTGGACCTGCTGAGCGCCTTCATGGGCAATAGAAGGGTTGGCGGAGGAGGGGGACAGAGCACCTAAGCGTGGAGTTCAAAGTGGCCAATTCCAAAGCCAAAATATAGGGGCGCCGCTAAATTTACCGGCGCCCCTATGTGATGGCTCACTTTGAAGCTGAGTGGAATCTTAGCTTGCATCAAAGCCTAGGGTGCTTGCTCGATTTTGGGCCTTACCTCCTCAATGGCCTGGCTCAAGTCCTGAAGAGCTGCCTTGAGCTCCTGATAAGGGATAAGCCCCACCTTGGCACGCAACGCTTTGATCTCCTGAAGCAGCTGTCGGTAGGTGGCGTCTTCTCCACCCACCGACCTCATCGGCTCTTGCCTTTCCTCATTGAGGAGCAGGGTGGCAACATCGGGGCGAGCGTAGTGCCCCACCACGTCCACCCACCGCTTGGCGCGGACTACCATGTCCAGGTCGATGTCGGCGTAAAGGATGGTCTCCTCATCATAGACAGGCCCGGCCAGATACTCCCCTAGAGGGCTTATGATACCACTGCCACCGTTGACAGCCCACGAGGTCCGTTCCTTGAACGGAAAGCTATCCGGCACCATATCCTTGGTGATGTAGCCGCAGGCGACAATGACGAAGGTCTGGCCCTCATAGGCGTACTGGCGGCAAGCGGCATCTATGATCCTGTTGATGCGTGTATGAGCTGGCCACACTGCAGCGTGGACCTGCTCCCCCTTGGCAAACAGGGCATACTTGGAGAGGGGCATGTGATGTTCGAAGCAGATGAGACCACCAAGCCGGCCTATGTCGCTATCGAAGACCCTCAGGTCGCTGCCGTCGCC
>SOJQ01000005.1 GCA_004376075.1 Dehalococcoidia bacterium | reverse complement strand
GACCTCAAGCCCTGCGATCTTTCCGGCGTCTTTGGTCGCCTGACGCTGGCTGTCGTTGAAATAGGCGGGCACGGTGATTACCGCCTCGGTAACCTTCTCACCAAGGTAGGCCTCGGCGTCCATCTTCATCTTCTGCAATATCATCCCCGAGATCTCTGCGGCGCTATACTCTTTACCGCCCATAACTACCTTAGCATCGCCATTAGGGGCTTCGGTAATCTTAAAGGGCAATATCTTCCTGTCTCGCACCACCTCCGGGTCATTAAACTTTCGCCCCATGAGGCGCTTGATGCTGAAGATGGTGTTATCTGGATTGGTGATCGCCTGTCGCTTCGCCACCTGGCCGGTGAGACGCTCCCCAGCCTTGCTCACCGCCACCACCGAAGGGGTCACCCTTCCCCCTTCGGCACTGACGATCACCACTGGCTCCCCGGCCTCCATCACACCGACACAGCTATTTGTCGTTCCTAAGTCGATACCTATCACCTTTCCCATTCTTTTCCTCCCTACCGGTAAGGCTTATTGCCCCTCCTCAGGGCTCCCTTCCTTTTCCTCCTTGCTTTTTCCCACCTTCACCATGCTGGGACGAATCACCCGATCGTGTAGCTTATAGCCCTTCTGAAGCTCCTCGATAACCTTCCCCCCCTCCCCCTCTCCAAAGAGCACCGCCTCATGAAGATTTGGGTCGAAGGGCTCGCCAATGGCCTTGATCTCAGTGAGCCCATGCCCCTCTAGAATCGCCTGGAGCTTTCGATAAATAAGCATAATGCCATCCACCCAGGTGAGCCCTGCAAGCTTTGCCGAGACGTTCTCCAGAGCCCGTTCCAGGTCATCGAGAACGGGGAGCAGGTTTAGAATAAGCATCGCATTGGCAAAGTTGACCGTCTCATTTCGCTCCTGCTCGATGCGTCTCTTGTAGTTGATGAAATCTGCCTGGGCCCTTTGCCAATTGGCGAGATAGTCCTCTGCCTTGGCCTTTTCCTCAGAGAGTGCCTTCTGAAGCGATTCCATATCCTCCAACTCGCTGACCACATCCTCTTCCTTTTGAACTATCTCCTCAGGGCTAAGGTCTTTCTCCTCATTGCCCACGGTAGCACCCCCTTTAAGATATTGACCTCCTGGGGAACTCTCCACGATGCAGCTCAGCGACAAGATCGCTCATCAGCGAACCCATGTAGCGCACCGCAGAGATCGCTCGTCCATATTGCATCCGAGTGGGACCCATTACCCCGAGGGCGCCACTGACCTCGCCAGGAATGCCATATCGGGTGATCACCATACTGCACTCCCGCATTGCATCCTCCCTATTCTCCGCTCCAATGATCACCTGGACGCCCTCCTCAGCGAGCATCTCAGGGAAGATGGACCTCACAAGCCTCCTGCTCTCCAGCACCTCCAAAAGACTCAACATCATCTCACCGCCGGCAAACTCCGGCTGGGTTAATATATGGCATAATCCCTCAATATAAGGTTCCTCATACCTTTGCACATCCTCCCCTTCCATTATATGCACTATAGCCTTCGTTACCTGCTCCTCAGCGAGGGAAAGCTCAACGCCACTGGCCAGGATCTCGAACCTGGTCAAACCCTTAAAGGCTGCATTCAATTTATTGGAAATAAAGCTAAGCTCCTCCTGAGACATCGCATCATCGAAAGCTAATAGCTGCTGTTTGAGCCTGGCCTCCCGGAGGAGGAGGATAAGCAGGGCAAGGAAATCTTGAACTGCTATCAACTCCAAATGCTTGAGCCGGGACTCCACCGCCTTGGGAGAGGTAACAATAGCTATGCTACGAACCATGCGGGCAAGTAAGGAAGCAGCTAAGCGGGTCCACTCCTCAAGCTCCCTCTCCACCTGGTGGAATAGATGGGAGATCATGCGCTGCTCCTCCACAGGGATATCGCCCTCCTTGACCAGGGACTCCACATAGTATCGGTAGCCCTTGTCCGAGGGAACGCCCCCCCCTGAGGCATGACGGCGAATGATATAGCCATCCTCCTCAAGGCGTGCCATCTCGTTTCGGATGGTGGCGGCACTTACCCCCAGCCCATGCCTTCTGGCAATGGCCTCTGAACCCACAGGGCTCGCCCGGGAGATATATTCGCTAACAATTATCCCCAGGATGTTCTCTTTCCTCTCCGAGAGCATCGCTTAACCCCTTGGTTAGCACTCTCAGATTGAGAGTGCTAACCAATTTAATTTACTACTCTTTTATTTCCCTTGTCAAGGGGTTGACCAGCCAGCCTCTCTTTGCTATACTTTCAAAATACATTCAAGCTCGTTAGTAGCATGTACTGGAAACCTAGAGGGAGATGAGAGTTGGGCTTTCACGCGGCGATTACAGGATGGGGGAAGTATCTGCCACAAAGGGTGCTCACCAATAAAGAGCTGGAGAGGATGGTGGACACCACCGAGGAGTGGATCATGACCCGCACCGGGATCAGGGAGCGACGCATTGTGGGGGATGATGAAACCGCATCCACCATGGCGGTGGAGGCGGGGAAGAAAGCCCTTGAAGTTGCTGGCCTATCACCGAGCTCCCTCGATCTGATCATTGTGGCCACAAATAGCCCGGATAGGATAACCCCAGCCTCATCCTTCCTGGTGCAGCATGCCATAGGTGCCAAGAAAGCGGCTGCCTTCGATGTGGGTGCCGGATGCAGCGGCTTTATCCACGCCCTGGCCATCGCCTATCAGTTTATTTCCTCCGGGATCTACAGTAACATTCTGGTTGTGGGCAGCGAGGCGGTAACCCGTATCATTAACTGGGAGGACCGCGGCACCTGCGTCCTCTTTGGCGATGGCGCCGGGGCAGTGGTGGTGCAGGCAAACGAACACGCGACAGACATGCTCAGCTTTGTGCTTGGCAGTGACGGGTCAGGTGGCGATCTCCTCTACATCCCCCACCCTTGCGGCAAGCCCTCCAGTGCCCCCCAGGATGGACGCTACTATGTCTTCATGGAGGGGAGGGAGGTATTCAAGTTCGCCGTCACCGTGATGCCCAAGGCGTCCAGGCAGGCTGTGGAGGCCGCCGGCCTCCAGATATCTGATATCGACCTCTTTATCCCCCACCAGGCAAACGACCGCATCATCCAGGCGGCAGCCAGGTCCCTGGGCATTCCTAGCGAGAAGATTTTCGTCAACGTCGATCGCTATGGCAACCTCTCCGCGGCATCTCCCGTCGTCGCCCTTTGTGAAGCGGTGGAGGAGGGAAGGATCAAGGAGGGCGATCTTGTCGTTCTCGTTGCCTTTGGTGCCGGTTTATCCTGGGCCGCCGTGGTTCTGCGGTGGCAACCAAGGGCCTAAAAAGGGCAGGATAGCCAAAGGGGTTAACATTCAGATGAGCAATTAGTTCGAAAAAGCGATAAAGCCTGACATCCACCACAGCAATTAGCTCGAAAAAGGAGGAGAGATTGAAGCAAGCAAAAGCAATCACCATGATGGATGCCATCTTCCCCAAGGCAACCCTCGTCCGCGATGTTCTTCTTATTCTCAGTTTCAGCGCCCTGACCGCTCTCTCCGCCCAGATTGCCTTCTATATCGGCCCTGTCCCCATCACCGGGCAGACCTTTTCCGTGCTTCTTGCCGGGGCGCTTTTAGGGAGCAGGCGGGGAGCGCTGAGCCAGCTTACCTATTTGGGTGTAGGAGCCATGGGGGCCCCCATATTTGCCGGATGGCACGGGGGCATCGGTGTCCTCATGGGCCCCACCGGTGGCTATCTCATTGGCTTTGTGGCCGCCGCCTTCGTAGTGGGCTTCCTCGCCGAGCGGGGCTGGGATCGCCGCTTCTGGAGTATGGCCTTAGCGATGCTCATCGGCAACATCGTGATCTATGCCTTCGGCCTACCCTGGCTCGCCAACTTCGTCCCCTCGGGTTCAGTGCTCGCCGCAGGGCTCTACCCCTTCATCCCTGGCGACCTGACAAAGCTAGTTCTGGCAACCCCCGCCCTGCCCTCAGGGTGGGCATTGGTGAACAGACTTGGAAGATAGTCTTTCACAAATTCTCCCTCCCCTGGCGGGAGGGAGTTACAGGGAGGGGGAAAGTTCACCCTCACCCTAGCCCTCTCCCTTCAAGGGAGAGGGCCTGTGCTCGCAATGGCAAGTGAAGAGAAGCGCCTCTTTAAAGGGGGTGAGGGTAATCGAAATCACCTGGCTCGGTCATTCCTGCTTCAGGATAAAGGGGAGGGAGGCAACCCTTATCACCGACCCCTATGACGGCAGCATTGGCTATTCCCTGGGCAAGCCCAGGGCGGATATCGTCACCTCAAGCCATCCTCACCCCGGTCATAGCTTCGTGGCAGGCGTTGGCGGTGCGCCAAGGGTCGTTCAATGTCCGGGGGAATACGAGATCGCCAGCGTCTTCATCACCGGCATCGCCACCTTTCACGATGCAGAGAGGGGGAAAAGGCAGGGCAAGAACACCGTCTATCTCATCGAGATGGAGGAGATGACTGTTTGCCATCTTGGCGATCTGGGGCACGCCCTCTCCTCAGAGCAGATGGAGGAGATGAGCGGCGTCGAGGTGCTTCTGGTGCCCGTTGGCGGGCTCTCCACCATCGATGCCGCCGCCGCCGCGGAGATGGTGCGCCTTCTCCAGCCAAGGATCGTCATCCCCATGCATTTCAAGACCGATGTCGTGCCTTTCAAGCTGGAGCCCGTGGAAAGTTTCCTCAAGGAGATGGGGCTCAAGGGGGCAACCCCACAGCCCAAGCTCTACATAACCAGAACCGGCCTACCCGACGAGACCCAGGTGGTGGTGCTGGACTACAAAGGCTAGCCAGGGGAACGGGTGACATTGTTTCGCTTCACCTCCGGCTCCGCTCGCAATCACACAAAGGGGTTCGCTTCGTCCGTAGCCGTCTGTTATTGCGAGGCATGAAGTGCCGAAGCACTCCCGGGGAGGAGGCGGGTGGATGAATAAACAGTACTACATCTACATAATGACCAACAAAGGGAACACCGTTCTTTATACAGGCGTTACCAGCGATTTAAAAAGAAGGGTCTATGAGCATAGGGAAAAACAGGTTGATGGATTTACGAAGAAATACAACATTACTAAGCTTGTGTATTACGAGGTATTTGAGGACATAGACAGTGCCATTTCAAGAGAGAAACAGATCAAAGGCGGCTCAAGACAGAAGAAAATTGAGTTAATCAATAGCATGAACAACGAATGGCGCGATTTGTATGAAGAATTATAAGCTTCCACTGTCATTGCGAGGAGCGCCAGCGACGAAGCAATCTTGGTGAGGGGATGGGAGGAAGCACGAGATTGCTTCGCTTCGCCTTCTCGGCTCCGCTCGCAATGACACAAAGGGGTTCGCTTCGTCCGTAGCCGTCTGTCATTGCGAGGCATGAAGTGCCGAAGCAATCTCGGGGAGGAGGCGGGCAGAATGACACCGGGAAAAAGAAGAGCCCCCCGATGAATCGGGGGGCTCTTTTTATGCTAGGCCTCAGCGATTAGACCTTTGGCCTCAGCCTCATGATGAGCATGAGCACCACAATCGCCACTATAGCACCAAGAACGATCAGGATCCAGACCCAGACCGGCGTAACCGCTGGTGCTGGCGCCATCCATTCGGGCATAGTGGTGAAGATGCTCTCAGCCCATGGGCTCTCCCAGTCGGCGCCGATGCCTTTCACCCTCCAGCTATAGGTGGTCTCCCAGGCCAGGTCAGCAGCAGGCTGGTAGGTCTGCTGCACGCCCAGGGTCTCGTCGATGACCGGGCTGCCAAAGGCAGGGTCATCATCCACCTGCAACAGGTAGCCAGTGACATCCTGGATGCCGCTCCACCTGACCAGAGGCCTGACACCCACATCAACCGCACCAGAGGTGGGGCTGATGAGCGTGGGGGAAACGTGCAGCTCCACCGCCTCAACGGTGAAGGTCTGCCAGTCGCACCAAGGCCCGGTGTAGCCGTTGGCGGCGGGGGCCACCACTGTGGAAGAAACCCGCACCTGCCAGTAGTAGGTCTCACCATCCGCCAGAGTGCCTCTGGCGACCGAGGACTCGGTGGTCCCCACATTAACAGCCCACACAGCGTAAAGCCTGGACGGCTGTGTAGAGACCCTGACATCGTACGTCACAGCGCCTATGACCGGATTCCATTGCAGCTCCACGGGCTCGCCAGCAGCCCAGTCGTTGCTGGGGACGATAGCGCCCGCGGCTGGGCTAAACAGGACCGTCGGTGTGAGGTAGCCAGTGGTCCCCGTCCAGCTCCTCACCCGGTCAACAGGCGACCAAGCCTGACCGGTACCGTCCGACCAATCCGCTATGAACAGGTCAATCGAGGAGCCAACTACGGCTTCCAGCACCCCATTGCGCGCAAAGTTAGAAAGCGCATCGGCCGGGAAGAAGTCCCACAGACCGACAGCGGGCGATTGCCAGTTCACACTCTCGGGATAGTAGGTGGTCATTATTACGCCAGCAAAAGCCCCAACGGTAGCGTAGAGGATGTTGCCCGTATAACCCTCTACGCCGTCAAGGGGGGCGTAATACACCACATCAATGGCCGCTATCGGCAATGCGGCCCCGCTGAGAGGCATCCACCCCGCCGTGGCTAGGTCACCGCTGGTGTCGGTGCGGTAGATGTCGTTAGCGGCGGCACCGACGGTGTTGTTGTAGAGGAGACTGTCAGTCACATAGGTGGGCGAGAAGGCAGTGCCAATGTAGCCAACACCCGCACCCCAGCCACCAACCTGTGTGCTGTTCCCCACCTGGGTCCAGCTAGCGCCCCTATCGGTGGAGAGGAAGACCTCCATCAAGCCGGCAGAGCTCGTCATTCCTGCCGCCACATGGGAGACAGTGGCGTAGTCGTCAGGGACCTCAAGCGACCATATCCTAGCGCCCACAGCCCCGACATCCGTCCAGCTACTGCCACCATTGCCCGTGTAGTAGAGGTGGCCGGCGATGTCACCGACAACGATGTCGGTGATACTGCCAGCAGCAATGGCACTCATCATCGTGGTGACCAGGACCACCGGATCAGCAGCCGTAGGCGTGAAGCTCTCACCGCTATCGGTAGATACCAGCACCTTGTTCCCCGTGGTGCCCGTATCCAGCAGCACGATGGTCCCATCGGGAGCTCTGGCAACCTGCGTCACATCCGCCCAGCGGTCAACCCGCTTCCAGCTTATGCCTTGGTCCCAGGTCTTGAAGGTGGACTCAACATTTCCAGGTGGCACCGCCGCTGCGTTGAAGTCATCGCAGACGATGATCCCGGTGCTGGCATCCAGCCACACCATGTCGAGAACGTTCTGCCTGAAGTTCTCGCCGGTGAGGCAGGTGTCAGACCAGCTTGCAGCGAAGTCATCGGAGCGGTGCAGACCGGTCAGGTCACCAACGGTGAAGGCGGTAGCCAGGTCGCTGGTGCCCGCATAGACGGTGCTGCCTGAGCCGGTGTAGGCCAGCAGCACGCCAACGGTCCCGCTAACGGTGCCTATCGCTCCGCCGTTGCCCTCGATGAACACCGGCGTGCTCCAAGTCAGGCTGCGCACATCGCAGTTGTAGGTGATGGGGAAGGCACTGGCACCGACGATGAGCGTCGCCCTGGTGTAAGTCCCATCCGCCACCAGGCCGCTGGCGGGAAGCACTGGCAGACCTGCCGCCACCCTCAGGTCCTGGAAAACAGCAGTGGTCGGGTTGAACCAGAAGGTGCTGCTGGCAGCCACCCCAACCGTGCCCACAAACATATATATTGGGCATCTGGGGCAGGCCACCGTAGCCACGGGGTTGTAGTCGTCGGCAAGGGCTATCGCCGCACCGGTAAGTACACCAAGGTGGATCCGAGCGGACAGCGGGGGATTGGCCACGGCAATCGCCGGCCACGGGCCAGCGATGGTGCCTGTCAAGGCGTAGGTATCCACCGCATTATCCATCACCGCCACCAGACTAAGGCTGCTGGTGGGCGCATACGCTACCGCCCAACAGTTGGTGGCGGCAGTGGTGGCCAGGATCGCAGTCCAGGCGCCAGTCCAGCCAACGGTGGGACCCTGCCACGTCTCGTACCAGGTGTTAGCAGCGGTGCCAGCATCCCACGTGCCGCCGACAACTATCTGGCCGCCAGAGGCCAGGGCGTTGAAGACGGGCGAAACCGCAAGCGAACTGGGCACCACACCAACAGGAAGAACAGCGGTGGTGTTGGCAGCCACGTTCCAGGTAACGCCCTTGTCGATCGACGCATAGACGATCCGGTCATTGGCCAGCACCATCACCCCGCCATCAGAG
>SOJQ01000117.1 GCA_004376075.1 Dehalococcoidia bacterium | reverse complement strand
TGGCCCTCCCGCTCGGTGGATGGCCCCATCCACACCGCCACCACCCATGAGGCTGGGGTTGGCAGCGTTGACGATGGCATCGGTCTCCTGCTTTGTGATGTCTCCCTGAATCAGCGATAGTCGTGTCTTATTGACGATCACTTCCATGGCGAAAGTCTCCTTTCAGCGTCAATTCTATGGTGGGCGACCCTAGCTGTCAACGCCTCCCCAAGCAGAGCTCCCGAGAGCAGATCTGCCGCTTGCTCCTGACCACGAAAAGGAGGTATGCTATCTTTATACCATGCCGCTAGAAAAAGGATGCAAGCTAGTTGAACAGGGCTTTGCCCCGAGCAGCTGCTCAACCTGGTATCAGGAGAGGAGGAGGGCAGCGTGCAAGGTGACGCTGAAGTGGGAGGGCGATACCCCCTACAGGCTCATAAAATCGGCGCACCTTTCCCGCCCCGAGCACTATTTTTCCATCTATCAGTCGGGGTGCAACTGGAGCTGTAAGAAATGCCATTCCTGGGAATTCACCCAGTATGCCAATGGGGAATGGATGTCACCGCAGGATATAGCCAAAATCGCCGAGGACTACGCTCAGGTTGTCACCTGTAGAGAGCCCAGGGAAAGGGCGACCTCCTTTCATGCCCTAGACCTCTGCCGATGCTGTGGCACCTGCGTTCAGATTAATTACCTCCCCGTGGTGGAAGGAGGTAAGATAGCTCACAAGCCTTACCTCACCAAGACGGGGACGAGGTCCAAATTATGCCCCCAAAAGCTTCAGCCGGAGCAGATAGTGTTTTCGCCGCAGGGATTTGGGCCGGCGAGAAACATCATCGCCTTCACCGGTGGGGATCTGGCTTGCCAGCCAGAATTCTATGCCCGGTGTGCTCAAAGGATCAAAGATTTAGGGCAGGACCTCTGGGTCCTCTTTGAGACCAACGGCTATGGCTTAACGCCCCAGAACCTGGACCTCTTGAAAGAGGCGGGCATAGATGCCTTCTGGCTTGACATAAAAGCCTACGATAGCGAGGTTCACCACAGGCTCACTGGCGCCAGTAATGATTGGATCTTGAAGCTGCCAGAGGAGATGCTGAAAAGGGGTTTCATCTTGGAAGTCCTTTCGCTTTATATCCCTGGTTGGGTGGAAACTGACCAGATAGAGAGGATCGCATCGCTCCTCGCCGAGATCGACAGGGAGATTCCCTTTACCATCCTGGCCTTCTTCCCTCAATACAAGCTGCGACGCGTTCCCCCACCAAACCTTGAGCAGATGATTTCCGCATATCAGGCAGCAAAAGCTACGGGGCTGAGGAACATCCGGTTGGGAAACATCGCTACCTTTGTCAAGACGGAGGAGGATTTCGAGAGCTTGCTCACAAGCGCCCCCGAGGCTATCTAGGCTGAGCCATCGGGCGCTGCCGATCGCTGCGGTGTCAACAAAATGGTGTTAGAATAATGCTGCATAATTTTGGAGGAGGACTCTATGAGGGCTGACTACCTAATAATCGATGCCCATTTACACACCTACCAAAGCCCTGAGATCGGCCTACAAGCAAAGCAGGGGGATACCCATACAAATTACTGTGGCACTATGGATGAGCTACTTACCATAATGGAGAAGGCCGGGATATCCAAAGCGGTGATGATGAATATGACGCCTGTGGTGGACATGAGGGATGCCGCCCTATCGAAGCTCCCCGAGGCGCTATCGGAGGAGCAACGCCGAGAGGCTGAAAGGGAGATAGACCTGAGAATGATCGGTGCCCAGCGGGTGATGTTCGGCTCCGATTACCCCTGGTTTGATCCTATTCAAGGCGTTCAGCGCCTCTTAAAATTAGACCTTACAGAGGAGGAGAAGCGCCTCATCTTCAGCGAGAACGCGATAAGAATCTATGAAATCTGATATACTGTCCTACGTCGAGGTCAACAAAGCTTCATTTCAAGGAGGTCGCCATGGCAGAGGTATACTTTTTCGATTATTCTAAAGAAGAAAGTGTTTTGCGCGGAATTGCAAGTCTTTTCACGCAATCAGCCCTGGTGAAGATAATACCGCAGGAAGGGTCGGTAGCGATGAAGCTACATATGGGTGAGCTGGGGAACATCACTTATATAAGGCCTATATTTGTAAGAAGGGTTGCCGATCTAATTAAGAGGGCAGGTGGGAGACCTTTCGTGACTGACACCACCTCTCTCTATCCCGGAGGAAGAAATACCCCAGATAAGTATTTGGCTACCGCCGCCTCCAACGGTTTCCTTGAGGCCAGCATCGGAGCACCTATAGTCATAGCCGATGGGGAGGGAGACGAAGGTGTTGCTGTTCCTGTTGAAAGCCCTGTGGAGGGTTGTGAATTAAAGGAAACCAGGGTCGCCTCCAAAATATACCATGCCGACAGCTTGGTCGTTCTCTCCCACTTCAAAGGTCATGCGCAAACAGGCTTTGGCGGGGCTATCAAGAATCTCGCCATGGGCTGTGTAACCAAGAAGACCAAAGGAGCACTCCATAGTGTGACCATCCCCATGCTTGATGAGTCCCTATGCGATGGATGCGGCATCTGCGTTGAGACATGTCCATCGCAGGCTTTAACCTTGGAGAACGGAAAGCTGAAGCGCGATCTGAAACTTTGCCAGGGTTGTAGCACCTGCCTCTTCAGTTGTCCTGCCGGTGCCCTCTATTGGCCCCAAGGGGCCAAGGAGCAGCTTCAGGTTTATATGGCCCATGCAGCTTCCGCTGTGCTGGAAAATTTCAAAGAAAAGGTGGGATTCATAAACTTCCTTCAGGATGTGACGCCGCACTGCGATTGCGCTGCCCCTGCAGGAAAGCCTATAGTTCAAGATGTGGGCATCTTAGCCTCCTTGGACCCGGTAGCGATTGATAAGGCTTCCTTGGATCTAATAGATCAAGCGCCCGTGATTTTGAGCCCTGCCCCGGCAAGCCCACCCGATTTGCTGGGGAGAATGCATGGTACGGATAGCCTGGTCCAGCTCAAAACAGCGGAGAGACTGGGGTTAGGGAGCCTGGAGTATCGATTGGTCACCATTTAGCTAGCTTGAATGTTAGGACTGAGGGAATGAAGTACTTAGAGGGCGTTACTTGGGGGATTTCACCGTGCCAAGGCTATTAAGAGCTGGTGAAAGGGGTGATGCGCATGGACTTCCGATTTAGCGCGGAGGAGGAAGCATTCCGAAGGGAGGTTTGTGAGTTTCTGGATAGGGAGATCCCGGAGAGGTGGAGGGAGCTTGGCTATGGGATATGGGAGGAGACCGATGAGTCTTGGGCTATCACCAAGGCCTGGAATCGTAAGCTGGGCGAGAAAGGATGGCTCGCCCTGTCCTGGCCTAAGGAGCATGGCGGCCAGGCTCGCTCTCTTATCGAACAGCTTATCCTCGATGAAGAGATGGCCTACCATGGGACGCCAACGGGCATAGAAACCGTGATGACTATTGGTTGGGTATGCCCCACCATCATGATGTTCGGGACTGAGGAGCAGAAGAGGGATTATCTACCCAAGGCTGCCAAAGGGGATATAGTCTTTTGCGTAGGCTATAGTGAGCCTGGGGCTGGTTCTGACCTGGCGGGGCTGCAAACGCGCGCCGTGGAGGATGGCGACGTATATGTGATAAATGGGCAAAAGATCTTCACCACTGTAGCTCACCGCGCCGACTACTGCTGGCTGGCGGCGAGAACCGACCCCGATGTCCCCAAGCATAAAGGGATCAGCATGTTTGTGGTCGATATGAAGACCCCGGGGATCACGGTGCGCCCCTTAATAAACATGCTCGGCTTTCATTCCTTCAATGAGGTCTTCTTTGACGATGTGCGTGTCCCTAAGGAGAACCTAGTGGGGGAGAAGAACCGAGGTTGGTATCAGCTGGCGGTGGCTTTAGATTTTGAGCGTTCCGGTGTTTGGGTGCCTGCCGGGGCTAAGCGAACCCTGGAGGAGCTTGTGGAGTATTGCAAGGAGACGCAGTGCAATGGCGAGCCCCTGGCCAGGGACCCCGTTATTCGCCACAAGCTTTCGGAGAGGGCGGTAGAGATCGAGGTCAACCGCCTGATCTGCTACCGGATCACTTGGATGCAGAGCAAGGGGATCATCGCTAACTATGAGGCCTCCATGGGAAAGCTATTTAGTAGCGAACTGCTCTATCGCCTCGCTAATACCGGGATGCAGATCTTGGGGCTCCACGGGCAACTGGACCGGGGCTCCAAATGGGCACCGCTTAGGGGGAAAATAGCGCGGGCATACCTAAGCTCCCATTCCATAGGCATTGGTGGCGGCACTTCCGAGATCCAGAGGAACATCATCGCGATGAGGGGACTGGAGCTACCCAGGGGATGATCCCTTTAATCCTGGAGATGGGGGCAAAGGGGTTAGCGTGTGTTGAAATAAAGTTCTTTCCCTTAAAGGGTTAAGCCTGGAACTTGCAAAGGGGGGACAAATGGCCAGCGCTCAACACAGCCAAGAGGCAAAGAACCTGGAGTATATCTTCCATCCTAGCTCTGTTGCCATCGTGGGAGCCTCACCCGATCCCGCCAACTTCGCCAAGCTAGTCTTCCTGTTTTGCCTTCAAAGATTCCAATTTCCGGGCCAGATCTACCTGGTAGGTTCAAGGGGTGAGGAAATCTCGGGGCTAAAGGTATACCGCCAAATCACGGACATCCCTGGCCCTGTGGACCACGTTATCGTGAGCATCTCCGCCCATTTGACCCCTCAACTCATGGAGGACTGCGTTAGTAAGGGGATCAAATCGGCTTTCATATTTAGCGCTGGCTTCAGCGAGAGCGGCGAGGAGGAGGGGATATGCCTGGAGAGGGAGATTGTTCGCATCGCCAAGAAAGGGGGCCTTCGCGTTATCGGGCCCAACTGCATGGGGATATATCACCCTTCTGCCAGCTTATCCTTTGGATATGACTTCCCTAGAGAGAGCGGACCTGTGGGCTATCTTTCCCAAAGTGGGGGCAACACTTTCCACCTAGTGCGATCGGCGGCGGCGCGAGGTGTTCGCTTCAGCAAGGTGATCAGCTACGGGAATGCCGCTGATCTCAATGAGGCGGATTTTTTAGAGTACTTTGCCAGCGACCCTGAAACCAAGATCATTGCCGCCTATATAGAAGGGGTGAAGGAGGGTCAGCCATTTGTCAGGGTACTTAAGGAAGCAGCTAAAGCCAAGCCAGTGATAATGCTGAAGGGCGGATGTACCGAGGTGGGAAATAGGGCAGTGGCCTCCCATACAGGTGCTTTGGCTGGCAGTGATGCCGTATGGGACGCCCTCTTCAAACAGGCCGGCGTGGTGCGAGTCTATGATATAGACGAGATGGTAGATCTTATTCTTACCTTCCTCCTAATGTCCCCTCCCCAGGGGCGCAGGGTGGGGATGGTGGGTATAGGTGGGGGAGCCAGCGTGCAGGGCGCTGATGAATGCGGGAGGGCTGGCATGCTCATCCCGCCCTTATCTCAAGAGACTGTAAAGAGACTGGGCGAGATATTCAGCGCGCCCGGCATCAGCCTGGGCAATCCCGTAGATTCCACTGTGCTAGATGTGAGCCCGCACCAATTTGGCGACATCCTTAGTACTGTGGCCAGCAGCCCGGACATCGACCTTTTGATTGCCCATGTAGGTGTGGAGCTAAGCCCCTTTCGCTATCATAGGCCGGAGGTTCTCGCCCAAAAGGTGGAGACCATCATAGAGGCGGGCAAAGCCTTCCCCAAGCCCCTTGCCATTGTCCTGCACACCGCCAGCAGTGGCCAATCCATGAAAACAGTGGCTGAGGTTCAACAAAAGTATTTCGCCTCCGGGTTCCCCATCTACAATTCCATCGCCCGCGCCGCCAACGCCATTAGCAAGTTCCTGCAATATCACGAGAGCCACCGGGCCTAGATAGACGAAAATTTGCCCTCGGCGAGCATAACAAGTATGTCTACAGAGACATCCTCAAGATATCTGACGAGGAATAGGCTGAATTGAAGAAGGAGGGGCATAGCGGCCCAAAAACCAAGGGCGAAATTCGCTCATTTCAAAAGGCCTCATTTTGTACAATTGGTTTTGATTACGTGCAGTGTTGTCCTCAATCTGTTACTCCATTTTATAAGACTTCTTTCAGTTGGCATCAACGTTTTGAGCTTATTCTCTAGTCCCTAGCTATAACGGGCTTGACTAGAGGACTGTTAAGTGATAACATTCACAGAGGGGAATAGGACGCCAGTCAGAGATATGCACAAAGGAGGAAACAGTGGAGCGTAGAATTGGAGTCTACATCTGTCACTGCGGAACCAATATTGCCGGCACGGTCGATGTAGCAGCGGTAGCTGAGTATGCCCTGGGTTTGGACTCGGTATTGGTGGCTCGACACTATGAACATATGTGCAACGATCCCGGGCAGAACATGATTAAGGAGGATATAAAGGAGCAGGGGCTGAACCGTGTAGTTGTGGCTTCGTGCTCCCCCCAGATGCATGAGCCCACCTTTCGCCGCGTCTGGGAGGATGCTGGTCTCAACCGCTATCTCTTTCAGATGGCTAACATTCGAGAGCATTGCTCCTGGGTGACCGAGGACAGGAGGCAAGCCACGGAGAAGGCAAAGGCTTTGGTGAGTGCCGCAGTGAGGCGCGTTTTCTATCACGAGCCCCTGGAGATCAAGGAGGTTCCCGTTAACCCCAATACCTTGGTGGTAGGGGGAGGCATTGCCGGCATCCAGGCAGCCCTGGAGATCGCCGATTCTGAACATAAGGTTTACCTGGTGGAGCGCGAACCAAGTATTGGCGGAGCGATGGCAGAGTTTGATAAGACCTTCCCCACACTGGATTGTGCCGCCTGCATTCTCACCCCGAAGATGAGCCTGGTGGGGCAACATCCCTATATTCAGCTCATGACTTATAGTGAGGTGGTGGAGGTCTCGGGCTATGTGGGCAACTTCAAGGTCAAGATCAGGAAGAAGGCTCGCTATGTCGATGTGGATAAGTGCAATGGTTGTGGCACCTGCTGGAACATGTGCCCCGCCATAGTTATGCCATCGAAGAGGATAATTCGAAAGGGCGACGTGATCATAAAGGAAGCTGTTTAGTAAAGGGGGCAAACAATGCAATTGCAGACGGAGTTAGACAGCGTCGATCAAATTGTAGACAGATATAGTGGTGAAAAAAGGAGCCTTATCGGGATCCTTCACGATACCCAGACAGAATACGGTTATCTCCCCAGAGAAGCCATTAAGAGGATCGCCGAAAGGGTGGAAATCCCGTTGAGCCAAGCACTCCGGGTGGCCTCCTTTTATGCTGCCTTCAGTTTTGAACCGAGAGGGCGTCACCTCATCAACGCTTGCCTGGGCACCACTTGTCACGTGCGAGGAATGGGGAGGATTTTGGAAAAGATTGAAAGTGATCTAGGTGTAAAAGCTGGTGAAACTACCGCTGATCGAAGATTTACATTGGAGACCTTGCGCTGCCTGGGTTGCTGTAGTTTGGCACCGGTGATGAGAATCGATGAAAGAACCTACGGTCGGCTGAAGCGGGACAAGGTAGAGGGTATACTGAAAAGGTTTGAATAGGGGGAGCTTCATGAAGGTAAGAACTTTAGACGACCTCCAACAAATTAAAGAAAAGGGGTTGAAGTTACTCCACCCAGAAAAGACCAAAATTATGGTTGGCATGGGCACTTGTGGCCAGGCCACTGGGGCTGGGGAGGTAGTTGAGGCAATTTCGGAAGAGGTAGAGAAGCAGAAACTGGATGTGGTAATCTCCTCAACCTGCTGCATCGGTTTTTGCCAAAAGGAGCCCCTCGTCGATATTCTAGAGCCTGGGAGACCACGAATAAGCTACGCTGAAATGACCCCGGAGAGGGCACGAGAATTAATTGCCGCTTTGGCCAGGGGTGAGTTCAAAAAGGAGTGGGCGCTGGCAAAGATCGAGCAAGAGGAGTACCTGGTAGAGGATAAAATCTGGAGGTACCCCAAAGACTCACCGCCAAGGGAATTAGAGGAAATACCGACATATGAGGAACTCCCCTTCTATAAGAAGCAACGAAAGATCACGATGAGGAATTGCGGCTTCATAAATCCCGAAAATATCGAAGAATATATTGCCCGAGGGGGTTACAGCACCTTATATAAGGTGCTTAAAGAACTCAGGCCAGAGGAGGTTATTGCCGAGGTTACCAGGTCTGGCTTGAGGGGAAGGGGAGGCGCTGGCTTCCCCACGGGGAGGAAATGGGATCTTTGCCGCAAAGCCACCGGTGATATCAAGTACATAATC
>SOJQ01000118.1 GCA_004376075.1 Dehalococcoidia bacterium | reverse complement strand
CTTCATTGGCCAGGTCTTTCCCCACCATGCTGGTGCCCCCAGACACCCTGAGAATGATCGGTTTGGCGCTATCAGGGTTTACTGATGAGCGCAATACACCCCTGGTAACAAAGAGGGCGTCACAATAAGGGAGAAGTGGCTCAATAGTTTCGCCTGGTTTTTCTAATCTCCTCGTGGGCCCTTGAAAATATCCATGATCTATCGGCAAGAACAAACAACGGCCGTCAGGCTTTATTAGTTGTGCCATACGGTTTGCCATCCCCCATTCCATCCTAATAATCCTCCCTTCTATAGTTGTAAACCTTTCGTTTCGCTAGTGTCCCCTCTTTAAGCTCTTTTCCCGGCTGCCCCTGTGTCTTCAGTTTATGCATTGGGTCCCGGTTAGTCAAGTTGCTTTTAGAGGCTTAAGAATTATCGGCGTCGCCGGTCCCTGTTCGGAAAGGGGTGATGAGAACCGAGGTCGTGTTCCGGAAGGTCTCTGAGAAAGATAACCGCTGTCAGTTTCGCTATAAGAACCTCTTTCGGCCTATGCCAATATGCCCCTCTTTCTCTAGTTGTGAGATTTATTCACTCAGCGATGTATTGGAACATGGCAAAACCATATTTGGAGATTTCCTAAAATAATGGTAAGAGCCAAAACATAACGTTCCTGCGCCGACAGCGTATAACAGCGTGTTTACGGTTCGCTATGCTTCGTGCAAATCGCCTACGGCTACCTTGACCCGCTCCTTGTCGGCGAGGGGGCAGCCGGCGCAGGCGATCGCTTTTCGTGCCTTTTTTACATCGGGGGGTATCAGGTCATAAGCCAACCTATCATTAATCCCATGGCCACCGATAAAGGTTTTCGCCAGTTCAGCATCAAGTGGCTCTTTCCTTATCCCACCACTGGTTAGGTCTAGGTATGGGATATTTCCCGCGTATCCAGGGATACCCATCTCAGACCACCTCCTTCCTCTTTTTTCCTCGGATCAAGGCCCCATTAGGACAATATCTGGCACAGATACCACAGTTGTCGCATTTATCGGTGAAGGAGATCTCATATTCATTCTCTCCCCCAACCAGCCTCCGAATTGCGATAGCAGCCTTCGAGGGATTAAAGGCCTTTTCAAAGCGAAGGGAACAGCGCAGCTCACAGATGAGGCATCCTGTGCACTTTGCCGCATCAACCTTGATTGGGGGTCCCTTCCTACGACTTACCAAAATGCACCTCCTTTAATATGCTGGCTCGCCGTGGGGCATAATTTGGTTTTCAGCCCTCGCCAAGGGCAGCCCACATATCCCGGTCAAGCCCCATGGACTCCTCCCCAAAGAGCCTGCTATCCATCTCCGTGAGGTCATCGGCGACGATCAAGTCAAATTCAGATTGGGCCAGAACATCCCTTTGCAGATCTATTCCCGGGGCAATCTCCTCGTTATTCTAATCTTGGCTGGCATCCAAAGCAATCCCTAGCTCTTTCAGCTTCTCCACGGTGGGGGCCACACTTCTCCTCACAACCTACCGACCCTAAGTTTCCATTCTCCCCGGGAATTTTTGAGAAATTGCGGGCTGTCGAGAATCGCGTAGCGGGCTTTAAGCCCATATTCCAGCTTGGAGGACAAGGAACAGTTGGACTTCAGAGCCTGTGTGGTATGCTTCACCTGTTCTATCTTCGCAATAATTGCTTCCAACATAAAATTGCATTGCATTGTTGGCCCTTTGACGGATGGGATCCAAACAACTCTGCTCATTTCTTAGTGGAGTGGTATCCAGCTATCCAGAACCAAGGGCGGAAATCCCACGAACAGGATGCCAGGGCTTGTGTTGAATGGGCAAGGGCCGTTGACGAGGAAGGTCAGATGTCTAAGTATCTCCTCCCTCATCTTCCAGATGACGACAAAGCCAGGGCGGCTGTCGAGGGCTGGGTGCTTGGTGTCGTCTGAATTGGGTGGTTTGTTTAATCCGTTGAACAGCGAGTCGAGATGTCCTAGAATCCACCCTTAACAGGTGCAGAGCTACCGCAGTCAACTGCATAACCACTATCGCGGATGCTATAATTCCATGAGGATCTAACATGAAATTCGTATTGTTCTCATCAACAACCTTCGAGGTTTCGGATCCCGTTGCTCTAATCGAGTCCTACTGTTTCCAAAGCGACTTTTATCGTAAGTATGACCTGCTGTTGTTAGAACCCGACGGGAGGAAAGTGGACCATGTGAACAAGATAGGCGCACGTATAAGGGGAGGAGCATTACAAAGTATAAAGCTCATAATCGAAGAGACGAAGGATTTACGGATATTCAGATATGACCTCGATAGGTTCCTAGAAGTAGACGACGCAACTAGGAGTGATCATATCAATGAACTCAGTGAGAAAGTTATTAAGAAACTGTTGGGAATTGAAGGAATTGGCTTGTCAAGAGCCACAAAGGTCCTACACACACTTTACCCAGAGATCATTCCAATGATTGATGATGCGCTCCAAGATGAATATCGTAGTACAATCAATTCGCGATGGACAGAAAAGCAACCCGAGCAGATTATCACTGCTTACTATAACAACTTAAAACACGGCAATAATTGGCAAAATTTAGTTGAGATTTTTAGCCAGACCCGTTCTAGTGGCATTTTAGGCTTAACGAAGGTGAGGATTTTTGACATACTCTGGTGGTCATATCTGAAAGCTAAGAGGCTACGACAGGAAAAGAATATCCACTGGTCTACAATAAAATAGTAGGCTACTCACCTTGAATGAAAGTGTCCTTACTTTTTGGTTTGCCTTCTAGCCAAAAACAGGAAGGAGATGGATGGAGAAAGAAATCGGGCAAAGGCGCACGATTAAGGTTATCATTACCCAAGATGTGCCTGTAGGTGAGGAAGGCCTTGCTACTGGGCTTATAGACCGTGTCATTACCGAGCACATCATAGATTGCGAGGCCTTCCGGGACTACGGGGTCGGATTTGCGGGATGGCATATTGACTTTGGAGAAGAATACCAGAGGGAAATAGAATAAAGCTGGAATGGCAGATATTCAACTGAAAAGCTGAAAGGGGCTAAACTGAAAGCGCGTTACAGTGGAATTTAACTTTGAAAGTTGCCTTCGGTGGTGCTCGTCAACCAACAATCGTCCAAATTGTTCAATATAGCAGCAATGAACGACCGGCCATGATCCGCTGCCGTCCCCACCCCCACTTCACTTAATTCAGAAGACCCGATTGCACCGAATAACGAAATGTGCAACTCGTTACGGCGGAGCACTGATTTCTCATCGCAAAGACACTCCCTGAGGATGAGGGCTCCAAACCCCAATTTGACAGCTAGCTGGGTTTGTGCTAGGTTTACTGTGCGGGAGTTGGGCGCACGAGCCTCATGCAAGTATTTTTCGCCCAGCCTTCCTAAACCGTTGCCGCAATAGAGGGACCTTGGTTACTGGTCTTTGACCAACGTAAATTGAGCACCAGAGGCGTTGGTGGGCCGATTGGCTGGCGACTCGATTGACAGCGGCCGGTATACCGCGCTGACACTTCTCATGGGGCTGAGGCCAGTGGGAGAGGAAAATGCTATTCCAAAATCGCTTGTCGAGCAGATCTTGGACGAGATGTTCGCAATTATTGAAAAACGAGAGGAATTCGACAGTAACGCAATTCAAAAGCTAAGGCAGTTGGCTTCGAGGGGTGACTTAACTAAACAAAAGATAGTTACTGAGGCAATCAGTTTGACGTCAGATGGGACATCATGAGAGTGCTTGAACTTGAGATTAATAACGTTCGTGGCATTCTCCATCTGCAGCTGAATCCAAACGGCAGGAACTTCGCAGTATGGGGGCCGAATGGTTCAGGGAAAAGTGCAGTTGTAGATGCCATTGAACTGGTGCCGGTATCCGCAGAAGAGTGGTTCGATGTTCCCTCCAGTTTCGAGGAATGGGAGGAGATACGCTTGCGCAACCTGGGATTGATGAGGTAGCACGTTGTGTAGTAGCGACCTGGGGCATTGTTAGATCCTTTTCTAGGCGCTGCTGGAGAATCTGGAGTAGCTTCGGCATCTGGAGACCTAAGAAAATACAGCGTGGAGGTGGCGATTGAGATCAAAGAGTGAGGTAAAGATTGTACCAACGGCATGTCTACATGACTGTGGGGGGAGGTGTCCTCTCAAGGGCCATGTCAAAGAGGGAGTCATTATCAGAATTGAGGGTGATGAGCGGTATCGCGCCTGTCTGAGGGGCCGCTCCCTTCGCCAGAGGGTATACCACCCCGACCGCCTCAAGTACCCCATGAAGAGAGTCGGTGCCAGGGGGGAGGGCAGATTCGAGCGAATCTCTTGGGATCAAAGCCTTGATATCATTGCGGGCGAGCTGAAACGAGTCAAAGCTAACCATGGCAATTCCGCCATTTTGTACGGCGGCAGCGGCAATGCTGGCCTTTTGCATGGAGGCGGCCGGGCTGGCTATCGACTGATCAATATGTTCGGGGGCTGCACCACTAGCTGGGGCAATGTATCAAACGAGGGCTCCATCTTCGCCTCCATTTCCACCTATGGCACTATGTGGACCGGAAACACCCGCGATGACCTCGCCAATTCACGCCTCCTTATCCTCTGGGGATGGAACCCGGCAGATACAATATGGGATACCGGTACCAGCTTCTACCTGGCCCAGGCAAAGGAGGCGGGGAGCAGGATTGTCTGTGTCGACCCCAGGTATACTAACACCACAGCCACCCTCGCAACCCAGTGGATACCCATCCTACCGGGCACCGATGCTGCTATGCTCATAGCCATGGCCTACGTCATGATTAGGGACAACCTCCAGGATCAAAGATTCCTCGATACCTATACTATCGGCTTTGACCAGTTTCGGGACTATGTTACAGGTGTCGAAGATGGGGTGCCCAAGACACCACAGTGGGCCGAACCCATCACAGGTGTGCCTGCCCCCACTATTGAGAACCTTGCTCGAGAGTATGCAACCATTAAACCAGCATTCTTGATTGCGAGCTGGGGCCCGGGGAGGAGTGCCTACGGAGAGCAGTATCACCGGGCCGCCATCACTCTTGCCGCGATGACGGGAAATGTGGGTATCCACGGGGGCAATGCCGCCGGTTGGGAGTGGGCCTACGCCAGCACCCCAGACATGACGCGCATGCCTGTGGGCAAAAACCGAGTCCTCGCAGACGCCCCGCCAAGGAAGGACAGCCTAGCCCACCCGTCAGCCCCCAATCCCTCAAGTGCCAGAATACACGGCTCAAAGGTATGGGATGCCATTCTCGAGGGAAAAGCGGGCGGCTATCCCGTCGACATAAAACTGGCCTACTTCATGGGCAGTAACCCCGTGAATCAGCTCCTGAACACCAATAAGGCTGTTGAGGCCCTGAAGAAGCTCGAGTTTATCGCCGTTCACGAGCAGTTTATGTCAGCCACCGCCAGGTTTGCCGATGTGCTACTGCCTGTAAATACGTTTCTCGAGAGGGAGGATGTGGGCGTCCCCTGGCTGGGGGCACCGTACTATGTCTACGCCAATAAGGCCATCGAATCGCTCTACGAATCAAAGTCAGACCTTGAGATATGCACCGAGCTTGCACCCCGATTGGGTATCGAGGGCTACAATGACAAGACAGACGAGGAGTGGCTGAGGGAGATTGTGGCATCCTCCAACGACATCCCTAACTACGAAGAGTTCAAGCGCAAAGGAATCCACAGGGTTGAGCTTGAGGAAGCACTAGTATCCTTCAAGAAGCAGATCGAGGACCCCGAGAACAATCCCTTCCCCACCCCCTCGGGGAAGATCGAGATCTACTCCCAGCTACTAGCAGATCTGAACAACCCTGAGGTTCCCCCCATCCCAAAATATATCGAGGCCTGGGAGGGCCCGAGGGACCCCCTGGCTACGAAGTATCCCCTTCAGCTCATCAGCACTCACCTCAAGAGGAGGGTGCATACCCAATTTGACAATGTCCCCTGGCTAAGGGACCTCGAGCCACAGGCAGTAGGGATCAATTCCATCGATGCCCAGGCCAGGGGCATCTGTAATGGGGACGAGGTGAGGGTGTTTAACGATCTGGGGGAGATGATCATTCGGGCTGAGGTGACTGAGAGGATCATGCCGGGCGTAGTTCATCTCGCTGAGGGCGGTGTCTTCAGCCCCGATGAGAGGGGTATAGACAGGGGGGGATGCCCCAACATCTTCATCAGGGATAGGCACTCACCGGGCGGGGCCTACTACTACAATACAGTGCTAGTGCAGGTGGAAAAGATATAGGAGGCAGGCTATGCAGATGGGGTTCTACTTTGATCAGACCCGTTGCACCGGGTGTTGTAGCTGCATCGTGGCTTGCAAGGACTGGCATGATGTGCCCGCAGGGCCCGCAAGTTGGATGAGGCTTATGACCGTAGAGAGGGGCAAATTCCCTCAGTTATTTGTCGCGTTTCTGGCCGCACCCTGCTACCACTGCGTTGAACCAGCCTGTGTGTCGGCTTGTCCCGTCAATGCCATCCTCAAGAGGGAGGAGGATGGTATTGTAGTAGTAGACAGCGAGAAGTGCCAGGGCAAGGATAACTGTGACCTCTGCCTCCAAGCATGTCCCTACGATGCCCCCCAATTTGGTGCCGAGGAAAATGCCAAAATGCAAAAGTGTCATTTCTGCCTTGACAGGCTAGGAGAGGGCAAGAACCCTGTCTGTGTAGATGGATGCCCCATGAGAGCATTGGATGCTGGCCCCTTGGACGAGCTGAGAGCAAGATACGGAGATATGAAAGAGGCTGAGGGCTTCCTCTATTCCAGCGAGCTCGGTCCCTCGGTTGTGTTCAAGCCGAAAAAAGAAACTATCCCGGTGTAAGACAATTCCGGTGATTGGCTAAAGCTAGTGTCCTAAACAGGCCGAAGCTGGCCAAACTTTTGTCGTGCATCCGCCTAAGGCAATCAGCACCAATTGATGGCAGAGGTGATGAACGCCAGTACCAGCTGGGAGTAGCCTCGATGGCCACCTCCACCAGTTTACCAAACCTGTTGAGCAGTTGGACCACCTCCCTGTTAGTAGGCTATTTCCTCTGCCCGATGATCTCACCCTCAGCGTTCATGGCAGTCACCAAGGAACCTTTTGTGCAAATCCAATCCTGCGTAAAGGCATCGCGGCACCTCCTGAGTTCCATCATGCTCGCAGGAAGGCCAGTGAATCGAGCGATCCCCCACGTGCCCTCGGGCTCGCCCTTGCGCCCTTGTGGCCGGTGCCTAGAAGCCGAAGATTGTCCACCGGACTAGCGGTGGTATGGGCCCTCTTCACATCCACATCGGCGAGTTCGCAGTAGTGACGGGTCATCTCCAGGCTTGTGTGCCCCAGCAATCTCTGCAAACTGAACACATCCCCGCCGTTTCTCAGGAAGCTCACCGCCGCGGTGTGGCGCAGGGTATGCGGGGAGCACCTTACGCGCCTCAGGCCAGCCCTCTCGCCGTAGAGTGCCATCCTCTTCTGGATGCGGTTCCTAGTTATCGGCCTGCCGTCGGCGGTGAGGAACAGGAAATCGCAGTTTGGTTTTGCCGGCTCGGGCCGGAAACGATTGATATATTTCCAGAGCAGACGCTGCAGACCCTTCCCGATAGGGACAAGCCGCTCCTTTCCCCCCTTCCCCATTACCTTTAGCACCCCCTCTTCAAGCCATAGGTTATCAAGCCTGAGACCTGTCAGCTCCGTAACCCTCAGGGCAGTATCGAGCAAGGCGAGGATTATGACATAGTCACGGAAACCCTCTGGGGTAGCGTTATCGATGGCATCGAGAAGTGCCCGAATTTGAGAATCAGAAAAAGTGGGTATCACCTTCCTTGGGGCCTTCGGGATCTTCACCCTGGCGAAGGGAGTTTCCTCCACGACCCCCTCGCTTATGAGCCAGGACCAGAAGGCCCTGATGGAGCGGAGATAGCAGCTTATAGTGTGCCGGGACAGCCCCCTTTCTTGGGATCTGACGAAGGGGTGATCAGAGAAGCATCTCTTCTGCTGAAGGTGGAGGATAAAGGCCCTTATCTCGCCAGGCCCTATTTCGGTGACGTCGATAGTGAGCCCCTCGGAGCGGAGGAACCTCTCCAGGTAGCTTACGCTGTCAGCCACAGTCTGTATGGTCTTTTTGCTCTTGCCCTCCGTCTGAGCGCAGAGGCGGTAGCCCCCGATCAGGCTTGAGAGCTCGATCCCGATTTTTGACGAAGCAGGCACCCCCCCTTTACAAATCTGGTTTTTGGGGCTAAAATAGATACGATTTTGCGGGAGTAACTCAGTTGGTAGAGTCCCTGCCTTCCAAGCAGGTTGTCG
>SOJQ01000080.1 GCA_004376075.1 Dehalococcoidia bacterium | reverse complement strand
CTCGTCGGGCTCATAACCCGGAGGTCGTTGGTTCGAATCCAACTCCCGCTACCAAACAAAAGAAGAAGGAGGCTCATCGGAATATGGGCCTTCTCTATTTTAGTATCGACTGATATAGTTTCATGCATGAATGCCAAATCTATCTCCGGTGGCGCTACCACCTTTTTGACCACGTTACAAACTCGCTAACAAGTTCGGACAGAATAGTAACTACGTATCGTATCTGGCTTACCACATCCTCTGATTGAGTCCACGTTTCAAATGTTGGTACTACCTCTAGCTCCACAGCTAGACGCCACAGGGATAATGGTTGGTAGAAAAAAGAGAAGGGATCCGTCCAATTTCTTTTGAGGACATTGTCGGCAAGGCTTTTGTCGGGGTAATTCTCATGTGCCATGGGCGTTCTTTGGTCATGAAATCTTCGCCACGCAGGCACCACTTCAGGCCTGTTTTTGATGAACCATTGATGGAGGGTAGAAAACTCCTCTTCCTGAATTGGAGTTGGCTCATTATCACATCCCATCACTTGAACGATCAAATCGCCGAGTTCTAGCCATTTGCGGGCCCACTCTTCTATGATTCTGAGGTGCCTCTGCCATCGTTGCTCTTGACGCTTTCGCTCTCGTCTGCTTTCCAGAGCTTTTCGGATATAGGTATAGGCATGTCGTGGTGGATTAGTGATGACCATAAGCCATACGAAGCAACCCACAAGGAGTGAGACTAATATAATGATGATGGGGGGATATAACCCAGCGGGTAAGCTATCGCGCAAACCGAGCACCAATCCTGTGGCAGTGCCGAGGATTGTCACAAGGATAGTTAATATCTGCCAGGGCTCAATTTGCCTCATTGAATTCATTATACCACTTCCCGCTACCAAGCAAATAAAAAGGAGCTGGCTGAAAGGCCAGCTCTTCTTGTTTTGTGTTGCTTTAGCCATATCCAGTATGATATAGTTTCATGCATGAATGCCAAATCTATCCCCGGCGGCACCATCACCTCCGCCAAGGGCTTCCTCGGTGGCGCAACCTACGCTGGCCTGAAGACAAAGGGAAGTCTCGACCTGGGCATCCTCTACTCGGAGGTGCCCTGCGTTGCTGTCGGGCTCTTCACCACCAACAGGATCAAGGCTGCCCCAGTGCTCCTGTGCCAAAAGCACCTGGTGAACAGGAGGGCGCAGGCGATCGTGGTTAATGCTGGCTGCGCCAATGCCTGCACCGGCGAGCGAGGGCTTGAGGATGCTGCCGCGATGGCAAAGCTGGCTGCCGGAAGGCTGGGGATCGCGCCTCAGGATGTCTTGGTCGCCAGCACCGGTGTCATCGGGGAGAGGCTTGCTACCGGGCTTATCGCTGAGAATATAGAAAAGGTCGCTCTTTCAAAAGAAGGGGGTCATGAGCTGTCCCAGGCTATCCTCACCACCGATACCTATACAAAGGAAATAGCGGTTGCAGTTGAGGGGGGCAAATTTATTATTGGGGGCATTGCCAAGGGGGCGGGGATGATCCACCCCAATCTGGCAACACTCCTTTGCTTCCTTGCCACCGATGCCGCCATAGATGCCCATTTTTTGGAGCAGGCGCTTCGCAAGGAGGTGGACATATCCTTCAATATGATCACCATCGATGGCGAGACCAGCCCTAACGATACAGTATTGATCCTGGCCAATGGACTGGCAGGTAACGAGATAATTAGCGAAGGCACAAGAGAGGCAGAGGCCTTTCAAGCTGCCCTTGAGGAGGTTTGCACCTATCTTGCCAAATGCATCGCCGGCGATGGCGAGGGGGCAACCAAGCTCATCGAGGTTACCGTTGAGGGGGCGCTCTCCCTTGCCGATGCCCGGGTGGCGGCTCGAACTGTAGCGAGCTCCCCGCTGGTAAAGGCGGCAATACATGGAAACGACCCTAACTGGGGGCGGATCATCGCCGCCCTGGGTCGCAGTGGCGCCGAGATCGAGGGGTCGAAGATAGACCTTTTCCTGAACAATATCTGCCTCATGGAGGAGGGCTGCCCCTATACCTTCGATAGGGATGAGGTGAGGGCAGCGATGATGGGGAGCGAAGTGCCCATTCGGGTTTGCCTCAACCTGGGGAGCTTCGCTGCCACTGCCTGGGGCTGCGACCTCACCGAGGAATATGTTACCATAAATAGCGAGTATACCACCTAATAGAAAGGTTGGAGGCGATAGAGGAAACCGTTTTCATCTAAGAGAACAAAATAGGTCGAAAAATGAAAAAGCCCATCATCGTCAAGATTGGGGGCTCGACCCTGGGCAGCCATGATACCACCCTTGAGGACCTGGTCGCCCTCCAGAAAGAGAGCAAAGCCCTGGTGGTGGTCCACGGCGGCGGCAAGGTCATATCAGATTGGCTGGAAAGGTGGGGCATTT
>SOJQ01000015.1 GCA_004376075.1 Dehalococcoidia bacterium | reverse complement strand
CGAGGAGCTTGTTGGGCATCAAGGTGCGCCAGCCCCTGCAAAAGGTGATTATCAAGGTTCGCTCAAAAGGGGAGCGAGAGGGGGTGGAGCGGGTTAAGGCCCAGGTGCTTGAGGAGCTGAACGTAAAGGACATTAAGCTTGTCACTCAAGTTAGGCAGTTCATGACTGTCGAAGTCGAGTCAAACAGAGACTTGAAGGCTCCAGAGAATGAAGGGCATCTAAGGGATGTTCTAAAAGAATTGACCTATTTTAACGAGGACGACATCGATTTCAAAGTGGCTGGGGATCAGAATGAGCCTTTTCAATGGTCCGTTACACGAAGAGAAGATAAGCCTGGGTACTTTTCAGTCGAGTCGACCCGTCAGGGTGGCTACTTGCTCATCTTGGCCACCCAGATCACGCCTGAGCTTGCCGATGAGGGGATGGCGCGGGAGCTGGTCCACCGCCTCCAGACAATGCGCAAGCAGGCCGGCTTCGATATTGCCGACCACATCTTGACCTATTACCAGGGCGGGGCATCAATACAGCGCGTTATAAGAGAATTTGCCCCCTATATCAAGCAAGAGACCCTCTCCCGCGACCTCATCGAAGGCGTTCCCAAGGATGCCTACACGGAAAGCCATCGCATCGATGGCGAGGAGGTGGTGCTGGGGGTGCTCCGATAAATCGGGGCACCCCCTAAGCTTTATACCTTTGGCAGGTGAGTGAGCGCCTCTTCCACCTTCTCCTTAGGATACTCGTAGTCCTCAAGCCTGCCCGAAAAGTACTCATCGTAGGCACCCATATCGAAGTGGCCGTGCCCGCTGAGGGCAAGCAGGATATTCTTTTTCTCCCCCGACTGTTTGCACTTGAGGGCCTCATCGATTACTACCTTGATGGCATGTGCCGGCTCAGGGGCTGGTATGATCCCCTCGGCGCGAGCGAACACCACGGCGCTCTTGAAGACGGGGATCTGATGCTCCGCCCTGCAATCGATGAGCCCCAGGTGATGAAGATGGCAAATGATGGGTGCCATGCCGTGATAGCGCAGTCCCCCGGCGTGGATCTTGGGCGGGATGAAGGTGTGCCCCAGGGTGTACATCTTGACGATAGGGGCCAGCCCGGCTACGTCCCCATAGTCCCAGGTATAGGGACCCTTGGTCACGCTGGGGCAGGCTTCAGGCTCCACGCAGATGACTTGCAGATCAGGCCTTCTCCCTTCAATTTTATCCTTGACAAAGGGGAAAAATACCCCGGAGAAGTTGCTACCTCCACCGATGCAGCCAACGATGATGTCGGGATAGGCATCGATCTTCTCCAGCTGCTTTTTGGCCTCCTGCCCCGCGATGGTCTGATGAAGCAGAACATGGTTGAGCACGCTGCCCAGGGAATACTTGGTGTCGTCGTGGGCGAAGGCATCCTCCACCGCCTCGCTGATGGCAATGCCCAGGCTGCCCGGGGAATCGGGGTCCTCCGCCAGGATGCGGCGCCCGATCTCAGTGTCCTCGCCGGGGCTGGGCACCACCTTGGCGCCCCAGGTCTCCATCATGGAACGGCGGTAGGGCTTCTGGTAGTAGCTGACCTTGACCATATAGACCTTGCATTCGAGGCCGAAGAACATGCACCCCATTGCCAGGGCGCTCCCCCACTGCCCGGCGCCGGTCTCGGTGCTGATGCGCTTGAACCCCTCTTTCTTCACATAGTAGGCCTGGGCCACTGCGGTGTTAGGCTTGTGGCTGCCCGCCGGGCTCACCCCTTCGTACTTATAGTAGATCCTCGCCGGCGTGTCCAAGGCCTTCTCCAGGCGATATGCCCGATTCAAGGGGGTGGGTCGCCACAGCTTATAGATCTCTTGCACCTCCTCCGGGATCTCGATGTAGCGCTCCGTGCTGAACTCCTGCTCGTTGAGAGCCTCGGGGAAGAGCGGAGGTGGCAGCCGCGTCGGCTCTTTGGTGCCCGGATGAAGTAAAGGTGGCAATGGCTGGGGCAAATCGGGCAATATGTTATACCAAGAAGTGGGCATCTCCTTTTCGGTTAAGATAACCTTTGTATCCATTCCTCCTCCTTTTTCGAACTATTTGCTTGTGCTAGATCGCAAGGCTATTCGCTTTCTCACCCCCTTTCTTTTTTCGGACTATTGGCTGTCTCAGCGATTAGGTCGAAAAAAACCCCGCCCCTTTAAAGGGGCGGGTTAATCCGCGGTGCCACCCTTCTTGGTCCTCTCCCATCTAAGGAGGAAGGAGAAGGACCATCTCCTTTTGAGGCACAGAGGCGATATCCTCACTCACCTCAATACCCTGGGCTCTATAACGGTGCCCCTCCGACAAAGCCTACTCCCCCCAAGGTTTCAGTTTGCGGCTCCCAAGTCCATTCACCCTCTGCGCTGCATCGGCTCACACCCAACCCGACTCTCTGCGCCTCGCTGGAGGCCT
>SOJQ01000062.1 GCA_004376075.1 Dehalococcoidia bacterium | reverse complement strand
GGGGTAGGATTCAGCAAGGTCATCTCCAGCGGCAATGAGGCCGACCTTCACCTTGAAGACTACATCGAGTACCTGGCTCAGGACCCGGAGACTAAGGTTATTGGCGCCTATGTGGAGGGATTTAGAGAGGGGAGACGCTTCCTGGAGATCGCTAAAGAGACCACAAGGAAGAAGCCTATCATTATTATGAAGGTGGGCAGAACAGCCGCGGGGGCAAAGGCAGCAAGGTCGCATACCGGCGCCCTTTCAGGCTCCGACATCATCTCCGATGTGGTCCTTAAGCAAGCGGGGGTGATCAGGGTGGATGAGATCGAGGAGCTCTTCGACATCGCCGCCGCCCTCCTCCGTCAACCCCTGCCCAAGGGGAGAAGGATAGGGATATTGACCGGAGGGGGAGGTCATGGCGTGGTCGCCACCGACGCCTGCGCAAGGCTGGGGCTGGAAATAGCTGACCTCTCGAAAAGCACTATCGAGAAATTGGATCAGGTTCTGCCACCGCGCTGGCCCCACGCCAACCCCGTGGACACGGTGGCTGTCCCCTTCGTCACCTATCCCTGCCTCTGGCCCATCATGGAGGATGAGAACGTTGACGCCGTCCTCGCCGTCGGTTCCATAGGGATGTCGCCCTGGTGGCGAAGAGCCAGCTATCTCCCCATCGCAATGCCCTCCCACTTGAGGGATGAGGCGATGAGATGGATGAACTTGATCGAGGCCGAAGAGATAAAGAATTTGGACATCGCCATAGAGCGCATGGAGCAGCATCAGAAGCCGATCATCATTACCGGCATGATGATGAACCCCGAACTTAAGGACGCAGCAGTATTTAAGAAGCTGGAGGAAATTGGGCTCTTGGTTTATCCCACCCCGGAGAGAGCGGCGAAGGCCCTAGCCCACCTCTGCTGGTATAGCGAATACCTTCGCCAGACCGGTTCAGAGGAGTAAGAGGTTGAACCTCTATAACCTGACCATTCATCAGGCTCATCAGCTACTCAAAAGTAAAGAGGTCTCCTCTGTGGAGCTAACTAAGGCCGTGCTAAAGCGTATCGCTGAGGCTGAGGAGAAGGTTCGCGCCCTTGTCACCGTGACCGAGGAGAGCGCTCTCCTCCAAGCAGAGCAAGCAGATCAGCGAATTCGTGCCGGCGATTTTACCCCCCTTACCGGTGTCCCCGCAGTGATCAAGGACAATATGTGCACCAAGGGGATTCGCACCACCTGCTCCTCAAGGATGCTGGAGAACTTTGTCCCCCCTTACGATGCCACAGTGGTGGAGTGGCTCAAGGACGCCGGCATGGTTATGGTGGGAAAGGGGAATATGGATGAGTTCGCCATGGGCTCCTCCAACGAGCACTCGGCTTTTGCTATCACCTCAAATCCCTGGGACCTAGGCCGTGTCCCCGGCGGCTCAAGCGGCGGGCCGGCGGTAGGGGTCGCCGTTGGCGAGGCGATCTATGCCCTCGGCTCCGATACCGGAGGGAGCATCCGCCAGCCAGCGGGATTCTGCAATATCGTTGGCTTTAAGCCCACCTATGGCAGGGTCTCAAGATACGGCCTGGTGGCCTTCGCCAGCTCCCTGGACCAGATCGGGCCGATGACCAAGGACGTTACCGACTCAGCCCTGGTCATGAATTTCATCGCCGGCTACGACCCCAGGGATTCCACCTCGTTAAATTATCCCGTTCCCGACTACACAAAGTCGCTCATCCCCGATCTCAAGGGGCTTCGCCTGGGCATTCCCAAGGAATACTTCGTCGAGGGGATGCAACAGGGGGTCGAGGAGGTGATGCGCACCGCCATCGCCAAGCTTGAGGAGCTGGGGGCAACGGTGGACTGGGAGGTCTCGCTGCCCCATACAAAGTATGCCCTGGCCGCCTACTATCTCATCGCCCCCTCGGAGGCGATGGCCAATCTCGCCCGCTACGATGGGGTGAAGTATGGCTTCTCCTATGAAGGGGAGAGCATGTGGGACGCTATGGAGAGGACCAGGGAGCTCGGCTTCGGCCCCGAGGTGAAGCGGCGCATCATGCTGGGCACCTATGCCCTCTCCGCAGGCTACTACGATGCCTATTACCTCAAGGCCCAAAAAGTGCGCACCCTCATCAAGCGCGATTTCGACGAGGCCTTCAAGGAATTCGATGTGCTGGTGGCTCCCACTTCTCCTACGGTGGCTTTCAAAATCGGCGAGAAAGTGGACGATCCGCTGCAGATGTACCTCTCCGACATCTTCACCCTCTCCCTGAACCTGGCTGGCATCTGTGGCATCTCCATCCCCTGCGGCTTCGCCGAAGCGAGGGTTTCCGCCAGCCTGCCCGTGGGCCTGCAGATCATGGGGGATGCCTTCGCGGAGGAAGCGATTCTGCGCGTGGCCTATGCTTATGAGCAGGCCACGGAGTGGCATAAGAGGAGGCCTGTGTTATGAGCAGCGAACTGGGGATGA
>SOJQ01000108.1 GCA_004376075.1 Dehalococcoidia bacterium | reverse complement strand
TATTCGTTCGGAAGGGCATCATGATTTCCGCATAGTATCTCTTGGCTGCCTCGTAGACCTGCCCTTCATCAGTTACATACAAATCGGTTGTTGCCAGGTGGGAACCGAAGAAATCACAGGGGAACAGTATCTTGTCTTCTCTCAAATAGGTAAGCATGGTCTCTGGCCAGTGAACCCAGGGTGCATGGATAAACTCCAGGGTCTTATCTCCCAGCGAGACGGTCTCTTTATCGTTGACTGTTATAAACCTCTCCTCTGGAATCAGGAGCAGGTCAATGAGCATTTCTTTACATCTGGGGGTGACGATCACTTTCGCCTGTGGGTATTTTTCCAGGACTCGGGGGATGGCCCCCGAATGATCCTGCTCCGCATGATGGGCGACAACATAGTTTATATTCTCAACCCTAAGTCGATTCAGGTGATTTATCAGCACATCCTCCATAGTGGGATCGACCGTATCGATAAGAGCAGTCTTTTCGCTACCCTTAATTAGATATGAGTTATAACTTGTGCCATCAGGAAGTGGTATAAGTGCGTCAAATAACCTTCTATCCCAGTCTATTGCGCCTACTGAGTAAATATTATGTTTTATTTCTCTTACAGCCATTTTCAATCCTCTTTTTCAAACTCGTCCTTACCTGCCCCACAGACTGGACATTGCCAATCTTCAGGCAATTCCTCGAATGGTGTCCCCGGCGCGATGCCGCTCTCCGGATCGCCTTTCTCGGGGTCATAAACGTATTCACAAACAGTGCACTTATACTTCACCGCTTTGATACCCACCTCCTTTCTCTCCTCAATATAAACGGGAGCTGTCTTGGGAGTAGTGCCCCGCTTGACCTGATGGTAATAGGCATAGGTCATTGGCTCGCCTTCTCTGATGACCTCTGCCGCTACCAGCTCACCTATAAAAATGGTATGTGTTCCCGCATCCACCTCATTGATCACCCTAGCTTCCAGATAGGCTAGTGTGTTGTCCAGTGCTATGGGCGCTTGGGTCTCACCTATTTTGTAGTTGACACTATCGAATTTATCCACATCCCTTCCCGACTTGAAGCCAAAACGTCCGATAAAACTCAAGGGGGTGTCCCGGGACAGAATTGAAACCGTAAATACTGCGCTATCCTTAATGAACTCGTGGCTGAGGTTTCCTTTATTAATGCACACAGAAATAGTCGGTGGCTCGGAGGAGACTTGAATTACTGTGTTGGCAATCTGACCGTTGCGCCTGTCTCCCTTCCTGGAGCCTATCACGTAGAGGCCATAGCTTATCTGATATAGCGCTTTGAGATTCATCTCATGCTTCTCCAGTCAAACTATGTTTTAATAGTTCTCGGCCAGAAGCTCGTAATAGCTTTGGGGGAAGCCGCAGACCGGGCACTCCTCGGGGGCCTCCATCCCCTCGTGGACGTAGCCGCAGTTGCGGCACTTCCACCTCACCACCTTGTCCTTCTTGAAGACTTTCCCCTCCTCTACATTCTTGAGCAGGGCTAGGTATCTTTTTTCGTGCTGCTCCTCGACCTCGGCAACCTCTTTGAGGAAATCAGCGATCTCGGTGAATCCTTCCTCACGGGCTACCCGCTCAAATTCAGGGTACATCTCGGTCCACTCGTAGTGCTCGCCCTCCGCCGCCGCTTTCAGGTTTACCTTGGTATTCCCGATCCCCTTAAGAAAGTCGAACTCCCTCTTAGCATGCTCCCGCTCGTTCTCGGCTGTCTCCAGGAATATCGCGGCGATCTGCTCCAATCCTTCCTCTTTAGCTACAGCAGCAAAGTAGGTATACTTGTTTCGCGCCTGCGACTCCCCGGCGAAAGCGGCCTCCAGGTTCTTCTCGGTCTTGCTTCCTTTAAGATCCATTGCTCTCTCCTTTCCTAATTGGATTTCCTGACGTAGATCCTATATTGTCCTGCTTCCTCTTCGATTCCCAATAGTTCGTTGCCCGTAGCTTTGCACCAGGCGGGCATGTCCTCTTTTATCCCCTCGTCGTCGGCCAGCACCTCCAGCACCTGCCCTGCCTCCAGCTCTTTGAGCTTGTTGGCAGTGTGAAAAAGGGGCATGGGACAGTAGAGCCCGATGCAGTCCAAGGTAGCATCTGCTTGGGGAGATGGCGACTTCCTTTGGCGTTGGATGGGGAGCCTAAGCCAAGTCCGGGCAGCCCATTCCCTTAGGCTGCGTATTGGGCAGGTCTATGCTTTGCTTTCCCTAGAACCACATAGTGGCGTCGGCATCGAGAACCAGGTCATTCAGGGTGGCCGCTCCCACAATCTTGGCCTCTTCGATGAAGGCTCCCCTATCGAGGTTGAGTAACTGGGTGCTCTGCTCACAGACCAAGAATTTGACCCCCGCTGCTGCCGCCTGATCCATTATCTCCTTCACAGTGGGGAAGTTGCCCTCTTTGACCTTCTCGGCCTCGCCCTTCTTCACCACCGTTATTCCCAGACCGAGGAAATA
>SOJQ01000096.1 GCA_004376075.1 Dehalococcoidia bacterium | reverse complement strand
CTCCAGCACCTTCTCCAGGACATCGTTCAGCAGCTCCTCCAGCTTGAGGCTCTGGCTCACCGTGGCAGCAATGGCATTTAGGGCCGAGAGTTCTCTGCTGCGCCGCAGAATCTCCTCCTGCGCCTGCTTGCGGCGTCTAATGTCTCTGATTACCAGGACAAAGCCCGCCGGCTGCCCTTCCTCCCCCGTTAGCAGGGAGATGTTTACCTCCAATGGAATCTCTCGGCCATCCCTGGAAAGCGCCACAACTTCAAGGTTGGCAATATAGCCTTTGCTCAGGGCTTGCTCCAGGCCCTCCCTGGTCTTTCCACGGGTATCGGAGGTAACAAATTCAAGAGCGCTCCTGCCGATGAGTTCCTCGCTGGATGTGTATCCCAGTGCCATAGTGTTCGTCCTGTTGGAGTCCACTATTGAGTAGTCGAGATCGAGTATCAAGAAACCATCTCTGGCTGTGTCGATGGCGGTTCTGTATTTGTGCTCCGACTGCCGCAGCGCCTCCTCCGCCCTCTTGCGCTCGGTGATGTCCCTGACAATGGCAGAAAAGGCAGGTCTGCCCTCGTACTCAATGCGCTTAATGCTGACCTCAACAGGGACCTCGATGCCTCCCTTATTCAGCACCATCGTCTCGTATCGCTCCGGCAGCACCTGGCCGCTCGCCCGCACCCTTCCCTGCGCCTCCATAGCTATCTTCACCACCTCACGGACCACGAATCTACCGTAAGGCTGCCCCACTATCTCCTCAAGCTGATAGCCAAAAATCTCAGCACATCTCCTGTTGGCAAACACTGCCTCCCCCTCTTGAATCAGCAGATAGCCATCATTGATGTCCTCGATGTCCTCGAGGAGATGCCTGTACTTCTCCTCCGCCTCCTTGAACCCCCTGGGTGATCGGGGCCCACGACTCCCTGGCTTTCGATCCATGTTCCCCCCTCTACACCCCAGGCTCCGTGAATAAGTTATATGATTATGTCATCCTTGTCAATCATCTTTAGCACTTATGTACCCTTTTTGAGTTAACCTTTAGCACTTCCCGCTATCTTGCGTCCCACCGAGGCCGCCACCGCAACCACCTGGGCCATCAGTCGCTGGAAGTTCTCAAAGGTGAGCGACTGAGCGCCATCCTTGAGGGCATGGTCAGGGCTGGGGTGAACCTCGATCATCAATCCATCGGCGCCTGCGGCCACTGCGGCAAGGGCAAGGGGGGCGACAAGGTGCCACTTCCCCGTGCCATGACTTGGGTCGGCGATGATGGGCAGATGGCTCAGCTTCTCGATAATGGGAATGGCACTGACATCCATGGTATTTCTGGTATAGGTTTCAAAGGTCCTGATCCCCCGCTCACAGAGCATTAGCTGGCGATTGCCCTGGGAGAGGATGTATTCAGCGGAAAGTAGCCACTCCTCGATGGTGGCCGACATGCCCCGCTTGAGCATCACCGGCTTGCGAGCTTTACCCACCTCATCAAGGAGGATGAAGTTCTGCATGTTGCGCGCCCCCACCTGAAGGATGTCGGCATAGCCTGACACCAGCTCCACATCCTGTGGGGTCATCACCTCGGTGATGATGGGCAACCCGGTCTCCTCCCGAGCCCTAGCCAGGATCTTTAGCCCATCTTCGCCCAGCCCGCGGAAGCTATAGGGGGAGGTTGAGGGTTTGAAGGCACCGCCGCGCAGGATGTTTGCCCCCGCTGCTTTCACGGCGCGCGCCGTCTCCACAACCTGCTCCTCGGTCTCCACAGCACAAGGACCGGCCATCACCACAACCTCCTCACCACCTATATTCAAATCACCGACCTTTATCGTGGTATCTTGGGGCTGAAACTCCCTGCTGGAGAGCTTATAGGGCTTGGTGATGGGAATAACCTCCTCAACACCGGGGAGGAGCTCGAGCATGTCGCGGAGCTCTGGGTAGGTTCGCCCCACTACCCCGATGACGGTTCGCTCCACACCTCGGGAAAGATGGCCCGTAAACCCCTCCTTGGTTAGACGCTTAAGGATCTCATTAAGCTCTTTCTCTCCAGAATCGATCTTCATCACTACAATCATCTTCCAGCCTCCAAATTCTACTTTTGCCTTCTTCACCGATCCCAAGACCTCAACCCCTTAGCTCCTTTGATATAAACGTGGACGATCTCCTCCACCCTCTTTTCCGTGTTAAAGAGTATCAGGATGCGCAGACACATGGGTAAGCTGCCCAGGACATTCATCTCATGCCCACACATTAGCGCCGTCTCAGAGAAGCCTATCTCCCTCGCCGCCACTGCGGGGAACTCGGCATCGATGTCTGGGGTTGTGGTGAAAAGGATGCAAGCCACATCCTCTTCCCGAACCCCATTGGCACTGACCATCTCCTGGAGCAATTCCTTCGTTGCTGCCAGGATATCCTCCCTAGTATTGGCATCCACCGTGGTTGCCCCTCGAGTGCCCCGACAGTTCATCGCTCTCGCCCCTTGCATCATATCACAAATAGCAGGGCAAGGGAATTATAGGCGAAATGAGTAAGTATACAGGGCCATATGGAGTGAGTCCTTATATAAAGCCAGGCCAAGAGCAGGCCGAGAAGGAAAATGGGTAGTAAAGCCCCAGGTTGGATGTGGGCGAAAGCAAAGAGCAGGGCACTGGCAATAGCTCCCCAGCCATATCCAAACCTTTTCCCGATCCCGGTAAAGATGAAGCCCCGGAAGAAGGTCTCCTCAGCAATGGGGGCAACAAAAATGGCAAGAAGAGACAGCAGGGCCAAGCTAAGTCCACTCTGAATAAACTCCGGGGGCACAGCCGGGGGTGGCTCCATGCCCACCAGGCTTATCAGCACCTGGTAAAGGTAGTTAATCAGCAGACCAGCAAGTAGTACCACCGGCACCAGAATTAAGGCACGCTTCATGTTGAAGGAGCGAAAGCCTAAAGCATTCCATCCACAGCGGTACTTGAGCCCGCTGAAAAGCCACGCCCCAAGGAGCATCACCCCTTCAAGGACAAGGCTGGACAACAGTACCAGGATAACCAGGTGCTCCTGAAGGCCCTCAAAGCCAAGAAAGAGGGCAGCACCTATGGTCACAGCGACGATGATCGCAAGAGAAAGGGCAATAACCACTGCCACTCCCCTGGCGATGTCGCCCACGGTCCAAGGAATTAGATCAGGTTGAGCCTCCTCCGACACCTTTCCTTCCATCACCTATACTAAGCCTCCATCTCAGGAACTTCGCCCAAGGAAGAAAAATCCTCTTCCCAGAGGAGGGGCTCACTGGCGGTGACCCCTTCCTCAGCCATTCTCAACAGCTCCTCCTCTGACATTCCCAGAAGCTCGCCAAAGACGTATTGGTTGTGCTCACCAAAGCAGGGGGCGGGAAGGCGAAGCCTGCCCGGGGTCACAGCCATCCTCCAGGATAGGCCTGGGTAAAGATGAGTCCCCGCTTCGGGATGAGAGAGCCGCTCAAAAAAGCCCCGCTCCCTAAGGTGGGGGTCCTCCATCAGCTCGGCCACATCGAGCACAGCCCCAGCCTTAACGCCAGCCTGCTGCAACCTATTCATCAACTCATAGTGGTCATACTGAGAGGTCCAGTCCTCAATGAGCTGGTCAAGCTCCTCCTGGTTTTGCCACCGGCTCAGGGTATCGGCAAACCTCTCATCCTCAGTCCAAGGCGGGTCGCCCATCACATGACAAAAGGAGCGCCACTCCTCATCGGAGGAGATGGCGATGACCAGCCAGGAGTCCTCCCCCCTCGAGCGGTAGCAGCCATGGGGTGCCATGGAGGGGTGGCGATTCCCCATAGGCATTGCTACCCTGCCGTTCGTGACATAATCCATAATGAACTCCCCCACAAGGGGAGTGACCGCCTCCCTCATCGAGAGATCGATGTAGTTTCCCTTCCCCGTTAGGCGGCGATAGCGCAGGGCAGCCAAGATAGCGAAGGCAGCATGAAGCCCGCTGGTGGCATCGGCATAGGCCACCCCAGGCTTCAGCGGCCCCCTGTGGGGATAGCCGGTGAGTTTTGAGAGACCGACCATGGCTTCGATACCCTCACCATAGGTAACATAGTCTCGATAGGGACCATCCTGACCATAGCCAGACATGGAGATCATGATGATCTGGGGGTTAACCCCTTTTAGTATAGGGTAATCCAAGCCAAAGTTCCCCATCACCCTTGGCGTGAAATTCTCCACCACGACATCGCTGATCTTCACCAGCCTCTTGAGAACCGCCACCCCAAGGGGCTTTGTTAGGTCCAGGGTGATGGCATACTTGTTCCTGTTGACCTCGTTGTAATAGGCGAAGCGATTATACGATCTTTCCCCGGTGTCCCCATCAGGGAAGGAGGAGCCGAAGATACCACCGGGCTTCATCCTCGGTAGCATCCCTCCCCTCCCAGAACGAGCGGCGCACTCCACCCTGATAATCTCAGCCCCCATGTCCGCCAAAAGCTTGGTGGCATAGGGACCAGCGAACACCTGGGAGAGATCGATAACCCTTAAACCCTCTAAGGCTTGCCTTTGCGTTCCTTCCTCCTTAGATCACCCCGTTTTCGCGGAGCCTCGCCAGATCACCTTTACTGAAGCCCAGCCCTTCGCAGTATATTTCCTCATTATGCTCACCGAGAAGGGGGGCGCGGCGCCCCTGCCAAGGGGTCTCGCTCATCCTGAAGGGGGCTCCAGGATAGGTGAAGCGACCAGCAACAGGATGGCCCATCTCCTGGAAAAAGCCCCTTGCCTTATATTGCCGGTCCTCCATTAGCTCATCAATGCCCAGCACCATGGCAAAGGGGATCCTCCATTCCTGAGCCGAGGAGAAGATCTCCCCGGCTTCGCGGCTTTCAAGCCAGGGCTGGATCAGTCCCTCCACCTCATCGGCATAGCGGTAGCGAAGTATCGAGGCCAGCCTGGGCTGCATCAGCTCTGGGGTCTCAAGAAAGGTTGCAAAGTGATCCCAGTTTGCCCCCGCCTGAACATGGATCCAACCATCCTTGCAGGGCATCGCCCTGGAGGGGCACTGAAGGTGATGGCGGGAGCCCATCCGACGCCTTACAAAACGGCTGTAGCTATACATGGCCACCGCGGACTCAAGGATGGAGGCCACCGCCTCCTGAAGGGAGACATCGATCTGCTGCCCCTCTCCGCTTTGATCCCTAAGATAGACGGCACAGAGGGTTGCCACCGCAGCATTGAGTCCAGCTTGAAATTCGGCCTGAGAGCCAGGCAACTTCAGAGGCTCGAGAGCGGGGTCCCCCGTTAGCTGCATCCAACCACCCATGGCCTGGGCGACAATATCTGAGCCCTGGTAGTCCCGATACGGTCCCCTCTGCCCAAAATAGGAGATGGAGGTCATAATCAAAGAGGGTTTTACTTCCACCAACGCCTCATAATCAAGCCCTAAGCCAGCCATCACCCCAGGACGAAAATTCTCCACCACGATGTCCGCCCCCTCCACCAACCTCTTGAATATCTCAACGCCGCTTCCGCTCTTTATGTTGAGGGTAATCCCTTTCTTATTGGTGTTGAGGAAGAGGAAAAGCCCGCTCCGCTCTTGATGCGGCTGATCGCCAGGAAAGGGGCCCCTTCTGCGGCTTGAGTCGCCCCAACCTGGCACCTCTATTTTGATCACCTCCGCCCCATAGTCTGCAAGCAGCTTGGCGCAATAGGGGCCGGAGATGTCCTCGGAGAGGTCCAAAACCAACAAACCAGATAAAGCTTGATCGGGCAAAAAGCGCCTCCTAAGCCTTTAGTCTGTCGAGGGCAGCCTTCTGAGCCTGGAAGAGCTTTTCGATGCCCCTCTCAGCCAGGGAGAGCAAGGAATCGATGGTTTGTTTGGAGAAGGGGCTCGCTTCCGCCGTCCCTTGAATCTCCACAAACTCGCCCTCGCTGGTCATCACCACGTTGAGATCAACCTCAGCCCAAAAGTCCTCATCATAACAAAGGTCGAGGAGATGCTCCCCAGCGACAATGCCCACGCTGGTCGCCGCCACGGCGCTCTTAATAGGAGAGGAGGGGAGCAACCCTCTTTCCATTAAGGTATCGACCGCCTGAACCAGGGCGACATAGGAACCTGTGATCGCTGCCGTCCTGGTGCCTCCATCTGCCTGCAACACATCGCAGTCAACGGTTAGCGTCCTCTCGCCAAGGGCATCAAGGTCAACGACCGCCCTCAGGGAACGCCCAATGACGCGCTGGATTTCATGGGTTCTGCCCCCCAATCGACCCAAAGACTCGCGCGGGGTACGGGTGCTCGTGGAGCGGGGCAGCATGGAATACTCCGCGGTGATCCACCCCCTCCTCTCCCCCTTCAGGAAGCGGGGAACCCTTTCCTCCACGCTAACGGCACAAATCACCTTCGTCTTCCCCAGCTCGATGAGCGCCGAGCCTTCGGCAAAGTCCTGAAAGCCGGGGATGATCTTAACCGGGCGAAGCTCATCGTTGGCGCGACCATCTAACCTCAACAATTTGCCCCCCTCTGAATAGGGGAAGTATACCATCAGTTGATGACGCTGGCAATGAAGCGCCCATGGCGATATAATGGGTTGTAGGCTAATAAGGGAGATCTCATTGCACAACCATCGCTCAGAGGAATATCCAGGGGAAATTCATCTTCGCCGTCTCACCATCGATGAGGCACTAATCAGGCTTGACCGATATCTCAACGATGCCTTCCTCGCCGGTCTGCCTACGGTAAGGGTGATCCATGGCAAGGGAACGGGAGCGCTTCGCCAGGCGGTGCGGGAGGAACTAAAAGATCACCCCCTAGTCAAATCCTTCAGGCCCGCAGCGCTTGAACAGGGTGGCGATGGTGCCACCATAGTTGAGCTAGCAAACCAGTGATCGCTCAAGGAATATGGCAAGGATCGTAGTGATCTCCGATACCCACGCCAGGAGCCTGGAAAGGCTACCTCAGGAACTGTTGAAGGAACTGGCCGAGGCTGACTGGGTGGTTCACTGTGGAGACTATACCAGCATCGCTGTCCTGAGCGAGCTGCGCCATCTATCGAGGCGTTTCATCGGTGTCTACGGCAATATTGACCCCAGGGAGATTCGAGAGGAACTGCCGGATAAGACAGTCTTTGAGGTCGAAGGGAGGCGAATAGGGGTCACCCACCCTGCCTGGGGTGGTCCCCCCTTCGGCATAGAAGAGGAGATAGCGAAAGAGTTTGAGAGAGTTGACATCATTCTCTTCGGACATACCCACGACGCATGCTATAAAACGATAGCAGGGGTGGTCTTCCTAAACCCTGGCCAGGCTTACCCGTCCTTTAAAAACCCCGCCTCGCTGGGAATCGTCACTATAGGGCAGGAAGGGATGGATGTGGAAATTAGAAGCTTTGAATAGCTCACCGCTCCGTCTCCAGCCACAGCCTTGTGCCATCGGTGGTGAGGGTGATGGTTCCCCGCTCTGATTAGATTGCCTATAACAGTTTCATGAACTCTTCCACTGTTAGCCCTGCCTCTCTGATTATGGCTCTGATTGTCCCCTTGGGCAGGTCTCTGGGGTGCTGTGGTATGGAAATTGGGCGGCGGAAGCCCAATTTATACACAATCACATGACTACCTGTGCGCCTTTTTACTTCAAAGCCTGCTTTCTCTAAAGCTGCAACAACCTCCTTGGGTTTCAGAACCGGCAAATCTTGTCTCAAAGGAGGAACCCTCAAAGAGCAGCGAGTTCAATAGTTTCAAACTGGTCTGGTATAGGCACACCCTCTTCTCTAGCTACAGCTAACCAGCCTTCCATGGCGTCTTTTATCATCTCGATCGCCTTCTCAAAGGTTTCACCATAGGAGCTGCACCCGGGCAAAGAGGGAACGGTTATAGTATAACCCCCCTCGGGTTCAGATTGAAGCTCGAAAACAATACCCCCACGAATCACCTGAAAAGTCTTCATATGCACGACCTCCGATGCCACTTAGCAACTTTCATTATAGCAAGTATAGCACCTAACCGCCCAGATTATCAATTTATCGCTCCGTCTCTAGCCAAAGCCTTGTGCCATCGGTGGTGAGGGTGATGGTTCCTCTCTCCGAGGTGAGATAAATCCTGTCCTCGCCAAGCCTTTCATTGAGCCTGGCGATGACCTCGGCGCTGGGGTGCCCGAAGGGGTTATCGTCACCAACAGAGATCACCGCCACCTGGGGGTTGACGGCGACAAGAAAGCTGGCAGTTGTTGAGGTGCTTGAGCCATGATGGCCTACCTTGAGCACGGTGCTCCTCAGCGCCACCCCTTGATAAAGGAGAGCCTCCTCCCCCTCTTCATAAAGGTCGGCCATCAGCAGGAAGCTGACCTCCCCCATAGTGAGGCGGATCACCACCCCGTTGTTATCGATGTCAGATTCGGTGCCCTCAAGAAACTCCCCTTGAGGGTGAAGCACCTCAAGAATCGCCCCACCACCAAGGTCGATCATCTGCCCCGCCTCGGCCCGGGTGTACTCGATCCCCTTCTCCTCGATCACGCTCAGCCATTCTATATATGCCGATGAGGTATAGGGGAAACCGGGGGCCAAAACCTGCTTTACATCGTAGCGGCGAAGCACCTCCACCAGCCCGGTGACATGATCATCGTGGGCATGGGTGAGCACCACCAAATCAATGTTCCTCTCCCAGAAGGGCAGCCCCTCCCCTAGCCTGTGGCTGATCGCTTCAGGGCTGGGTCCGCCATCGACCAGGATATGCTGACCTGTGGGAGTGGTAACAAGGATGGCATCGCCCTGCCCCACATCCAGAAAGCTAACGCTGAGCTTTCCCCCTTCAGGGGCGACCGCTGCGGCAACCCAAACCAGGATGGCGATAATAAGGAGAGGGAGAAGGCCCCACTTTGCCGGCAGC
>SOJQ01000133.1 GCA_004376075.1 Dehalococcoidia bacterium | reverse complement strand
TGGCAAGCCTCGAGGGGCTCATGGCGAAGTTCGATTTCATCCTCGAGGTGAGGGGGCGTGGCCTCCTCGTTGCCCTGGAGCTCTCGACCAATATCGCCGACGACGTGGTGAGGGCCTGCCTGGAGGAGGGCTTGCTTCTCAACGCAGTGAAGACCAGCGCCTTACGCTTTATGCCTCCCCTCATCATCGGGGAGAGCGAGGTCGATGAGGCGATGGATATCTTGGAGAAGGTATTAGCTGGGGTAAGCGAAGAGGCGGTAGCGACAAGGAAAAAGGAATGAATGTCAATATATCGTTGTAGTAAAAATTCTGGAAGGTGAGGTCGAAAAAAGTGGCAGAGAAGGTTGTGCTCGCTTATAGTGGGGGACTTGATACCTCGGTGGCCATCAGGTGGATCGGGGAGAATTACCACATGGATGTGATCACCCTGACCGTTGATGTGGGCGGCGAAAGGGACATGCCCGCTGTTCGGCAGAAGGCTCTTAAGGTGGGGGCAGTGAAGGCTTTGGCGGTCGATGCCAAGGAGCTCTTTGTCAAATACTTCGTTTTCCCTGCCCTTCAGGCCGATGCAATCTATGAGGGGCAGTATCCCCTTGCCACTGCGCTGGGTCGTCCCCTCATCGCCAAATTGCTGGTGGACACTGCCGCTGATGAGGGCGCTTCAGCGGTGGCCCATGGCTGCACCGGGAAGGGGAATGACCAGGTGAGGTTCGATGTCAGCGTTGCTGCCCTCGCCCCCAACCTCAAAATAATCGCCCCGGCCAGGGAATGGGGGATGAGCCGGGAGGAGGAGATCGCCTATGCCCAGAGATATGGCATCCCCGTTCCGGTCACCGTGGCCAGCCCCTATTCCATCGATGAAAACCTTTGGGGGAGGAGCATCGAGTGCGGCGTTCTGGAGGACCCGTGGGCGGAGCCCCCAGAGGAGGTCTTCGCCTGGACAAAGTCGCCAAAGGATGCCCCCGATGAGCCCTCTTATGTGGAGATCGGCTTCGAGAGGGGAATCCCAGTAAGCATAGACGGAAGGGAGCTGGAGGGCGTCGCTTTGATTCAGGAATTGAACGAGCTTGCGGGAAGGCATGGCGTGGGCCGGATCGACCATGTGGAGAACAGGCTTGTTGGTATAAAGTCGAGGGAGGTCTATGAGGCGCCGGCGGCGACGGTGCTGCTAAAAGCACACAAAGCCCTGGAGGCGATGACCCTCTCCAAGGATCAACTGCGCTTCAAGGAGAAGGTGGCTACCGAGTATGCCGACCTCATTTATAACGGGCTCTGGTTCACTGCCCTGCATCAGGACCTTGCCGCCTATGTGCAGAGCTCGCAGCGCCATGTCATGGGAACGGTGCGCATGAAGCTTCTTAAGGGGAATGCGAGCGTGGTGGGACGAAAATCGCCCAAGTCGCTTTACAGCTTCGGCCTGGCCACCTATGATAAAGGCGACATTTTCGATCAGAGCGCCTCGGTTGGATTCATCCACATCTGGGGGCTTCCCGCGAAGACCCAGGCCCAGGTGCAGGGGCTTGAGGAGTTGGAAAAGGAGGTGAAGTAATGAGCCAGAGGAGCTTTGAGGAAGTTTGGCGTTTTATAGGCTCATTAAAAGTAAAGGAGATTCGTACGCTCAGCCAGGGGGCCCAGAACACCATTCTTAATGTTACGCGAAACCACGTTGATGTAGAGCGCGTATCAACAAAGAAGCGCTTTCGCGCATATAAACGGTGGTTTGAAGAGGTGTGGAAAGAACTAGGTGCACGGGGGGTTTGCGAGTTTCCCCGCGGCCACCGTAGAATCATCTACGCAATTCTAGCTTGCTTGCCGGAAGTCGAATATTCTACCTATCCTGTCACCTTGTACCTGATGTCACAGCCTACCCATCCTTTTTGTAAACGGGTGAAAAGAGAAGCATGAATCCCTTGCGCAATCGCTTTCGAAAGGAGGTTGAAAAGTCGGTGGTGGAATACACGGCATCCATCCCCTTTGATAAACGCCTCTATCGCCAGGACATCGCCGGCTCAATAGCCCACGCCCGGATGCTGGCAAAGCAGGGCATCATCTCGGAGAAGGAGGCCGAGCTTATCGTCATGGGGCTTGCTTCCATCCGCGAGGAGATCGAGCGGGGTATTTTGGACCTTAGGGCTGATTTAGAAGATATCCATATGAATATAGAGGCGCGGCTCATCGAGAAGATCTGGGTGGTAGGGCGAAAACTGCTTACCGCCCGCTCCAGAAACGACCAGATCGCCCTCGACATGCGCCTCTTCGCCAAGGAGGCTATTTCGGATACTATAGAGAAGCTTATTGAATTGCAAAAGGCTCTCCTCGATCTGGCTGAGGCAAATAAGGATGTGATTATGCCCGGCTATACCCACCTCCAGCGGGCGCAGCCTGTCCTCTTTGCCCATCACCTGCTTGCCTATTTCGAGATGCTCCAGCGCGATGTGGAGCGGTTTCGCGACTGCCTGAAGCGCACCGATGTCATGTCCCTGGGAAGTGGGGCGCTCGCCGGCGTGCCCTATCCCATAGATCGCGCTTTTCTGGCTCAGGAGCTGGGATTTGCCAGGGTGAGCGAGAACAGCATGGATGCCGTCTCCGACCGCGACTTCGTCATCGAGTATCAGGCGGCGGCGAGCCTCGCTATGATGCACCTCTCCCGCCTCGCTGAGGAGAGCGTCTTATGGGCCTCGGCGGAGTTCGGCGTTGTCGAGCTTGATGAGGCATATGCTACCGGCAGCAGCATCATGCCTCAGAAGAAGAACCCCGATGTCGCCGAGCTTGCCCGGGGGAAAACGGGCCGGGTCTATGGCAATCTCCTCGCCCTGCTCACCACCATGAAAGCCCTGCCCCTCTCCTATAACAGGGACATGCAGGAGGATAAGGAGGGCCTCTTCGACACCGTGGACACCCTTCTTTCCACCCTGGATGTTTTTACAGGGATGGTCAGAACATTAAGGGTCAAGGGCGAAAAAATCCGCCTTGCCGCTGAGGAGGGCTACATTCTGGCTACCGACCTCGCTGACTACCTGGTGAGGAAGGGCGTCCCCTTCCGAGAGGCTCATAATATTGTGGGCGGATTAGTTCAATATGCCCTGGAAAAGGGGAAGACCTTTAAGGAGCTTAGCCTTAGTGAATACCAGAGCTTCTCCCCTCTTTTTGCCGAGGATGTCTACTCCATCACTGTGGAGTCGTCCGTCAGGGCGCGAAATATCCTTGGTGGCACTGCGCCGGAGCAAGTAAAAGAAGCGCTGACAAGGGCGAGAAAGATTGTCCGAGTCGAAGATGAGTAGTAGCGAGATCAAAATAGCCCCCTCCATCCTCTCCGCCGACTTCGCTCGCTTGGGGGAGCAGGTGGCTGAGGCGACCAAGGCGGGCGCCCACTACATCCACGTCGATGTCATGGACGGCCATTTCGTCCCCCAGATCACCATCGGCTCCCCTGTAGTGGCGGCGATTCGCCCCTGGACCAAGCTGCCCCTCGATGTCCACCTGATGATCGAGAAGCCGGAGCTTCAGATCGAGCAATTCGCCCAGGCAGGGGCGGACATCATCACCGTCCACGCCGAGGTATGCCCCCACCTCCATCGAATGGTGGAGTCGATAAAAGAGCTGAAGGTCAGGGCTGGGATGTCCATCAACCCAGCCACCCCGCTCACCATGATCGACGATGTCCTTCCCGCCCTTGATCTGGTGCTGCTGATGACGGTGAACCCCGGCTTTAGTGGGCAGGCCTTCATCGAGGAGGTGCTGGATAAGATCGCTAGGCTACGGCAAATCCTGGATGAGAGGGGACTGGCCTGCGAGCTTGAGGTCGATGGGGGGATTTCAGCGGAGACAGCGCCTAAGGCGGTTAAGGCAGGGGCGAGGGTGCTGGTGGCTGGCTCGGCAATCTTTAATCGCCGGGAAAGCGTGGCTCAGGCGATGGAAAGGCTCAGGGCAAGCCTTGGCGGGGTTGGCTAAGCCGCTAACTTATATTGAGTGCGCAGGCACCTGGTGCAGATATTGACCCGCCTCTTCTTCCCATTTATGATCATCGTTCTCTTCTGGGTATTAACCTTCCACTGTCGCTTAGTACGCCGCTTCGAGTGGCTAACATTGTGCCCAAACTGAGGAATCTTGCCACATATATCACATTTCCCCGGCATCTCCCTATCCCCTTTGACCAAATTGGAATTTTGCTGTAGAATTTACCGAACGAGAATATCACAATCAAGCCTTTCTGGCAAGTTGGCTATTCTCTTGCAAACACTGGGGTGAGCTAGATGCGAAGGGTCGATTCCTGTAGTGGGCAGGATCTAGCAGAGATGTTCGGTGTTGCCACAGCATGGCTGGAGAGGAGCGCTGCGGAGATAGATTCTCTCAATGTCTTCCCCGTTCCCGATGGTGATACAGGCACCAACATGCTCCTCACCATGCGCTCAGCGATGGCAGAGGCGTCCCGCTCCTCGAAGGAGAGCGCCTCCTCGGTTGCCCGGGCGATGGCTCACGGTGCCCTGATGGGGGCTCGGGGGAATAGCGGGGTGATCCTTTCCCAGATTCTTCGCGGCCTGGCAAAAAGGCTAAACGAGAAGGACTCTCTGGAGGGGAGTGACCTGGTGGCGGGATTGATCGAGGGGTCATCCCTTGCCTATAAGGCGCTGAGCCGCCCTGTGGAGGGGACCATCCTCACCGTGATCAGGGAGGCCTCCGCTGCTGCTCAACAGTTTTCCTCGACCAACAAAGACCTGTATGCCATTATGGAGGTCACCGTCAACGCAGCAAAGGATTCCGTATCGAGAACGCCCTCTCTTCTCCCGGTTTTACGTGAGGCGGGGGTGGTGGATGCCGGGGGATTGGGGCTTTATGTGATCCTTGAAGGGGCGTTACGCTTCCTGCGGGGCGAGGTTGAGGGATATGAAGCGGTTGAGCCCATCTCCGCCGAGCTGCCAAGGGCTAGAGTTCTGGCAGCAGAACGCTCCTATGGCTACTGCACCGAGTTCATCATCGAGGGGCAAGGGCTCAGCCTTGACCAGATTAGGGAAAGGCTGGAGGCTATAGGGGAATCTGTTTTGGTGGTCGGCGACGAGAATACGGCAAGGGTCCATGTTCACACCTTCGTCCCAGGCTCCGCCATCAGCTACGCCACCTCCTTGGGCACGCTACATCAGGTGAAGGTGCAAAACATGGATGAGCAGCATGAGGAGTTCATCGCCATGCAGAAGCCCTCCTTGCCCCAGATCGATATCGCTACGGTAGCGGTGGTTTCAGGGGAGGGGCTCACCGAGGTTTTCAGAAGCCTTGGTGTCACCGCCATCGTCCCCGGGGGACAGACGATGAATCCCAGCACCGAGGAGCTTTTGATGGCAGTGGAGTCAGCGCCCTCGGAAAAGGTTATTCTGCTGCTCAATGACCCCAATGTTGTGCTTGCCGCGGAGCAGGCTCAGGGGCTGACCGCTAAAAAGGTAGAGGTGGTGCCCACGGAATCGATCCCCCAGGGCGTTGCTGCACTCCTTGCCTTCAATTACGAGGCAGACCTAGAGGCAAATGTCACTGCCATGGAGAGGGCGAGAGCGAGCGTGAAGACGGTGGAGGTCACCACAGCGGTGCGTTCGGCCAAGTTTGGCGACCTGGCTATGGAGGAGGGTCAAGCTATCGCTTTCCTCGATGGCGAGCTGATGGCTGTAGGCAATAGCATGCCCCAGGTCATCGATGAGGTGCTTTCTAAGGTGGATTTAGAGGAGAGCGAGATCGTCACCCTTTACTATGGCGCCGATGCCGAGGGCGCCGAGGCTGAGGAGATTGCCGAGGCGGTCCGCCAGAGATATCCCAACCTTGAGGTGGAAGTGATCTACGGTGGTCAGCCCCACTATAAATATATCCTTTCCATGGAGTAATACCCTTGGATGTGGCGACGCTGAGAAAGGTCTTGGATTTGGAGCGAAAAAGGGGCTACCGAGATGGTGCGGTGATCGGGGGCTTGGATCGCTATCTTCAGCGCTGGGGTAGTGAGGCTAAGGATTCCTGGGCAGGGTCGGAGCTTCTTGACATAAGCTATGCTGCTCTGAATGTAGATGAGCGTAGGGAATGGCTCGAAAGGATGATCGATTGGCTGGATGGGATCGAAGCCGAGGGTCAAAGGGCCCTTAAAGCGAAAAGAGAGGAGTTCCTCAATTCTCCCATTACCACCATCAGGGGGATCAGCACCAGTCTTGCTACCAAGTTCCGTCGTCTGGGGGTGAGTACGGTGCGCGACCTGCTCTACTTCTTCCCCAGGCGCCACATCGATTACAGTAAGAGGAAAACCATCGCCGAGCTTGAGATAGGGAGGGAGCAAACCATCATCGCTACAGTTTGGCAGGCACAGGAGACAACCCTGGGGGGAAGGCGCTCCACCGAGGCCATCGTGGGCGATGAGACGGGGAATATGAGGGTTGTCTGGTTCAACCAGCCCTATCTTGCCAGGAAGCTACGCACCAACTCACAGCTGGTGTTGAGCGGCAGGGTGAGCCTGTTTAAAGGGATAAAGGTTTTCCAGTCCCCGGAATATGAGCCAATAACTAAGGATTTGATCCACACCGGGCGTCTGGTGCCCCTCTATCCCCTCACCGAGGGGCTAGCCCCTCGAGTGGTGCGCCGGCTGGTTAAGGAGACGGTGGACCTCTGGGCACCAAAAATAGCGGATTTCCTCCCCGAGGAGGTGAGAAGACATGCCCAGCTTCTCGAACTGCCTGAAGCGATAAAGCAGGCTCACTACCCAGAAAACGAAAGCCTTAAGGACGGTGCCAGAAAGAGGCTGGCCTTTGATGAGCTCTTCCTCATCCAGTTGGGCGTGCTCTCCAGGAGGAGGGATTGGCGGGAGGGTGGCGAGGCAAACCCAATCAAGCCCGACCGCCAAATCCTGGCATCCTTTCTCAGCTCCCTCCCCTTCACCCTGACCAGCGCTCAAGAGCGTGCCCTGGAGGAGATCCTTGCCGATCTAGAGAAGGCGAGGCCGATGAGCAGGCTGCTTCAGGGGGAGGTTGGCAGCGGGAAAACTGTGGTCGCTACAGCAGCGCTACTAACCACTATAGCCAATGGCTATCAAGGGGCTTTCATGGCGCCAACGGAGATCCTGGCGGAGCAGCATTTTTCGAATATTTCCGCTCTTTTGGCTGAGGCGGGTGGGGAGGAAAATGTTGAGGGCAGTCTGCGAACTTTCGCTTCTCTTCTCCCTCATCCTATCAACATAGCCCTGCTTACTGGAAGTATGAAAAAAAGCGAAAAAGAGAGGGTGCATCAGGCGATCTGGGAGGGGGAGGTGGATATGGTGGTGGGCACCCATGCCCTGATTCAAAGGGAGGTGGAGTTTCCGAGGCTTGGGCTGGCCATAGTGGATGAGCAGCACCGCTTCGGCGTGATGCAGCGCTCAGCGCTTCGCCAGAAGGGGCCAAACCCCCACCTTCTGGTGATGACCGCTACCCCGATCCCCCGCAGCCTGGCGCTGACCCTGTATGGGGACCTCGATCTATCGGTTATCGATGAGCTCCCCCCAGGGAGGCAGGTAATTAGGACGAGATGGCTTGAACCTGAGGAGCGAGAGAAGGCTTATCGCTTTCTGCGCAAAGAGGTGGAGGAGGGACGTCAGGGCTTCATCATCTGCCCCCTCATCGAGGAGTCGGAGGCCATTGAGGCCAAGGCGGCAACCAAGGAATATGAGCACCTATGTGGGGAGGTCTTCCCCGACCTTCGCCTTGGGCTGCTCCATGGGAGGCTCAGAGCCTCAGAGAAGGAGGAGGTGATGAGGAGGTTTCGAGGTGGTGAGCTGGACATCCTGGTGGCGACCCCGGTGGTTGAGGTGGGTATCGATGTCCCCAATGCTACGGTGATGCTCATCGAGGGCGCTGACCGCTTCGGTCTGGCGCAGCTACACCAATTTCGCGGTCGCGTCGGCAGGGGCGAAAAGAAAAGCTATTGCATCCTCGTCGCCGAGCCCCCGTCGCTGGAGGGGAGGGAGCGCCTCTCCCTGTTGGAGCGCACCCAAGACGGTTTTCTCCTCGCCGAGGAGGATTTGAGGCTCAGGGGTCCCGGGGAATTCTTTGGCACCAGACAGAGCGGACTTCCCGACCTCAGGATGGCGAAGCTTTCCGACATCGGGCTTTTGGAGCTTGCCCGCAGCGAGGCGATTCGCCTTTTTAATGAGGACCCTGCGCTCTCTCTTCCAGAGCATGAGCTCCTGGCCAGGGAGGTGGCTCGGCTTTGGCAGGGTGGAGTCCCTGGGGGTGAGGCGTGACGATAAAAGAAGAGATCACCGAGCTTCTGGAAAAGGCGGCCAACGAGGCGATAAGGAGGAATCTGCTTCCTCCCATGGTGATGCCCGATATGTTACTGGAGCGCCCCCAGAATCCAGAGCATGGAGACTATGCCAGCCCCCTGGCCCTAAAGCTGGCACGGGCGGCAAGGATGAACCCGCTAATCATCGCTGAGAGCCTCGCCAGCCTGATCCAGCTCCCCAGGGAGATCGAGAGGATCGCCGTGGCACCCCCGGGGTTCATCAATTTCTCCTTAAGGATCGATTGGCTTACCAGGCAGGTTGAGGAGATCCTGAGCGCAGGCGAGGAATACGGCAATATTGACCTGGGTAAGGGTGCCAGGGTTCAACTGGAAGTCGTCAGCGTCAACCCCACTGGTCCCCTCCATTTGGGGCATGGCAGGGGCGCCATCCTGGGCAGCACCCTGGCCAATGTGCTCGCTGCCGTTGGCTATCAAGTGAACAAGGAATACTACATTAACGATGCTGGTAGCCAGATGGATGCCTTCTATCGCTCCCTATACACTCGCTATCAGCAGGCACTGGGAATCGATGCCCAGATGCCCTCCGAGGGCTATTTCGGAGAATATTTGATCGCCCTGGCCAGGGAGATCGCCGCTGATGAGGGGCGGCGACTCCTCGAAAAGGAGGCGATAAAGGAATTGGGCAGGATCGGGATGTCGAGGGTCATCGATTCCATCAAGTCCGACCTTGAGCTACTGGGGGTGAGCTTCGATGTCTGGTTCAGCGAAGAGAGCCTTTTCGACCATGGGCAGTACGAAAGGGCGATGTCCCTCCTCAGTGAGAAGGGCTATACCGGCGAAAAAGAGGGGGCGACCTGGTTTGTTTCCACCGCCCTCGGTGAGGACAAGGACAATGTGCTGGTGAGGAGCGATGGCTCCCCTACCTACTTCGCCTCCGACATTGCCTACCACTATAACAAATTCATTGAGAGGGGCTTCGACAGGGTGATCAATATTTGGGGGGCCGACCACCAGGGTCATGTCTCCCGGATGAAGGCGGCAGTAGGTGCTCTAGGGATCGATCCGGAAAGGCTCCAGATCATCATCTCCCAGATGGTCACCCTAAAGCGTGGCGAATCAGTGCTTCGACTATCGAAACGCACCGGAGAGCTGATCACCCTTAGGGAGCTTGTGGGGGAGGTTGGTGCTGATGCCTGCCGCTTCTTCTTCCTCTCTCGCTCCGCCGATAGCCAGATGGACTTCGACCTGGAACTGGCAAAAAGGCAATCGGCGGACAACCCCGTCTATTATATTCAGTATGCCCACGCCCGCATCGCCAGCATCCTTCGCCTTGCCCAGGAAAGGGGAATCGACTATAGAGGGGGGGATGTCTCCCTGCTCACCACCGAGCCTGAGTTAACCCTGATCAGAAGGATGCTCCAGCTGCCGGAGGTGATGGAGATGGTGGCATCAACCTTAGAACCCCACCATCTCTCCTATTACGCCACGGACATCGCCACCATTTTCCACGACTTCTACGAAAAGTGTCGCGTCATCTCCCCAGATGAGGCGCTCACCTGGGCTCGACTGAAGCTGGTTGAGGCAGCAAAGATCGTCCTGGCGAAAACCCTCCGCCTCATGGGGATGACCGCCCCTGACAGGATGTAACCAGCTCCATCTCGCCTTGGCTTGATTCTTCTCCAGCATTGAACATGTTCTTGACTTTCTTGACGAAAAGAAGTAAATTATATACCACAAACAGGAGGTTTGGATGCCTCCAAGCTAAGAGTTTGTGGCTAATTTTTGCCTGGAGGTGTTAGGATGAACGCCAGTGATGGATTGATAATCAGTGCCTGGAAATACCCGGATAAGACGGCTGCGGTTTATTTTGACAAAAAATATACCTATGCAGAACTCGACGAGAGGGTGAACCGTCTTGCAAACGGGCTTCTGGAGATGGGGTTTAAGAGGGGGGACAGGATAGCATATCTAGTATATAACTGCATGGAGGGGCTGGAGGTCATCCAGGCTCTATTGAGGGTTGGAATTACCCTGGTTCCTATTAATTTCCGCCTCAATCTTGACCACATGGAGTTCATCATCAACCATTGCGATGCGACCTGCCTTTTCGTCGGCGATGATTTGCTCGAGTTGATCGAACCCATAAAGTCAAACCTTAAGAATATTGCGCCAGAAAACTTTATAGTTATCGGTGAGAGGGCCGGCGACGGCATCCGTCGCTATGAGGACATCCTGTCCAAGTCGGCGGCAAACCCTGAAGTGGATGTGAGACCGGAAGATTTGGCTTACATAGCCTATACCTCGGGGACGACGGGGTTGCCCAAGGGTGTGGTTACCTCAAATCGCGGCCTGATGACCAATATGAAGGGTGCTATGGGAAGGGGATACGGGAGAGCAGAGATCAGCGCCGAGGATAGGGTTCTCCTTGTCCTCATGCCCCTGGTTCACTCCAACTCCATCTGGAGCACCTGCATCACCTTCTGGTACGGGGGCAAGAACGTTGTCTATCGGTCGCGAGGCTTCGATGCCCAAGAGATATTGCAGGTGATCGACAGGGAGAAGGTTAGCACCTCTTCCGTGGTGCCCTTTATGCTGACCAAGATCCTCGACCTCCCCGGGGAGGTCCGAAACAAGTATGATGTAAGCAGCATCACCTCCATTGGCAGCGGCTCAGCGATGCTGTATCCCAGCGTCATTGAGAAGATGACCAATTACTTCAAGGGCGTGAGACTGAGCAACAGCTATGGCTCCTCAGAAACAGGGCCAGCGACCACCCTGAGGTATAAGGACCTGGCGAAAAAACCGACCAGCATTGGACTGCCGAACCCCGGAGTGGAGGTAAAGGTCTTCGATAAAGATTTCAGGGAATTGCCTTGCGGTGAGGGCGGTGAGATCTGGGTTAAGAGCGACCAAAAATTCGGCGGTTACTACAAGGACCCTGAAAAAACAGCGGCAGCCATAAGGGGCGAGTGGGCTTGCGCCGGCGATCTGGGCTACACCGATGAGGAGGGGTATTTCTATCTGGTAGATAGAGGGGATGACACCATCGTCAGCGCTGGCGAGCGTATCGCCTCCCCTGAGGTGGAGGACCTAATAAGTAAGAACCCAAAGGTGGCTGAGGTGGCGGTAATCGGTCTCCCCGACGAGAGGTGGGGAATGATGTGTACCGCCGTTGTTAAGTTGAAGGAGGGCGAGGAGGCCACCGAGGAGGAGATCATCGAGTGGTGCCGGGCCGATTTGTCGGCGTTCAAGGTGCCCAAGAAAGTGGATTTCGTCACCGAGTTTCCCACGACCTTGACCGGGAAAATCCTGAAGAGGGTTCTTAGAGAGGAATACAAGAAAAAGGCTCAGGTGTAACAAACTATTTAGGAGGTAAGGAATGAAGTTTGACATGAGAGGGATGCTGCCAGAGAAAGTGGAGATGCTTGAATTGCTGCTTAGGGACGGGTTACAGCATTCACCAAAATATATACCTGTTCAGGCGAAGCTATGGTATGCCGACCAGTTTGTAAAAGCCGGATATAGAATGATCGAGGTAACCAACTTCGGTCACCCTGCGCTTTTGCCTCAGAGCTCGGATGCCGAAGAGATTTTGAGACAGGTATCTCTACTGGATTCTGTAAAGGAAAACGGGGTGCATCTAAAGACCTATGGCATGACCAAAGCGGCTTTCGAGAGGGCGGCGGATTGTGCCCAGAAGGGATATCCACCCAGTAGCGTCACCTTCACTATCTCTACAGAGGACCTTCACGGCAGGAGGAACTCAGGCAGAACCAGGGAAGAATATTTCGAGGAGATCCCTGAATTTGTGCGCATCGCCAAAGAGAACGGCTTTACCATTGATATGGCTATTGCTTGTGTCTATGGCTCACCATGTGCCGGTCCGGTGCCTATAGAGAACACTTTCGAGCTTATAGACCGAGGATTAGATTGGGGGATAAGAAGATTCACCCCCTGCGATACCACGGGTGAATCAAACCCACTGAGAAGCTATGAGTATATGGCAGCCCTTGTTGATAGGTATAGTAAATATGATGATGAAATGAAGTACCGGCTTGCCCATTTCCATGAGGGCCGAGGGATGTCATTAGCTAACACCTTCGCAGCGATTCTGGGTGGCGCCCGAATTGTTGAGGCTTCCCTCGGACTGGGAGGGGGGCAACCATCGTTCGTAGTTGATGGTGTTCCTGGCCTCGGGAGCGGACCTTACTACGATAACTCCATGGAGAAAGGAAACTGCCCCACTGAGGATGTCCTGGTTATGCTTGATGAGTGTGGGATCGATACCGGTATTGATATTGATAAAATGCTCCAGGTGGGGCGGGTATTTGAATGGACTATGGGAAGAACTTTGCATCCTTGGTGCACAAAGTCAGGAAGACCCATCAAACAACCGGTGGAGTGGTGCATACCAGAAGGGAATATAGCATATATACCTCCTTATGGACCACCGGAAATTTACTGGGCAGACCCATCTCGATATAAACCTGCCTCCGCCAGCTTTATCGCTAAGCAATTCGAGGGTCGCAAGCTTAGATGGGATCCCTGGGAGGAGAAGGTAAAGAAGGTGGAAGAGGAAGAGAAAGGCAAGACGGCTGTTTATTCCCATGGAGGCCGCGAATTTGTCCGTGCGGTGGAAACATCGGTGAAGAGGTGGTTTCTCCTACCCAAAAGGTAGAAGGAGATTTAACTTCGTCCATACATAGAAGGGGGGTATCCAGCCATCTGGACACCCCCCTTCAGTTGACTCCATTTCAGTTTAGGGTATTGCTTCCTCTTCGCTCACCGGCTCCCAGGGATCGGGCATGGGCATGGCGGGAACACCGGCGTCATCCCACGGGAAGCGCATCATGTTGCGGCGCAGCGCCTTACCCCTTTTTGCCAGCCTATCCCAGGGTATGTGGGACCAGCAAAACTGATATGTGGCGCTATAGCACTGACGGTTGCTAACGCTGGCATCCATCTTGACATTTACCACCGCTGTCTTTCCGCCCTCGGCGGCCTTGAAAGCCCTCTCCAAGGCAGGACGGATCTCGGCCGGCTCAGCCACATATTCTCCATGGCAGCCGAAGACCTCGGAAAGCTTATCATATCTAATATCGGGCAAGCACTCCTCCCCATACTCCCGATCCTGGGGACCGAGGCCTTCCCAGTTCTTCCCATAGTGCACATATTTTATGCCCCCCATCCAGCCCCTGTTCTCGGTAACCACGTAGACGATGGGGAGGTGATACCTCAGGGCGGTCTCGACATCCATTCCGGCAAGCCCCATCCCGGCATCCCCCATCAAGGCGAGGACCGGGCACTTCCTGGTCTCCGGGTCGCTGAAGGCAGCGCCGATGGCCATCCCCACGCCGTGGCCCACCCCGGCCTGCTCCGAGGCATCCATCACCTGCCCCGAATAGCGGGCGCGGATAAAGGCCGGCATGTAATCGGAGATGGTAAAGCCATCGATTATGATGCGGTTTCTGCCGCCGTAGAGTTCCTCGCAGATGTCCCAGATCGCCTTGGCCAGATAGCCGAAGTGGACCGGCTTATGGTCCTTATACTGCTCCGCCTTTGCTAGCCTCGCTTGGTAACCTGACTCCTGTGTGGCGCTGGCTTTTTGGGTCCATTCCTCTCTGCCCGCCGCTGGCTTCAGCTTGTTGCCCTTTATATAGTTGATCATCTGCCTGAGGACCACTTTGGGGCTCCCCACTATGGCGACATCGGTACGGAAGTAGGTCCAGATGTGCTCCGCCGATTCATTTATCTGGATAGCCCTGGGCCATCTTCCTCCATAGTCGTCGAAGAAACCCACCTTCATCCCAATGGTGATGAGCAGGTCGCTCTCCCGCAGGGCTCTGCGAGCGGTGCGGGAATCGAGATAGAGGGGGTGGTCATCCGATAGAGCTCCCCTGGCTATTCTTCTAGTGGAAACCGGAATCTGGGTCAGCTCCGCAAATTCTCTCAGCTCCTCGGAGGCTTGAGCCCAATGGACACCGTCCCCGGCAAAGATCGCCGGTCTTTCCGCCTCCCACATGAGCTTTACTGCCTTTTCAATTAGCTGGGGGTCTCCCCCTGGGGGCAAAGGATCTGGGGTCTCCGCCCCCCGCCATTCCTTAACATAGAGAGGGTTTGGTCCCCACAGGATACCTGGCATAGTCTTAGGGGGTACCGGGGTCCAAAGCCCGCTTAGGGGGAACTCCAGAGCAATGGGCCCCTTGGGATATGTCTGGGAGTCCTTGAAGGCCTTGGTGATGAAGTGTTTATATGTGAAGGGGTCGACAAGCCGCTGTGTCCACTTTGTAATGTGTCTGAACAGGTCCTCTATGTAGGAGGGCTGAATGGTATAGGTTCGATCATGCACGATCTCAACGCCGCCAAAGAGCAGGATGACGGGTGAGCAGCTTATAAATGCCTGCTGAACGGCACTAACGATGTTGGCGACGCCGGGACCCACGGTGGCGTAGGCGACCGCGGGCCTGCCGGTCACCTTGGAATAGGCTTCGGCGGCGTAACCGCCGGACTGCTCATGGCGCATGGTGACAACTTTTATTCCGGCATCGCTTATGGCATCCACTATCTGCCATATGTGCCCCCCGTGAACCCCGAAAACCACCTCTACCCCTTGTTCCTTCAGGGTCTCAGCAATGTACATCGAAGGATAGGGATACATCTCCCTCATCCCCAAGGGGACCTCTTTTACCTCGGTCATCTTTTCCTCCTTTCTTCTGGAAACGAATCTCAAGACCTTATCCCAGCCACCCCTTTATGATGCTTCCATCTCACCTCCTTGACTAGTGGATTGGGGCGACCTTTCCCTGTCTATAACTAGGAGAAAGCCGAAATTCGCCATATAAATCTAACATCCAGCAGGGCAATTTGTCAAGGATTTCCCCTGCCTTGACTTTTACACCCATGCCGGCTACACTCCTTTTGGGAAAGATAAGCCTTGAACAGGGAGATGCGGGCATGGCAGACTCCTTGTTTTCTTATTTAGTGAGGGTTATTATTAAGAGGGGGTGAAGGGCTATGACTATGCCGCTGGAAGGAATAAGGGTCTTGGACTGGACCCAATGGCAGCAGGGGCCCGTGGCCACCACTATGCTCGCAGACCTGGGAGCTGACGTGATCAAGATAGAACATCGGGAGCGTGGTGACCCGGGTCGGGGGATGAAAGCCATCATGGGGACGATGATAGGGGAGGAGATCCCCATCAATACCTACTTTGAAGGACACAACCGCAATAAAAGGGGCATCACCTTGGACCTGAGCAAGGAAAAGGGGAGGGAGGTTCTTTACCGCTTGGTGGAGAAGTCGGATGTTTTCGTCCACAACTTTCGCAAGCGTGTCCCCCAAAGGCTAGGGGTGGATTATGACACCCTCTCCCGTTACAATCCCCGTCTTATTTATGCTATCGGATCCAGCTATGGCCCCGAGGGACCCCAGGCTGGGGAGACGGCCATGGACCTGATAGCGCAGGCGAGGAGCGGGATAATGACCACCATAGGGGAGCCCGACTCTCCCCCCTTGCCAAACCAGCCCGGCCTGGCCGATCAGGTGGGGGCTGCTACTTTGGCTTTGGCGATACTGGCAGCCTTGATCGCCCGGGACCGCATAGGGGTGGGGCAGAAGGTGGAGGTCTCCCTCCTGGGCAGCATGTGCTGGTTTCAGCAGCTCGGCATAGCATTGGTGCTCGCCGTTAATAAGGTGATCCCGAGGCCTGGCAGGAAAGGCCAGGGTAACCCCCTGTGGAACTATTACCCGTGCCAGGATGAGAAGTGGATCATGCTCGCCATGCTCCAGTCGGATCGGTATTGGGCCGACCTTTGCAAGGTGCTGGGCAGGGAGGACCTGGCAACCAATCCCAAGTTTGAGGACATGTTCAAGAGGTCGGAAAAACACGAGGAACTCATCGATATCCTCGACGAGATCTTCATGAGTAAGCCCAGGGATGAGTGGATGAGGATCCTAAAGGAGGGAGGGGACTTCATCTTCGGCCCCGTTAATAGCCTCCTCGACCTTGCTCAGGACCCCCAGGTGGTGGCCAATCAGTACATCGCCGACTTCGACCATCCCTCTTTCGGTGCCATCAAACTGGTGGGGATCCCCTTTCATTTCAGCGAGACCCCTGGGGCGCTGAGGCTTCCCGCCCCTGAATTCGGTCAGCACACCGAGGAGGTGCTCCTGGAGATCGGTGGCTATAGCTGGGAGGAGATCGAGAAGCTGAGAATAGAGGAGGTGATCTGAATGCGCATCACTTTGATCGGACAGGCTGCCTTCGGTGAGGCGGTTTTAAAGGCGCTCCTGGAGCGGGGGAAGGAGGTGGTGGGTGTCTATAAACCCCCTGACGTCCCTGGCGCTCGGCCCGACCCGCTGAAAGAGCTGGCCCTCGCTAAGGCCATCCCCCTCTTTCAGCCGAAGCGAATGAGGGATCCCGAGGTCTATGCCGGCTATAAAGAGCTTTCCCCAGACCTCGGGGTCATGGCCTTCGTTACCGATATCGTGCCGGCGACCATCTTAGACTGCCCAAGACTGGGCACCATCCAGTACCACCCCTCGCTCCTCCCCAGGCACCGCGGGGCGAGCGCCATCAATTGGGCCATCATCAATGGCGAAACCAAAACCGGGCTCACCATCTTCTGGCCCGATGCCGGCATCGATACCGGCCCTATCCTCCTCCAGAAAGAGGTGGAGATCGACCCCGATGATACCGTGGCCTCCCTCTATTACAACAAGCTTTTCTCTTTGGGGGTGGAGGCCTTGGTGGAAGCGGTGGAGGCGGTGGAAGAGGGCACCGCCCCCCGACTTGCCCAGGATGAGGCTCAGGCCACCTATGAACCACCCTGCGGCGAGGAGCACGCCATTATCGACTGGTCCCAGCCTGCTCAGAAGGTCTACAACCTTATCCGGGGGACCAATCCCCAGCCCGGAGCCACTACCTATTTTAAGGGGGAAAAGCTCAAGATTTTTGATTCGGAGCTTCGCCCCATCACTAAGGAAGTAGCCCCCGCTGAAATTATCGAGCTTACGGAGCAGGGCTTCCTCATCGCTGCCGCTGGTGGCGCAATCCTGGTGAAAAGGGTACAGCCCGCCGGTTCCCCGAAGATGGCGGCATCGGAGTATGCTGCCTCCGCCCCTTTGAGGGTTGGCGCAAGCCTGAAAGCTTGACATAAACATTTTGTTGACTTCGAGATGGATGTCTGATAACATTACAGTGTCAACAGCGGTATGTGAGTAGGTAATATTGTGGCAAAAGGGCTAGATTGGGCAAAGAGGCTATATGAAAACCGTAGCCAGAGGGCTAAGGAGCTGAGAGAGGAGGGCAATAAGGTCATAGGCTATATCTGTGCCTTTCCTCCTAGGGAGCTGATCACTGCGGCGGGCCTGGTGCCCTATCGAATCACCGGGACGCTGGAGCCGATAACCGAGGCCGATGCCTATCTTGAGACCTTGATGTGCCCCTACGTTCGGAGCTGCCTCGACCTCGGCATCAAAAAGCGATATGACTTCCTCGATGGCATGATCTGGCCCCATACCTGTGACAATATTCAGAAGACTTTCGATATCTGGAAACACTACGTTCCCCACTCCTATTTCCACTATCTGGACGTCCCCCACATGCCAGACCCCTCATCCTTCGAGTTCTTCACTAAAGAGCTCGACGTGCTAAAGGAGAGCCTGGAGGAGTTTGGCGGGGTCAAGATCACAGAGGAGTGCCTCAAGGAGGCCATCGGCGTCCACAACGAGAACCGAGCTTTACTCAGGCAGCTTACCGGGCTGAGGAAGCAGGCCCCGCCCCCTATCTCCGGTACCGAGATGACCCAGGTGATGATGGCTGCGATGAGCATACCAGTATATGAATCCAATGAGATGTTGAAAAACATTATCGAGGAGGTCAGCACCGGAAAGGATGGTCCCCAGGAGAAGACGGCCCGACTTTTGGTTTACGGGTGTGAAATCGATGATATCGCCTTCATAAATCTAGTGGAGGAGTGTGGCGCCAATGTGGTCATCGACGACCTGTGCATGGGTACCAGGGACTACTGGAAGGACGTGGCCACCGAGGGCGATCCTTTGAAGAACCTGGCTGACCGCATTCTAGGGGAGATCATGTGTCCCCGTACCTTCCGCCGCTCACCGGGAACGCGTCAACAGGACCTTGACAATAGATTTAGCTATATAAGGGATTTCGCCCAGGAATTCAACGTCAACGGCACTATCCTCTATATAATAAGGTACTGTGATACCTTTGAGTTCGATGCCCCTGAGGTGAGGGACTATCTCGAGGAAGCTGGAATACCCGTTCTCTACCTGGAGGATGACTACAGTTTGACCAGCATCCAGGGCTTCAAGACCAGGATCCAGGCCTTCTTGGAGATGATCGAGTAGGGAGACCCTTCTAATTCAGCCTATAAGGAAGTAGTGATGAGTGAACAGAAAAATCCAGAGGTAACGCAGGAGGTGCCCAAGAGGACATCGGCAAAAAAGTGGACCGAATCTGCGAAGAAGGTGCGCGGGCTGGTCAGGGATATGTATGTCCGTGCCTTCACCGAAGGCAAGCCGGTGGCCTGGGTCATGTTCACCTTGGTCAACGAGTTATTCGTGGCTATGGATATAGTGCCTGTCTACCCCGAGAACTTTGCTGGGCTCTGCGCCACCAAGCGCGTTGGCAATCCCTTCATCGACAGGGCGGAGGCCGATGGCTTCTCCAACGTCAGCTGTAGCTATGCTAGGATCGGTCTTGGCTATGCTGCCCTGTGGAAGGATATGGGGGAGATACCCCCCTTCGCCCCCGACGGAGGGATGGCAAAGCCCATAATGACGGTAGGTTCCAGCCTGGTGTGTGATACCAGGTATAAATGGTTCCAGACCTACTCCCGATACATGGACGTTCCCTATTATGCCTTTGATATGCCCAGTCCACCAGCGGCGACTGTGTATCGCCCTGACGTTAGGGAGCAGTATATAAAGTATAACTTGGCTCAGCTTCAGGGGCTGGTAAACTTTATGGAGGAGCGCTTGGGGAAGAAGATGGACTGGGACAAGCTGGATGAGATCGTCCGCAGAGGTGAGAAGACCTATGTTCTATGGTACGATGCTTACATGCTCGCCGGTAGGGCGGTTCCCTGTCCCTTCCCCGCCGAAGACTCCTTCAATTGCTTCGTCCCCGCCTTCTTCCTGATGGGCAAGGTGGAAGCCCTCGACTTCTATCAGGGACTTTACGATGAGATTAAGTATAAGGTGGATAACAAGATGGGCAGCATCCCCGAGGAAAAGTATCGCCTCCTCTGGGGCGGTGGGCTTCCCCCCTGGCATACTATGCAGATCTTCAACTATGTGGAGGAACAGGGGGCGCTCTTCGTCTTTCAGTCGACCTATCTACCCCTCCGCCCCGCGGATATTCCCGACAGGATCACCAATCCCCTGGAGCGCATGGTCTACGGACGATATGAGACAGCCATCAACCGTGCCGAGGATGATAAAAAGCTGGGCCTCTTCGGTCTGTGCAACTTCGTAGGCCTGGGAAATCCCCTGCTCTTTGTGGACGAGTTCAAGGTGGACGGGGTGGTGATGCACTGGCTCCGCTCCTGCCGCGGCACCACCATCGGCCAGGTCTACCAGAAGAACCTCCTCGAGGAACGCACCTCAATACCCACCCTCTTCCTGGAAAGCGATATGTGCGATATCCGTGACTACTTTGAGGCCGACTGGAAGATGAAGCTTAACGCCCTCTTTGAGACCATGGAGGCCAGGAAAAGGGCGGGAAGCTAGAAAGGGCTGCTTGAGATGTATTTTGTGGGGGTTGATCTAGGCTCCACCATGACCAAGGTGGTGATTATGGATGAGGCGGTTCTCGCCTGCGTCATTGGTCCCACCGGCGCTGAGCACCGCCGCCTTGCCTATAAGGTTATGGAGGAGACGCTTAGGCAAGCAAATTTGCCCTTCGATGAAATATCCTATGTGGTGGCTACAGGCTATGGCAGGATTAACGTTCCCTTTGCTGACAAACAGATCACGGAGATAACCTGCCATGCTAAAGGGGTCTCTAGCCTTTTCCCCACGGTTCGCACCGCTATCGATATTGGGGGGCAGGATGCTAAGGGGATCAAGATCGCCAATGGCAGGGTGGTAGGCTTTGTGATGAACGATAAGTGTGCTGCTGGGACGGGGAGATTCTTAGAGGTGATCGCCAATGATTTGGGTGTTAGGCTTGAGGAGATGGGGGAACTCTCCCTGAACTCCAAGAGCAGGGTTGGGATCAGCAGCACCTGCACCGTGTTTGCCGCGCAGGAGGTGGTATCCCGCATCGCCGAGGGCACCCCTATAGAGGACGTATTGGCGGGCCTTCACGAGGCCATCGCCAGCAGGGTATATCGAATGGTGGAAAGGCTGAAGATAGAGCGAGACGTGGTGGTTACCGGGGGGGTAGCGAAAAATATAGGCGTGGTCAAAGCCCTGGAGGAGCATGTGGGTTTTCCTGTCCTAGTCACCGAGGAGCCACTGCTTACCGGGGCTATCGGGGCTGCCTTATTGGGTAAGGAGCTTACCCTGAATGCCCTGGAGAGCGGAAGGCCTATCGAAAGGGGGGCGCGCCGCCTCGAGGAGGCCACCTTCTTCAAATAGGAAGGGCTTAATCTTTGGAGGTGTAATTCATGGCGTTTTTTGCAGGGATTGATGTCGGCTCGGTAACAACTAAGGTTGTCATTACCAGGGACGGTGAGCTTACAGTCTACCATCTTCTCCCTTCAGGGGCAAACTATAAGATGGCGGCTCAAAAGGCGATGGAGGAGGTTCTGGCAAAGGCCGGGCTATCCCTTAAGGATATAGCTTATATTGTAGCGACCGGATATGGGGCGAGTAACGCTGATTTTGCTAGCCAACAGGTTACCGATATATCCTGCTGCGCAAAGGGGGTAAATCGCCTATTTCCTTCGGTAAGGACGGTCATTGATGTTGGCGGTCAAGCGAGCAAAGCGATTCGGGTGAACGATGAGGGGAGGATAACCAATTTTGTGGTCAGCGAGAGGTGTGCTGCGGGGAGCGGTCGCTTTCTTCAGATCATTGCTCGTGTTCTCCAGATAGAGCTTGGGGATGTGGGCCCCCTATCCCTTCAAGCGAAGAAGCCTGTCATCTATACCACAAGTTGCGCCGTTTTCGGAGAATCGGAGGCCATATCCCGAGTTGCCGAGGGCACCCCCAAGGAAGACATCCTGGCTGGGGTCCATAACGCCATGGCCCTCAAGATCTACAGCCTGGTCAACGGGGTGGGTCTGGAGGAGGAGTACGCCATAGTAGGCGGCGGTGCCCTGGACGTGGGGCTTATCAAGAGGTTGGAGGAAAAGCTAGGGGTTCATCTCCTGGTGCCACCCCAGCCCCAGATCATGGCAGCCTTGGGGGCAGCCTTAATGGCTGAGGAGAGGTCTCCCGCCTTAGCTTGAAATTAGCATCATCCCCGAGAAAAACCACCTTGCCCATGCTCCCCTTTTATGCTAGACTTTCCTGAAGTATGAATGGGTCTATGACGGATTTTTGGGAGACACCCGTTGGGGCGTTTGCATCGAATTTTGGTGCGGAAATTATAGGCGTTCTGCTTGGTGCACTTCTAACGTATTTGATTATTAACAAGGTCTTAGAAAGAAGGGAAGAAAAACATTGGTCTCCAATCCGGAAGCAGATAGCTACAAGTATTCGGCGCAAACTAAGTACGTGGCTGCACAGTGACTTGGCAGAGATTTGTCCAAAATACGCCGAGGGCTTGAAGGAGATTCTGCTTAAAAACCGTCTTGATGTCAGTTTTGACAGTGAAGGCATTAAAAAATTGGGGCTTCAGTTCTATGACATAGAACGTTCATTGGAAGAGTTTGGCGTTAAATCGCTAAATGATTTGCAGCCCTCAGACCTCTCTGTGGATGCATTAGTGTTAACAAAGATACTTAGACGTGTGCCAGAGCGTTTGGATTCACTTAAAGAATTCAAGTCCGAAATGCAACTTGCTGGACTAGTAACACCTGAGACTCTGGAGAGATTGTATGAGTTGGAATGGCAGTGGCAACGAATAGACCAAGCATTCGATATGTTTAACATTAGAGATGTATTGCTTGGCAAGGATAGGTTTATGGAGGAACGGGACTGGTTTGAAGATTGGTTTAATAAAAATGCAGTACCTTTTATTACCACTTGGCTCGGCCTTGCCTGTAAGGCTAATATGGCAATGATTATCCATCTTAGGCAAATATGTGAGCAGAAGGTCTCTGAATAAGAGTTAAAAATGAAGGGCCGTGTCTTTTCTGGGGCCAGACCAACCGGAAGGCAGCACATCGGCAATTATCTGGGTGCCATCCAGAACTATGTTAGCCTTCAAGATGATTATGAGTGTATCTACTGCGCGGTGGACATCCATGCCCTGACCAGCCTGGAGGACACCGACAAACTCCAGGAAAACATTGGCGAGATGATGCTTGACTGGCTGGCGGCAGGGCTTGACCCAGAGAGGAGCATCCTTTTTGTGCAGTCCCACGTGCCCCAGGTGATGGAGCTGCACACCCTTCTCAGCATGGTTACCCCCCTTAGCTGGTTGACCCGGGTCGCCACCTTCAAGGAGAAGGCGCGCATGCAGCCCGACAATATAAACTATGGGCTGGTGGGCTACCCGGTGCTGATGACTGCAGACATTATCCTGTATAAGGCGGACACCGTGCCGGTGGGTGAGGACCAATTGCCCCATCTGGAGCTGGCAAGGGAGATCGTGCGCCGTTTCCACAATCTCTTCGGTCCCACTTTCCCTGAACCGCAGGCGAAGCTCACCAGCACCCCCCTTATCCTTGGGCTGGACGGGGTAAACAAGATGAGTAAGAGCTACAACAACCATATCGAACTGGCGGCGTCGCCAGAGGAGACCCGAGAGCGGGTGATGGCCGCCTTCACCGACCCAGCCCGCCGCTACCGCAGCGACCCCGGACACCCTGAGGGGTGCAATGTCTATCGCCTCCATGGGTTTTATAACCCAGAGCGACTGGAGGAGCTTGCCACGGAGTGTCGCGCTGCCGGCATTGGCTGCGTTGACTGCAAGGAACTCCTCGCCCGAGGGATAAACCAGGCTCTTCAGCCCTTCCGTGAGAGGCGCGCCATTGTTGCGGCTAGGCCTGGCTATGTGGAGGAGGTCCTCGCCGATGGAGCTCGCCGCGCCTGCGTTATCGCTACCGAGACCTTGAGAGAGGTCAAGGGAAAGATGGGGCTTATCTAGGAGAGAAAATGACTGAAATACCTTTAACCAAGCGTGGTCGAGGAGCCTTTGGGGTAGCCAACCAGGCGGTGAGGGAGGCGGGAGGCGTGGTTATGGCGCATTTCCGAGGGGAGAAGCGCATCGAATACAAGGGGAGGACGGACATCGTCACCGATGTCGACCTGCTGGTTGAGGAGAAGATGATAGCGCTTCTTCAGAAGGAATATCCCAGCTTCGGCATCATCACCGAGGAGTCGGAGGAAATCGCCGGCGATTCACCCTATACCTGGATCATCGACCCCATAGACGGCACCCGCAACTTCGCCTGTGGCATCCCCCACTTTTCCGTTGCCCTTGCCCTGACTCAAGGTGATGAGGTGCTTTTGGGCATCGTTTACGACCCGCTGCGGGAGGAGTTCTTTTGGGCTGAGAAAGGAGGGGGGGCCTTCCTCAATAATTCTCCCATCTCTGTCTCCAAGAAGACCTCACTGGAGGCCTCTCTCATTGGCTTCGATATGGGATACGATGCTGAGAGGGGGAGGGAGGCGCTGGATGTGGCCAGCGCCCTCTGGCCCGGGGTGCAGAGCGTGAGAGTGATGGGCTCGGCTGCATTGGGGCTGGCCTATGCCGCCTGCGGTCGATTAGACCTCTATCTTCACCTCTCCCTTTCCCCCTGGGACCTGGCGAGCGGTATCCTTCTGATTAACGAGGCTGGGGGCAAGATCACCGAAATAGACGGGGAACCGATCAGCATCCGAAGCAAAAGGATTCTCGCCACCAACGCGGCGATCCACGAGGAGTTCATGAGGCGGACTAGGGGGCGGGCTTAGAAGTCAATTCAAGTAGCCCACCCTTTGGGTCGCCCTTATCAGCGAGGCTAAAGCCTCGCGCTACCCTTTTATCTCCCCGCCCCACCTTGTCCACCAGCCAGCCTTTGAGGAGGTCGTGGAGCTCATAAGAGGCACTCCCCTATTTCCCCACAATCTCATACCTTAAAATATCCAGTAGCCAGTATCCCTCTCTTAATTCCCCCTTGCTATCGATTATTTTTATCCGCCTTTTAAACAAAGGGCCATCGGTGACAAAGGTATGATATTCCCCCTTCTCGCCACAGATGTGGATATTGAACTCCTCGCTGAGTCTATTTAGCTCTCTTATGAACTCCCTGCTCACCCTTTTCCCCAGCCATTCCTGGCCAAAAAATTCGGCCTTGGCAGTGACCACCATGGCCTCAAAGCCGGCATCTATAAAGGAGGAGAGGATTTCTTCTGGCTCAGCGCCCCATAAAGGTAATATGGGCATCACCCCTAGCTCGCCACAAACCCGATCTATCCAATCCTTGTGCTCCTGGAGGTCGATGTCCCCGGAAACCACTCCACCAACCCCCTCTTGCTTAAGCTCCTCAACCGCCCTTTTAAACTCCTGCTCGTAGGTATCCCAGGTGACCTCTCTTTGAATAATCGGTATCCCGATAGCTTTTGCCTGCGCCGATAATAATTTGGGGTCCAGGCCGTGGGACATGCTTTTTCGAACATCTCGATTGATGAAATTCAGGAGAAAGCAGGCCTGCAACCCACCGAGCATTGCCCTGTAGAGCGAAAAAGAGCTGTCCTTGCCTCCACTCCACGATACGGCAACCATTAGCCCGGGGGTCGAATTTGATTTCATCAGATAGATCGATGCCTCTTAACGAAGCGCCCCATCCTCTCCAGCGCCTCCTCGATCTCCGCCAGAGAGGTGGCATAGCAGCAGCGGACATGCCCCTCTCCACACTGACCGAAGGTGGAGCCAGGGACCACCGCTACCTTATCCTCGAGGAGGAGCCTCTCCGCGAAATCCTCTGAGGAGAGCCCGGTGCTCTTTATTGAGGGGAAGGTATAGAAGGCTCCCCTGGGCTCAAAGCAGGTGAGCCCGATATCGTTCAGCCCCTGAACCATGATGCGGCGGCGCTTATCATATTCCGCCACCATCTCCTCAACCTGGGTCCCCCCTGTCTTGAGGGCTTCAATTGCCGCCATCTGACCCATTATCGGGGCACAAAGCATGGTGTACTGATGGATCTTGACCATGGCCTCGATGATCTCTTCCCCTGCCGCAGCGTAACCGATCCGCCACCCGGTCATGGCATAGGCCTTGGAGAAGCCACTTAAGAGGATGGTGCGCTCCTTCATCCCGGGCAGGGAGGGGAGGGAGGTATGCTCCACGCCATATACCAGCCGGTCATATACCTCATCGGAGATCACCAGAAGGTTGTGCCGCTGCGCCACCTCAGCTATCTTCACTAATTCCTCCCTGTCCATCACCGCCCCTGTGGGGTTATTGGGGTAGCCCAGCAGGATGGCTTTGGTTCGTGGGGTGATCCGCCTTTCGATGTCCTTTGCTTTGACCTTGAAATCATCCTCGATGGTGGTGGGCACAGGAACGAATATTCCCCCTGCCAATATGGTGCAGGGCATATAGGAGACATAGCCCGGGTCGTGGACCAGGATCTCATCCCCCGGGTCGAGGATTGCCCTCATCGCCAGATCGACACCCTCGCTAACTCCCACGGTGATCAGCAGTTCGCTCTGGGGGTCGTAATCCAGGCCGTAGCGAGCCTTAAGATAGTGAGCGAGCTCCTCTCTGAGCTCCAGCAGCCCGTAATTGGAGGTGTAGGTGGTGTATCCCTTTTCCAGGGAATATATCCCCGCCTCGCGAATGTTCCAGGGGGTGACAAAGTCTGGTTCGCCCACCCCTAAAGATATAACGTCCTCCATAGAGGCGAGGAGGTCGAAGAATTTCCTGATGCCCGATGGGGAGATGTCTCTAACTCGCTTGGAGATAAGATCGCGCTTCTTCATTTTTTCGCTCTTTCACGCTACAAGGCAATCGTCATGTGATTTCCAGATTTACCGTCTCTTGAATTTCATCAATCGCGATGTTCGAAAAAACTTAAGGCATGATGGGCACCCGCTTCGGTCGCTCCTCCACCCCAAGGATCTCGCCGTCCTCCTTGTATCGCTTCAGCAAGAAGTGGGTGACTGTTCCCTGCACCGACTCCAGGGGGGCGAGCTTCTGGGCGACGAAGGCGGCAACCTCTCGCATATTGCTGCCCACCACCGTTACCGCCAGGTCGTAGGTGCCTGAGACCAGGTAAACCGAGCGCGCCTCGGGGAAGCGATAGATCCTTTCGGCGATGGCATCGAAGCCAACATCCCGCTGCGGAACCACCTTCACCTCGATTAGAGCCCAGACCTGTTCCTCGCCCAGTTTATCCCAGTTGACCAGTGTTTTGTATTTTAGGATGGTGCGGTCGCCCTCCGCCTTTTTAATTGCCTTCTTGACCTCAGCCAGCGGGATGCCGGTCATGGTGGCGATCTGCTGGGGTGTCTTTCGGGCATCCTGCTCCAGGATTCTAAAAACCTCTTTCATTGACTTCCTCCCTTATGGTAACTCTTTTGCTATCTGCCATCCTGTTCATGATGGCTTGATATAGCCTAACCCCTGGTTCAACGCCATAGGCTTGAATCCGAAGTGGCGCTCCACTGAGTCCAGGTCGGTGGTATTATCGAGGTCGAGCTGAGCCAGCTCCACCGAGGTCGCAGGCGGGTCGCGCATAGTTCTTTCCATCATCATCACCGCCAGTCGCATCAAGGGCATAGGGATGTGAACCTTGACTCGTCTAATCCCCAGGACATGGATAACAGTATCCAGCATCTCTTCGTAAGTGAGATGCTCCGGGCCACCTATTTCATAGGTCTGGCCAGCTTTTCCACCCTCTAGTGCCTGAATTAGGCAGGAGACCGTATCTTCCACCGAGATGGGTTGGAAGCGGGCCTTTCCCGAGCCGGGTACTGGGGCAATGAAAGGGAACATGGTGAGCGACTGCTTCAGTCGGTCGATAAAGCCAAAGCCCTGGCCAAACATGACCGATGGCCTGAAGATGATAAACTCTAGGTTGCTGCTTCGCACTGCCTCCTCCCCATGCCACTTGGAGTAGGTGTAGCGGTAGCTGGGGTCAGGATTAGCTCCGAGGACACTCATATGGATGAACCGCTTAACGTCTGACTCCTGGGCAGCCTGTACCACATTTCTTGTTCCCTGAACATTAACCCCGTTGAAGGTGGCCTCTTTGCTCTCCCTGATTATCGCCACCAGGTGAATGACCCTGTCCACGCCCTGTATTGCCTCTCTCAGGCTTTGAGGATCGGTCACATCTCCTAGTGCTAGCTCCACCCCATAATCCCACAGTGCTTCGGCCTTTGCGAAACTTCGCACCAGGCATTTTATCTTCTCTTCACTCTTGGCCAGCCTGGGGACAAGGTAACTACCAACAAAGCCGGTCCCACCAGTGATGAGAATCATCGGCTGGACTCCTTTTGGGCCGGAACACAAAAGGTGCTATCCCCCGACCCCACATCTAGGACCCTTAGTCCTCTGAAATCCCTGATGATATTTGTCACCTTTCCATATTCCCATGCCTTGAGTCCATCTATCGCTTTGTCCGATAGTTGCCTCCTCAGATAGGAATCGAAGCGCTCTATTTCGCCCGTTTCCTTACGCAATAAAGCGAGGTCTCTCTTATCGATAAAGGTGTTGTATTCCATTATATAGTGTTCCGCTATATAGTGTTCCGCATAATATCTTATAAAGTTCCTCTCCCTTGATGGGAGAGGTCAGGTGAGGGTGAATTCCCCCCTCCCTCTAGCTCCCTCCCGCCAGGGGAGTGAGAATTGTAAGGAACTCTGCAATTAACTATAGTTCGGTTAGCGACCACGAATCTTCCCGCTCATGATAGCAGATTTCGAATCTCTTTTCGCCCTCGGTGCGCACCAAGAAATGCCTCTCCCCCGGCTCAAGCCACTCCCTTTCGACATCCTTCACCTCATACTTCTTATCCTGCCACACGAACGAAGCCGGGCGGTCGGCGTAGGTGCGCCCGGAGTAGCAGGTGACCTGGGTTGGCTGGGGGGAACTAGCATTAGCCATCGCCCTCATTCCTCTTATGATTTGTTTGGTCTCAGCACATCCACCTAACGGCGATCGCTACTCCATGGTGAAATAGCCAGTGGTGGAAGCTGTCTCCCCGGAAATCATGTCCTCCACCGTTATCTCAGCTCTGTATTGGCCAGCAGGTTCGCCTGGCTCTATGTCGAAGTGTACCTCGGCCCAGACATACGGAGGGACTTCCTCTAATTGCGTTGAATGGAGGTCTATCAGATCCGCCTGGCTCAAGACCAGTTCATCGTCAGGATCATACAGTTCGACGTTGGATACCTTGAACCAAACTTCATATTTTCCATCTGTGCTCTGCACTCTAAAGCCGAACACTTCAAAGTAGACATAGACCCTATCCCCCAGCTGGAAAATGCCATTCCCACGAATTGTGTAGTCCCTGTCTCCGCGCACATCGGAGCAAATCTCCACATTTTCGATGCTCAATCCCGCCGTTGGTGTAGGTGTTGGCGTAGGCGTTGCCTCCGGTCCCCCGACACAGGCGAACGCAGATACCAGCAAGATGCCCAAGGCAAGTATCAAAATAATTCTCTTGATTTTCATCATCCACCCCCCTTGCTTTTCTTTGTCAGCGCCACCAGATTTTTAGTGCATGTTAACCTCCTTCCTATGGTGGCGGTCGGCGTAGCTGCGACCGGAGTAGCAGGTGACCTTAAGATTATTCAACTTCCTGCTGTCTCCAAATCCTCGTTAGGCTATTCGTTCCACCAGGGGGCCATCACCATCCTTTTGCCGCCATATCTGTAGCCCCACCCAATCCCTCACGCTTTATAAGCTGGGTTGCTTGATTTACCATTTTTTCATCGTCTAAACCCAATTTCAAAAGCACTCCCGCTAATCCCTCTAGCCTTACACCTTCTTGCTTCGCCCTGTGTTTTAACCGATTATGAATTTTATCGGTGATAAATACATCTCCCATGTTAAGTCCTCCTTCCGCTTTACCATCGCTCCTCGCTATACTCCAACCAAATGTCATAATGGGTCGTCTCATTGCGAACCAATGCCTCAAAATTCCAAATCTCCCCCGGCTCAAGCCACTCCCTTTCGACCTCCTTCACCTCATACTTCACGCCTTGCCACACGAACGAAGCCGGGCGGTCGGCGTAGCTGCGCCCTGAGTAGCAGGTGACTTTGAGATTATTCAACCTTACTCCCTTTGGGAAAGAGGGGGCTTCGCCCCCTCTTTGGACTCCCTAGCGTATGCTCAATCTCTACTCTATTTTCCTTCGTTTGCCTTTTATGATCTTGTCTGCCTCAGCGTTAACTATTCGCTGTATAGGAGACTCATTCTTTTTCTGTTTCCTCTCTTTCGGCGTTCTTCGGTCATGAGCACGAACACGTGTAATTTTTTCTCCCATTTTTTGCCTCCGCTCAAGTTCTATTTTTGTTATGCCTGGGCTTCGCCCCTCTTCAACTCTCCACCAAGCCGCATCTTAGTAAAGACTTTTCAGGTCTCTAATAAAATTTCCCATATCAACACTTTCATCGGAGAGAGACATTTTCATTATGTCGGCCAGTTCCCTGGCGCCAACACGTCCCCCTTTGTGCGTTATATTACCCTCTTTTCTATCCCAATTAACATCACGGCTTGTTTGGCTAAGATAATCAGCCATCTCATTTTCAAGTTGGCTAGGGGGAATGCCACGATTAAAGCAGCGGTCAATTATCTCTGCACCGAGTATTGCCATACACCAAACGCCAAAGCCCCGGAGTAAGAGATATTTCTTAGAGTCAGCCCACTCCTCAGAGAATACCGTAGCGACAGCGCTCCAGTAGGTGCGAATGATAACATATTTATTGCGAACCTCCGGAACACCTCGGAGTCTTATGCTTTCCTTGAGAATCATCTCAGAGCCGGTGCGAAGTTGTGCCAGATTTACCCGCCTTTCAAGCCCTTGTACTTTCTCTTTCTCGCCCCCTAGATATACGATACCGTGGAAAGGGCTTTTAGAGTCCTTTACCAGTTCGTTAGCTATCCAGAGCGCCGGTTTTTCACTGGCGAGGAGTTCTGACGGGGTAAGACGCGTTCGGAGATGTAGTAGATGGCTCGTATCCATGGCTTTCTGATTGTGGTTGACATCGATAAATATGTCTGTTTCTTGCGGTATCTCTAGCCCTATGGTAATGGCAAAGGGCGTAGGAACATCCAAGGCTGGCCAGTTATATTTGGGATGCCCTTCTCCATAGAATAGCCGGTGGTTACCATCTGTTCGCGATATCTGGGGACGCAAACGATTTTTGTCTATCCTGTCTTCGTGAACCACAATCTTAAAGAGGTTGTGTTGTTCATCCACAGGCACGGGTTCATCAATGACACTCTTATCCCGAACATTCAGGATTACCTCTGGCCATAGGCGGGGATGGTCAGGGTCTCTCCCGGCATCTTCAGCGTAACTGTAGCCCTCTCGTGCGTGCGCTACACTAAGGTTGCGCTGAAGTCCATCAGGGTTCCTATCCTGATTTTCGGTGTCTGGTGCGGAGATGTGGGCAATGTCCTTAATAGAGGCAAAGCCACGGTAGACGGTAGTGTTGAGGTTGGTTCCTTTGATTGTGAGCAATTCCATTTTGCTCCTCCTTAATTTATAGTCAGAAGACTTTTATCCTCTGCCATAAATAGAGTAACACAAACTCTCATATTTGTCAAGGCTTTTTTCTCAATTTTGAGACCTTTTTTATATCATTTTTGAAACTTATTCTGTCTCATATTTGAGGTCTCCGCTCCCCCCAGCGCGTCGCCTGCTCGTAGGCGTAGCCAATGCGAAGAAGCGTCTCCTCGGAGAAGGGCTTGCCCAGTATCTGCATCCCCACGGGGAGCCCGTCTGCAAAGCCGGCGGGAACGGAGAGACCGGGGATGCCAGCGATGTTTATGGGCAGGGTGCAGACATCGCTGAGATACATCTGGAGGGGGTCATCCACCTTCTCCCCGATCTTGAAGGGGACTGTGGGCGAGGTGGGGGTGATCAGGGCATCGAAGCGCTCGAAGGCATCCTCGAACTCCCGCCTGATCAGGGTGCGCACCTTCTGCGCCTTGAGGTAATAGGCATCGTAGTAGCCTGCGGAGAGGGCATAGGTGCCCAGGATGATGCGCCGCTTCACCTCGGGGCCGAAGCCGAGCTCCCTGGTCCTCTCCATA
>SOJQ01000121.1 GCA_004376075.1 Dehalococcoidia bacterium | reverse complement strand
GAAGATTCTCAAGAGCCTTGCGGCGACCCCTATCCCTGGGGGAAGGGACTTGGAGCCGGGCAGGGGCATCGCTTTAGCTCCGGGGCAGGGCGCCGCTTTGGGGGTGGAGACCGGCGAAGGGGTTCTTGGGCTGCTTCGGATTCAGCTTGAGGGGAGAAGGGCGATGACCGTAGAGGAGTTCTTGGGGGGGCAGAGGAATTTAATCGGGGCGCTGCTATCCGGGCCGCGGTTGAGCTAAATTGAGGCTGCATGTTATAATTTAACTTGCAAAGCCTAAAGGGAGGAGCGGGGATGCCGACATTGCTTTTATACTTTGTTCTTGCTGCTCCTGCCATATTTGTAATGCTCTACGCCCAGCGGAAGATGCGCTCCGCCTATAGCAAATACTCGAAAGTAGCTAATAGGCGTGGTATAACGGGGCTGGAGGCAGCCCAAATGCTGCTCCGGGCCAATGGCTTGGTTCATGTTAGGCTGGAGGGCACGCGGGGCAATCTAACCGATCACTACGACCCAAGGAGGAGGGTTTTGCGTCTTTCCCGCGGGGTCTCTGCTACCCCTTCAGTGGCGGCGCTGGGCATCGTAGCCCATGAGGTGGGGCACGCCGTTCAGCATAGTTTAGGCTATGCCCCGATGAGGGTGAGGAGCGCTCTGGTGCCGGTAGCCAATCTCGGCTCCCGGCTTGGCTTTATCTTCTTCTTCCTGGGGATCATTATATACAGTGCCAACCTGGTTTGGATTGGCGTTGGGCTTTTCGGCGCCGCAGTGGCCTTTTCCCTAGTTACCCTACCTGTGGAATACGACGCCAGCAATCGGGCGCGGCGCATGCTTCAGGGAGCGGGGCTAGTTTCCGAAGCGGAGCTTGAAGGGGTCTCCAGCGTTCTCTCTGCGGCTGCGCTCACCTATGTGGCGGCACTTCTTCAGGCGGTGGCAAACCTCCTCTTTTTCGTGCTCATCGCTTTGGGGATGCGCCGCTAATTCGCCTTTTCGTTCTTTTTGCCTTGGTGGATGAAATGCTAGACCTTATTCGATCTCCTCTTTTACCTCCACTTCCTCTACTGGAGCGCGGGGCTCTTCCACGTGAACCACTACCTGATCGGGATCGGTGACAACCTCAAGCCTATCGTCTATCGGGATTTCCCTGACGTGGATTGCTTGGTTTATCTCCTGAAGCAGCGATAGATCGACCTCGATGCGTCGGGGCAGATCTGTAGGAAGACCCTCCACCTGGAGGGAGGTCAGGTTCTGGATTAGCATCGCCCTTGGGATCTTCGCTGCCGGAGCCTCACCAAGGAATATCAGGGGTATCTCAGCTCTCACCTTGTGGGTCACCTCTATCTGGAAGAAGCCGACATGGAGCAGGGCGCCGGTTAACGGATCCCTCTGAATATCGCGAATCATCGCCAACCGAGGCTCTCCATCAACCTTCAGAGTGATGATAGCATTTCTGCCCGCCGTGGCGATGAGGCGCTCCAGGAGGGAGGTCTCCACCTGGAGGGGGATGGACTCGGTCTTCGGTCCGTAAAGGTTGGCCGGGGTGAGCCCCTGGCGGCGTAGAAATCTAACCTTCTTTCCTAGAGTATCCCTGCTTTTAACCTTCAGTTCCTCTCGCTTGACCAATTTCTACCTCCCCTTGAAAATGGGCTCCCTCTTCTCGATGAAAGCCCTTGGCCCTTCCTTGGCATCCTCGGTGCAGTAGGCGATAAAGAGCGCCCTCTGGTGATCCTCCAGGGCCCTCGCCAGGTCCAGGTCGAGGCAATGGTAGATGAGGCGCTTCGCCAGCCTGATGGCCACCGCCGCACCCTTTGCCAGTCGGGTTGCCAGCTCCTTCGTTGCCGCCTCAAGCTCGTCGTGAGGAACCACCTGGCTCACATAGCCGATTCTGAGCGCCTCCTCAGCGTCAATGATCCTGCTTGTCCAGATCAGCTCGCAGGCTCTGGCGATGCCCACGATGCGGGGCAGGAAGTAGCAACCTCCCCCGGCGGGGGGAAGACCAAACCTTCCGTATGCCATGCCAAACTTGGCTCTTTCCGAGGCGATCCTGATATCGCACATGCTGGCGAAATCCATTCCTCCCCCCACCGCAGGGCCGTTTATAGAGCCGATATAGGGCTTATCTAGGTTGGCAATGGCAAGGGCCATCCCATGAATATTTTCCCGCATGAACTTTGTCATCTCGAAGAGGGAGGGGGCCTCTCTTTCCATGCCCTCGTCTCTCATATCCTTTCCCGCGCAGAAGGCGCGCCCTGCCCCGGTGACCACCAGCACCCTAACCTCGTCGTCATCCCTGGCATCCTCAATCGCTGCCATCCACTCCCGCTCCATCGTCGGGGTGAGGGCGTTTAACGCTTGGGGGCGGTTGAGGGTTATCGTAGCAATGCCCTCCTCCTTGGTATAAATTATATCCTGGAATTCCATTATTGACCCCCCTAATCAAAAGCTGATCGAGAGGATTATACTACTGCCTTCGAGGTTCGTCCAGTTATTGCTTTGGAAAATTGACACCCTAAGCGGGGTGAAGTATAATTTAGCAATGCCCAAAAGGACCTATCAGCCGAAGAGGATACCAAGAAAGCGGGAGCATGGGTTTCTGGCGCGGATGGCTACCAGGGGTGGTCGTGCTGTGCTCAGGCGGAGGCGTCTCAAGGGTCGCAAGCGGCTCACGGTGTAGGGATGAGAAGGGAGCAAAGGCTCACTAGGGAAAGAGATTTTGAGGCTGTCTTCAGCAAAGGGAGGTCCTGGTCCAATAATTTGGTGGTGCTCAGGGCGTTGCCCAACGAACTGGGGTTAAATCGATATGGCTTTTCTGTGGGGAAGCGATTGGGCAAGGCGGTGGTGCGAAATCGAGTGAAGCGGTTGCTTCGAGAAGGGGCCAAGTTGACGCCGACAAAGGATGGTTGGGACGTGGTGTTTATTGCTCGCCAGAAAGCTGCCGAGGCCGATTATCATACCCTTAAGGGGGCGATTGAGGAATTATTATCTCGGGCGCGGCTTTTGGGTAGTGAGGAGAAAGAGGCGTGAAGCGGACTTTACCCCACAAAATCTCCTATTTTGCGGGGGCCCCGACGAGGATTGCCCTAGGTTTGGTCCGATTTTATCAGTCGACCGTATCACAGGTGACCTACCACTCCTGCCGCTTTGTTCCCTCTTGCTCTCAGTATACCTATGAGGCGATTGAGAAGTTTGGCTTTTGGAGGGGTGTTTGGATGGGGCTAAGGCGCCTCGCTCGTTGCCACCCTTTCAACCCTGGCGGGTTTGACCCTGTGCCTTGATGCCTCGGCTTCTGCTGCCAATATTATGAAACGGAAGTTTTGGCCTTTATTTGCTCTTCTTATCGCAGGTGCCCTGCTCCTCTCGGGGTGCGCTGGCGCTCCCTCACGGGGATGGTCTGGACCTGTGGTGGTTGAGGACACCCTCTATGCGGGCACCATGGAGGGGAAGCTTGTGAGCTACACTCTGGTCACTGAGCCCAGGCGCGCTGCGGTGGAATGGTGGCGGTTTCCGCCACGGGGTGAACCAGGGCTTTTCGCCATTTATGGTACTCCTTTTGTGGAGGAAGGCGTAGTCTATATCGGCGCCTATAATGGCAAGGTCTATGCCCTTGATGCCGAACACGGGCACAGAATATGGGCTTACCCTGAGGAGGGCTATATTGGTTCTATTGTGGGCAGCCCGCTGGTCGATGGGGGCACACTGTACATCGGCTCCTCCGATGGCAAGCTCTATGCCCTTGATGCTGAAACTGGTTATAAGCAGTGGGAATTCCAAACCGGGGACGATATTTGGGCCAGCCCTGCCGTTTACGATGGCGTGGTCTATATCGGCTCCTTTGACCACAACCTTTACGCTTTGGATGCCGAAAGCGGCGAAGAGATCTGGCAATTCACCACTCAAGGGGCCATCGCCTCCACCCCTTTGATTCATAATGAAACCCTCTATATTGGCTCCTTCGATAGCAAGTTTTATGCCCTTAACCTCGATGGCACAGAGAAGTGGCGCTTTGAAGAGGCGGGCAACTGGTTTTGGACCAAGGCTGTGGTCTACGATGATATCATAATTGCCGGATGCCTCGACCACAAGATATACGCCCTCGATGCCGAGAGCGGGGAGCAGGTTTGGAATTACGAAACCGGGGGACCGATTCGGGGGGATCCTGCCCTAGTTGGTGAGCTCGTTATCTTTGGCTCGGACGATGGTAAGGTTTACGCCTTAGCGGCTGCCACTGGAGGGGAGAGGTGGAGCCGTACCCTGGAGCCTCCCACTCAAGTTCGTGCTCCCCTTTTTCCTGGGGAGGGCGTGGTCTATGTTCATGCCTTCAACCAGACTATCTACGCCTTGGAGATGGAGTACGGCAATACAATATGGAGCGTTACCACCAGTGAGTGAGGAACCGGGTTGGCTATATGAGTAGAAGAAACCTTATAATAGTCCTCATCGCTGCTGCGGTTGGCGCCGTTTTGTTCACATACGGGGTTGTGGAGACCTGGAATCTCATTCTCCTTCAGCCGATGCTCAATCTCATGATACTGCTCTCCGGTATCCTGTTTCACAGCTTTGGACTGGCCATTATCGCCCTCACTATTATTGTGCGCCTCCTTATGTTTCCCCTTACCATGAAGCAGCTGCACTCCACCAGGGCGATGACCTCGCTTCAGCCCAAGATGCAGGAGATCCAGAAGAAGTACGCCAAGGACAAACAGAAGCTCCAACAAGAGATAGCGAAGCTCTATAAGGAGGCCGGGGTAAACCCCCTGGGTTGCCTTTGGCCGATGCTTATTCAGCTTCCCATCTGGATCGCCCTCTACCAGTCGATTTTGAGGGCCGTGGCAGCAACCCCTGAGGACCTGTTGCGGCTGTCTCAGAACCTCTATCCCCTATCCGTAGTGCATCAGGCGGTTCCCTTGGAGTCAGGTTTCCTCTGGCTCAACCTTGGCAGTCCCGACTCCTTTTTCATCTTGGCCATCCTTGTTGGGGGCACGATGTGGCTTCAGCAGAAGATGATGACCATGCCCGCCGTAGACCCCAGGCAACAGTCGATGAGTAGAATGATGCTGTGGATGATGCCCTTCATGTTCGCCTTCTTCACCCTACAGTTCCCCAGCGGTCTCGCCCTGTTCTGGGTCATCTCCAATATTATCGGCATCGTGATGCAATACTTGGTCACTGGGTGGGGTGGTCTTGAGGGGACTGTCCAAAGGTGGAGGGGTGTAATCACCCGGGCCCCTGCCCCGGCGACACCGGTGGTCAGAGAGCAGGGAATGGAAACAATTGAGGGGGCTAGGCAACAGGAGAAGATAGCAATTGAAAGGGAGAAACAAGAAAAGAGGGTAGAGCATGGAAAGCGTGGAGGTAAGCGCGAAGAACGTAGAAGAGGCCGTCGAGCTCGCTCTAAAAAAACTCGGCGCAAATCTTGATGAGGTGGAGGTGGTCGTTCTTAAAAAGGGCAGGCCCGGCTTTTTGGGCTTTGGTGCTGAGGAAGCCAGGGTAAGAGTAATAAGACATCGATTAGAGGAAGCGGAGCGCGCCTCGCTTATCCTGGCTAAAGAGATGCTAGAGAAGCTTCTTAACCTAATGAAGGTCTCTGCTTCTGTTCGTGTCAAGGAGCCTTCCTCATCGGGAGAAATCAGAGAGCGTGCCCCTATCGCCCTGGACATCAGCGGCGAGGACCTGGGCATCCTTATCGGAAGAAGGGGAAACACCCTTTCCTCTCTGCAATATCTCCTCTATCTTATGGTGAGTCACCAGATGAAGGCTCGTGTGCTCTTGAGCATAGATGTGGAGGGCTATCGAGAGCGCCGCTATGAAGCGCTCAAGAATCTGGCGTTGCGCATGGCGGAGCGTGTCAGGGACACCGGGCAGTCGGTTACCCTGGAGCCGATGTCACCAAGCGAACGCCGCATCATCCACCTGGCGCTTCAGGACCATACAGAGGTGATCACCCAAAGCATCGGCGAGGGCGAGACTCGCAAGGTGACTATCCGCTATGAGAAGCAATGACCTTGGTTAAACCTTGACTTTATCCTTATCATTTGCTAATCTCTACATGTAAAGGCAGTGACGGAGAAGAGTAGGAGGGGGAAGGCGCCCAGCGAGTCTGGTATGGTGGGAGCAGATGCGACCTGCCCTCCGAAAATCCCTCCCGAGCCGCCAACCCAACCCCTCGATTTATCGGGGGCAGTAGACTTGGCCGGTCTCGTTAGCCGTTATCGATGACGAAGGCATGATTCGTGCCTTTGATGAGGGCCCCGATTCCTCGGGGAAGTAGGGTGGTACCGCGGGTATAGAGCTCGTCCCTAAGGGACGGGCTTTTTTCGAACTATTTGCTGACTCAGGTCGAAAGGCCTTAGGGCTTTTCTTAATTAGGACGAAAAAGGGACGAAAAATGTTTGAGCCGGTATCTAGCAGGGTAAATTTCCCGGAGCTTGAAAAGCGAATCTTCAGCTTTTGGAGGGAGAAGCGCATCTTTGAAAGGAGCGTTGAAGAGCGAAAAGAGGCGCCTCTCTTCGTCCTCTACGAGGGACCGCCGACGGCCAATGCCAGCCCTGGGGTGCACCATGTCCTCTCCCGGGTGTTCAAGGATGTCATCCCCCGCTACAAGACGATGAAGGGATACTGCGCCCCGCGTAAGGCGGGCTGGGATACCCACGGGCTTCCTGTGGAGCTGGAGGTGGAAAGGGAGCTGGGCTTCTCCTCCAAGGCTGACATAGAGGCCTACGGCGTTTCCCAATTTAATGCTCGCTGCCGGGAGAGCGTCTTTCGCTATCTAAAGGAATGGGAGGAACTTACCGAGCGCATCGGCTTCTGGCTCGATATGGAGCACCCTTATATCACCCTGGAGAACGGCTATGTCGAGTCCTGCTGGTGGGTGATCAAGCAGCTATGGGACAAGGGACTCATCTATCAGGGCTACAAGGTCACCCCCCACTGCCCTCGCTGTGGCACCTCCCTCTCATCCCCCGAGGTGGCCCTGGGCTATGAGGAGGCGGAGGACCCATCGGTGTGGGTGAAGTTCAAGATCGACCTGACCCAGCCTGGGGGTGGCGAGGCCGCTCGTTCCCTTCTCACCTCAGACGTGCCAACCTATCTTCTAGCTTGGACAACCACCCCCTGGACTCTGCCAGCGGATGTGGCCCTTGCGGTGGCGCCGGATGCCCAATACGCTATAGTTCAGGCTGGGGGCGAGAGGCTAATACTGGCTCAAGCCCTGATCTATCAGGCCATTGAGGGCGAGTATGAGGTAACGGATACGATTTTGGGCTCGGATTTGGCAGGGCTGAGGTATGAGCCGCTTTACCAACGTCACATCATCTATGGCGAATTAGACGAGCATGGTTATCGCGTCCTTACTGGAGATTTCGTTTCTTTGAATGAAGGCACAGGGATCGTTCATATTGCTCCAGCTTATGGTGAGATAGATATGGATGTTGGCAATAGGGAGGGTTTGCCGTTCATTCATGTGGTGGATTTGAGAGGGCACGTAGTAAGTGGGGTGAGTGGCACAGGTGCTAACGCAACCATGGAGGATGTGCGGAGATATTATGAAAACCTGGGCAGTGATTATCGAGAAATAAAGCTACCGGGAGATGGCCTCTTCGTCAAGGATGCCGACCCCCTCATCATCGAAGACCTAGAGGCAAGGGGCCTTCTCTATCGCAGCGGGAGGATTCGCCATACCTATCCCTTCTGCTGGCGCTGCGATACCCCCCTCCTCTATTATGCCAAGCCCTCGTGGTATATCAGGACCACGGCAAGAAAAGACAGGCTTATCGCCGGGAATGAGGAGATCAATTGGTATCCGGAGCACATCAAGCGTGGTCGTTTCGGCGACTGGCTGGAGAACAATGTTGACTGGGCCTTCTCCCGCGAGCGCTACTGGGGGACACCGCTCCCCATCTGGCGCTGCGACTTATGTGGCGACTACAATTGCATAGGAAGCGTTGAGGAATTGAAAGGCAAACCGGGGCTCGCTGGCTTGGAGGATTCTTTGGATCTTCACCGTCCCTTTGTAGATGGGGTGACCTTCGCTTGTCCCAAGTGCCAAGGAAGGATGCGCCGCCTGCCCGAGGTCCTCGATGCCTGGTTCGACTCGGGGGCGATGCCGGTGGCCCAGTGGCACTACCCCTTTGAAAACAGGGAGCTTTTCGCTGCCTTCTTCCCCGCCGACTATATCTGCGAGGCGGTGGATCAGACCAGGGGTTGGTTCTACACCCTGCATGCCCTATCCACCCTTCTCTTTGACCGCCCTTGCTTCAGGAACGTGATCTGCCTCGGTCACATCCTTGATGCTAAAGGGGAGAAGATGAGCAAGTCCAAGGGGAATGTGGTTGACCCCTGGACGATCCTCGATAATCATGGTGCCGACGCCCTGAGGTGGTACCTTCTTACCTCCTCGCCGGCGGGCAGTGTGCGCCGCTTCTCTATGGACCTGGTGGGCGAGGCGCTGAGAAGGTTTCTCCTCACCCTATGGAATACCTACTCCTTCTTTGTCACCTATGCCAACATCGACAAATTTGACCCTCACTCTGTGGTCGATGTTACCTATGAGTCGGAGCTTGACCGCTGGATCCTCTCCGAGCTCAACCTGCTTATCGATGAGGTCACCAGGGCGATGGAGGGATATAATCCCACCGATGCTGGACGAAGGATTCAGCGCTTTGTGGAGGACCTCTCCAATTGGTATGTGAGGAGGAGTCGCCGTCGTTTCTGGAAGAGCGAGAGCGATGCCGATAAGCTGGCAGCCTATACCAGCCTCTATCATTGTCTGGTCACCCTGGCGAAGCTCCTTGCCCCCCTTACCCCCTTTGTCGCTGAGGATATCTACCAGAACCTGGTGCGTTCCTCGTTCCCCGAGGAGGCGGAGAGCGTGCATCTGGCCGATTACCCTGTCGCCGATCTGGCAAAGGTCGATGAGCAATTGGCTCAGGATACCCGCCGGGCGAGTAATGTGGCCAGCACGGGGCGTTGGGCGAGGAGCTTGTTGG
>SOJQ01000132.1 GCA_004376075.1 Dehalococcoidia bacterium | reverse complement strand
TGGGGGAGTTTGAAAAAGGAGATCGGGTAACTGCAGCCCATCATGTCCCCTGCAACACCTGTCATTACTGCCTGAGCGGCCATCACACCGTCTGCGACACCCTCCGCGAGACGAATTTTGATCCCGGTGGCTTCGCCGAGTACATCCGTTTGCCGGCCATCAACGTGGACCGCGGGGGGTTCCCGCTGCCCGATGAGGTATCTTTCGAAGAGGCGACGTTCGTCGAGCCTCTGTCCTGCGTCCTGCGCGGGCAAAGGCTGGCGCGCCTCGAGCCGGGCCAGAGCGTGCTCGTTATCGGCAGCGGCATTGCCGGGCTGCTCCATGTGCAACTGGCTCGCACACTGGGGGCAGGTCGCGTGGTGGCCACGGACATCGTTGATTACCGGCTGGAGGCGGCGCGACGGTTTGGGGCCGATGCTGCCATCCACGCCGAAGAGGACGTGCCCACCCGCCTGCGCCAGCTCAATAACGGCCGACTGGCCGACCTGGTGGTGGTATGCACCGGAGCTGAGCCGGCTATCGCCCAGGCGCTAAAGTCGGTGGAGCGCGGGGGCACTGTTCTCCTCTTCGCCCCAACAGAGCCGGGCGTTACCATTCCCATCTCGGTGAATGACCTTTTTTTCCGCAACGACATAACGCTCACCACCTCCTATGCCGGCAGCCCCGCGGACGCTATGGTGGCGCTGGAACTGATCCGAAGCCGCAGTGTGCGCGTGCGCGAGATGATTACCCACCGGCTGAGCCTGGCGGAGACAGGCCTGGGCTTCCAGCTCGTCGCCAAGGCACAGGATTCCATCAAGGTCATCATCGAGCCCCAGAGGTAGCCCCTCTCAGGCCAACGGTTCGCATGAAGACATCGATCTCCATAGCCGCCTCACCGACCGTCTCGGCCAGGGTGCCAGAGCTGAGCCGCCGAGAAAACTCCATCTGCCACAGCCTTTCATCAAATGCTCAAGGCAAGTCTATTCAGAGTTCTTTGGCCGGGATAGCGGTTAGAGTTTCCACAGTGTAGTCTGTGGCAAAGCCTGTTTCCATGACGAAGTTCATCGCAGTCTTTACGTCCGGCGCATCAAAAATAATCATGCCATCGTATCGGCCAAAGGTGAAATAGACATCGCGGATGGTAATTCCTTCGGGAGCCCTGAGTTCCTTTAGATACCTGGCAGCTTCAGTCCCCCTTCCTTTCGGTGATAAAAGGGTTACAAATAGCATAAAACCCCCTCCCGTAGCAGTGTACTTGTTCTGGATTAACCTGCCGACATTCTATGTTTAATTTCAGCTCCTTGTCAACGGTAGAATGCTGCCCTCTCCACTGGCCCAGATTCGCTCCATTCTGTGGTTATGCAAGGACGGGCATTGGCTATGCCAGGGATAACTCTATCGGCTATAACATTCTTAAAACCGAATATGAGAGGATAAGTCATGGCGACTATTCTAATAAAGGACGATGGACATCTGAGACGGATACTCTTCGTCTACTTTTCCGTCTTACGTCTTGACTCCAGGTGAAAGCATCCGGGTCTACACCAACGAATACCATCCTCAGTGGGGAGGCTTCAGTTTTGGGTATGGAGGGGCTATTTGGAATAATACCGATCCAGATGTAGCCGCATTTATATAACGGCGAAGGGCAGGAAGTCTCCAGCAAGAGCTACTAATCGAGGTGCAAGGTTCAACAACTGCCAAGTACTCCAAAACCCCGGGACTAGAGCCCACAGCTTTCCGCGAAGAGGAAATCCCTTCTGAAAAGTCCTTCTCTGGGTTAGCCCGACCCTGGATCCGTAAGAAGCGCACTTTAATTTTAAGGAGAGGCCTGTCCATGCGATTTGGGCAGGCCGAAAGTGCCGAAGCCTCGATAGTGTCAGCTATGCGAGGCTTTTCCTTTCCGTATTATAGGGTCAAAGAGCACGCTTCAACAAAGGGCTTGCACCAAGGAGCGCAATACACTTCCCGAATCTGTTGGCTTTCGGTGCCAATATGCCAATGTTCATTCCTCATCCTCCAAGGCAGCATTTCCATCGTAGCTTTCTGCCAATCTTTCCCTCCGCGGCACAATCTTGGCTAGGGAGAGATTCTCCCGCCAGAGGAATATAAATCCGAGCGCGGTTGCAGGCAAAAGAAGGATGGCATGCAACACAAGTACGTAGGAGCTAGCGATGCCAACAGTGACACCAAAGGACACCAGGGTTTGTTGGCAAGCGAGGTCGAAAGACCCCAGGCCCCCTTGGGTCATTAGTAGCGCCCAGGCCAGGTTGGAAAGTGATGTCGCCAATAACAGAACATAAAAGGGCTGCCCTAAGTTGAAGGAAAGAGCCAATATGTAAAACACACCGGCCTCAGTGAGCCAGGCCAGAACCGATAATGTAAATACGATGAGGAGCTTCCGCGGGCTGCGCAATATACCAAGGCCCTTGATGAAAGAGTCCAGCCATGAAGCGATGCTACGCCCCCACTTTCCGGGTAGGAAGCGTACCAAAAGCTCTGTGACCTTGCCGGTGAGTCTCTCCGAGAAGGTTATAAGCACCAAAAGCACCAGGGCACCCAAAAAGAGGAGAGCCATAATCCAGGCCATACTTTTAGCCCAATCGGCCAAAGGCACGAAAAGCAGGGTGATCACTAGGAAAGAAAGCAAGGTTAGCCCGTCGAAGACCTGCTCCACCACCACGGTGCCCGCGGTGGCCATCTTGCTGATGCGCTCCCTTTCGCCCAGGATATAGGCTCGGGCAACTATGCCCAGGCGGGCAGGCAGGATATTGTTCACCAGGAACCCGATGACGATCAGCGGGAAGAGGCGAAAGGAGGAGAAGTTCCCCAGGGGTTTCAAGAGATAGCGCCAGCGCACCGAGCGGAAGAAAACGCCGATAAAGTAGACCAGTATTGCTGGCAGGAGAAAGAAATAGTTTGCTTCCCTCAGCGCCCGGCCCATCTCGGCGAAGCCCGTTCGGTAAAGTGGGTAAAGGAAGAGGGAAAGGAAGAGAAGCGTAATTGCGAGACCAATCCAGAAACGGAGGCTTTTCAGCAACTATTTTCCCCCCGGGGAGCATTATAGTGCAGGGGAGGATATGCTGCAATCAGGGGGCGCTCCTGGGGAAGTAGGCGATGCCCTCCGCGGACCAATAGGGGCCCAGAGGCTTTCGATGCATGAAGTAATCCCACCACCATCTCCAGCTATCGGAGCTGAAGATGTGGAGTCCCCGATACTCCTCGGGAAACCACAGGAGCTGGCGAAATCTTTGTCCCTCACCATATTTTTCCAAGTAGGGCTGGGCAGCCTGCTCATTGCCAGCGCCGAGGAGGAGAACCGTGCCCACGGGGGGCTGGCTGACGGTGGAGAGGTCAGACCAATCGACATTATAGTCCCTGAGATACCAGACCCAGGGCCAGGTGAGCGGGGAATCGACGGTGATCCTTAGCTCCTTTCCCTCCCCCGTTTCCTCTGCCAGGCCCTCGATCTGGGCCATGATCTGGGGCACATCGGAGGATATCCCGGCATAGACCAGCATCTGGGGAGGCTCATCGCGCTCCTGGTAGCTTGCCTGAAATGCCACCCGCACCGTGAACGAGAATAGGAGGAGAAGGACGAGCACGGTGACTGCCCGAAGAGCGCTAGCCCTCACCCGCCGCCAATCGACCTCTTGGAACAACCTGCCGATGAAATTGCCCCCGAGAAGGATCATGGGGAGAGCTATATGAAGGGAGAGCCAGGGCATCTTCTCCCCAAACAATGAATAGATGATCAGGCTCAAGGCTGCCCAGTAGACCAGGAACCTAGAGAAAAGATTCCCCCTAACCGTGTAGTAGATAGCGCCGATAAAGGCAAAAACTAGGGGCAGAAACTCGTAGAAGGATAAAAGGAGGATATAGTAATACCAGGGTTGTCCCCCTCTTGCTACTTCTTGCTGGGCGATCCAGTATTCCATGGAGCCCCAGATGCCACTGCCAAAGCCAGAGATATTGGTAAAGAAGGTGGTGTAGAGAAGGGCGAAGATGCCATAAAAGATCAGGACGCTCAGCAGCCAGCGGCGCACATTCCAGCGGAGCCCGATGGCTGCCGAGATCATAAACAGAAAGACCACAACGAGCACCTTGGCCCAGAGATGGGTAAGCTCCACTCCGGGGATGATCTCAATTCCTGCGGCGAAAAGGGGCAGCGATAGGGTGCCGATCAGGATCAGATATTCGGCGGCAGGGGTAAGGTCCGAGAGGTCGAACCTCCTTCTAATTCTAGCTATCAATTCTCTGCCGGCTACGATGAGGAGGAAGCTGGCGAAGATGACCACCGTGATATAGCTCACCTCTTTGGTGCAGAAGCTTAGGCTTAAAGCAGCGGCACCGATATATAGATATCTTGCCTTTCTTTCCTCGATATAGCGCCAAAGGCAGATGACCAAGAGGAGCGTCCAAAAGAGGATGTAGATGTCGTTTCTGGCGAAGCGGCTGAAGTAGAGGAGCATGGGGGAGAAGGCGAGCAGGGTGGCAACAGCAAGGCTCCCCCAGCGACCGAGATGCCGGCGCAAGAAATAGGGCAGCACCACAAGGGCGACGCCAAAGAGGACGGGGAGGAGGCGTGCCGTAAAGTCGCTGTCGCCGAAGAGGAAGAAGGTCAGGGCAGTGCCATGAAACTGGAAGGGGCCATGCATCATTGGCATATGCTGATAGCCCTGCCCATTCGCGAGATACCAGCTATACACGGCATGAAGGCTCTCATCGTGGTGAATGGACCTCGATCCCAGGTCCCAGAGGCGCATCCCCAGGGCAATGAGGGCAAGCAAAATATAGGAGGCAATCTCCCAATTTAGGCGAAGACGGCTGACCATTATTCCTCCCTCACCTTATAGATGGTCACCCCCTCGTTCTCAAAGACAACATCCATGAAATCTTCGAACCTCTCGCCTACCTCCATCCCATACTGTGCCTTTTCCAGATTCCCTACATAGACATAGGTGACATTATACTTCTCCAGCGTCTCTTCCACCTCTCCTATATCCTCGCTTTGATAGATCAGGTTGATATCCTCCTCCCTACCCTCGAACAGCAGGTATGAACCCCGCCACTGGAGCTCATGCCCTGGGGAGCCCAGAATTGTCGGTAGCCCGGTGCGAGCCGAAACCCTGAAATAGTCGGTGAAAAAACCTCCGGCAGCCTCCACAATCACCGGAGCACCCTCAACATTGCTGTTCAGCCACTCTATCGCCTCGTACTCCGCGGGGTTGGTGCGCTCCATGAAGGCAAGTCCATCAAGGGTTGGCTCACCACCGAAGGCATTGGTCATCGTTAGAGTGGCAGCAATGGGATAGATGAGACTGCCAGCTATCAGTAGGGCGCATAGCCCCCACCATGAGCCACGGGCCAGTTTTCTGGAGATGGTCGCCGCCCGCCAGCGTGAGCCAAGATAATAGAGGCCGAAGGCGGAGCCAATGGCGAAGAAGACCCATGCCTGGTAATAAATCTTAAACACCGTGTTCATGCGCTCGTAACCCGCCCCAAAAAGATCATCAACATAGAAAAGCTCGCAGCCCATGATGAGCAGGAAACCAGTAAAGAGGAGCACTAATATGAAGAGAGGTGCCTTTTCGCCCTCATTTTCCAGTCTCACCGCCCTTTGCGACTTTTTGATAAGGATTAGCAGGATGAGGGAAAGCACTATAAGTAAGGGGAGAATATGGCCAAATTTTCCCAGGATGGAGAGAAACCCGGCGCCAGTTGCCAGCGCCACAATGGCCCAAATTGCCAGCAGTGAAAGAGGAATCAAGATAGCCCAGGAGACCTCCCGCCAGGAGGAGGCTCTTCGCCTTAGCGCGCCCCAGGCCTGAGCGAAGACAAAGGAGACGCTCACAAAGAGCAGAAAACCCCAAATGATAAGGAAGTGGAAGGGACGGGTGTCCACATCGCCAAGCGGGGAGACACCCTTGACCATACTTTGAAGCCCAAGGTAGAAGGGGAGGTATAGCAGAACGGCGCAACCCACCACGATGAGGGCAAATATAGCTACATCCCTCAATAATTGAGGGTCTATCTTGCCTCGTCCCCAATATGCCCCTATCGATGCGACAAGGACGAACAAAAAGGCATAGGTCATGAAATCCCAGGTGTTCATGAAGCCCAGCGACCCCAGCAAAAGGGCAAAAACCAAAATTCTTGGCCAGTTTCTCCTCAGCCAAGCGAAACCAAGGGTATACGAGGAGTGCATAATCTCCAGGCAAAGGGCCAAATTAATCAACACAAAGGGTAGCGCCATGAGGTGGGGATGGAGATCGGCAAAAAGAAAGCTAAAGAAGGGGAACTCGGTTATAGTATAGTCTAGGCTCGCGCTACCCACCATTGTGTCGATGACCCTAGTTGACCGCCACCACCACCAGTGCTCCGTGGGATACCAGGCTGCGCTCTGGTATGGGTGCTCCAGCCCCTTTATGCTCACCCAATCCCAGAAGCCTTCAGAGCCGAAGCCATAGGCGTAAAATAGCTCCAGCACCCCCTCAAGGTTGCCCAAGATTAGCAGAAATCCTGCCGCCACCAGACCGAAGCCTATCGCCGCCCTAGTGCCTCCTCGGCACATCCTGACCAGGTTATAGACGATGCTGAACGCTCCTATCGTGGTCAGGGCAAAGATCAGGGCCAGGGAGAGATTGAAGGAAATGCTTGATGCTATGCCGGTGAGCTTGGTCAGGGTGGCCATCATCAAATAGCCAAAGTAGTAGTAGCTGATGGAATGACCGCTTAGCCAGGGGTCGTGGGGAGGGAAGTATTCGCTGCGCAGGATGCCATTTAGGAAGGCGAAGTCCATGGGCTTCTCGCCGAAGTGGATATCGGGGTTATAGGCGCGAATCACCACCCAGAGGACAAAGGAAAGGAGGAAGATCAGCTCGGTGGCGATGATCACCCTGCGGTTCTGGGAGAGGAAGCTGGCTATTTCATGGCGACGGCGTATCGCCAGGAAAAGGGAGCCTAGAGCGAGAGCGACGATGATCAGGAGGATGGACCACTGCGCGTTGGGCAAGACATGGGCAGAAGCGGCAAGCCACAATAAGAAGGAGACAACGAGGATGCTCAGCGCCTTGCCAAAGGCATATCCCCTATCGGGAAGCTTTTTGAAGAGAACGAAGGTAGCAGGCAGGGCAATGAGGCCCAAAAGCTCTACCGAGAGCCACCAGATAAATGCATCGATCAAGAGGATAGCGCCTCGACAAAGGTTTCCGCATCAAAGGGGGCTAGATCATCCAGGGCTTCGCCGGTGCCAATGAAGAGGATCGGTATCTTCAGCTCATCGCAGATCGCTAGCACGATCCCACCCTTGGCGGTGCCATCCAGCTTTGCCAAAAAGACCCCGGTAACCCCGACTGCTTCGGTGAAATATTTGGCCTGGCTGAGACCATTTTGCCCTGTGATAGCATCGAGAACCAGAAGCACCTCATGGGGTGCTCTTGGATCGCCCCTTGAGGCCACTCGCTTGATCTTCTTCAGCTCCTCCATCAGGTTGAACTTGGTATGGAGACGCCCCGCCGTGTCGATGATCACCACATCGGCATGGCGACTGCTCGCTGCCTCAAGGCTATCGAAGACCACCGCCCCAGGGTCGGCACCGGGCTGATGAGAAATTACATCCACCCCCACGCGCTGCCCCAATATCTTAAGCTGGTCGATGGCCGCTGCCCTAAAGGTATCGGCGGCAGCCAAGATAACCCTCTTCCCTTGCTCTTTAAAGGAGTAGGCAAGCTTGGCTATAGAGAGGGTCTTTCCCGTTCCATTCACTCCGACCGCTAAGATCACTGTCGGTCCCGATGGAGCGAGGGATATAGGCTGGGTGGCCTCTCTAAGGGCGTCCACCCTTAGCATAGCCACCATCTCCTCCCTCAAGGCGGAGCGTACCTCAGGACCTTCCCTGAGCCTTTCCTCTCTTACCCGCTCCCTCAGTTTCTGGATGAGCTTAGCAGTGGTATTCACGCCCACATCGGCGGAGATGAGCAGTTCCTCCAACTCCTCCCATAGCCCCTCCTCCACGGTGGCGCGATCGAAGAGACGCACCACCTTCATGAACCAGCCCTCCCTGGTGCGCTTTACCCCTTTTTCCAGCCTTTCCACTACCTTAAACCCCGTCAAAGTTTAGCCATAATAACACGGTGGCAAAAGCGGGTCAATGGGCACCGGTGGACTGACGAAGGCTTTTTCCTGCTACATCCACGCTAGAAATCGTGACTTTGCTGGAGCTTATGGGAGGTAAGTGCCCCTAGTTATCTGTCCTTGCTTCGCTTGCCTGCTATGCTGCTTTGACACTTAGATATTAGCGCAGTAAACTTTTTATGGAGAATTGGTATGACCAATATGTATTACTATTTGTAAGGGGGGGGAGATGTCTGAGATTGTAAAGGTGACGATTAGTTTACACCGAAATCTAATTTCATTGGCTGACATGCTAGCCAGAGAGAGAAATACCAGCCGTAGCGGGGCGATTGCGATTGTTCTGCAAGAGTTGGCTGAGGAAAGAGAGCGCCTTGCGATGATTGAAGGCTATAAGGCGATGGCTGAGCAACATCGTGAGTTTGCTGCCATGACTTTGCCGTTGGCCAATGAGGTATTACCTGAATGGAAATAGCCGTTTGTGATTAAGCGTGGCGAGATATACTGGGTAGACTGGAGTCCTGGCAGAGGGAGCGAGCAGAGCGGGCTAAGGCCCGCTCTTGTTATTCAAAATGACATAGGAAACCAGTATAGCCCGAATACAATCGTTGCTGCCATTACGACAGCCCCCGTTAAGCCGTATCCTTTTATCGTTGTAATTACAGCCTCGGAAAGTGGTCTGCCTAAGGATAGCAGTGTCGACCTTGCATCGATAATGACGATAGATCAAACACGGCTCGGTGACAAATGTGGTGAAATTAGCCCGGCGAAGATGGCTGAGGTGGATATTGCTATCAAGAAGAGCCTGGAGCTAGACTAGTCAAGGTTTATTGCGTCTCCCTCTCCACCAGCTCCCTATAGGCAGCCATCAGCCTCTTTGTCACCGGTCC
>SOJQ01000105.1 GCA_004376075.1 Dehalococcoidia bacterium | reverse complement strand
GTGGTTGGGTTACCCCATGCTTCTCCAAATAAGGAAACAGGGAGTTCTCCTCTCTCACCTTATGCCTTTCATATTCTTTGAGATGTGTCAAAAGCTCTCCAACTTTCGATAACTCGTTTTCAATACCTTCTAAATCTTTAGCCTGTTCAACTTTGGGTACAAGAACAGAAATTCCCTCAGCAAATCCTTTTACAAATTCATGTTCTTTCAGGAGGATGTGTATCGGATGGCCGGACGGAACTTCAATTTTTTGTTTCTCAAGCGACTCTCTGAGAACTGCGAGATGAACTTCACAGAGCTTTTGTATTTCTTCCCTTGGCAGCCCTTCGTTTATAAGTTCCTCCTCTACTTGAGCTATCTCTATGGGGTCTGTGTCTTTCAAGACTCCTTTAAATTTCTCTTTAACCTCATCAGGGCTTACTCCGGCATGTAACTGCTTAATCAGACCCTTTATCATCTGTTTTCTAGTTTCTTTTTCGTCAGATAGCTCACTCATAATATCTAACCTCATCCTCCCCTCTTTAAAACTCCTATCACTATTCTTGTATTAGCTCCATCTCCTCACCGCAGCAGACAAGGGTGCCGCCACCAACCTTGGTCACCGTCACCTCGTTGCCGCAGACATTGCACCGGTATTTTTCGCCCACATTCTTGACTCCCATTTTCACACCTCCTTTCAGAAGGAGCGCGAAGGCTCCCACCCTGCTTTATCTTCTCCTCTGGCAGCGTAATATGAGGAGCGCTATTTTTGAGCTAGCCTCTTACCCAGTTCAAAGGCGTCCGATAGTGCGGTTGGGTGCTCCCTAATCTCTCCTCTCTTATCCACGCCCCAGACGAGAAGTTCCTCGACATACTTGACGCCAATGGATTGGAAGAAGTATTTCACCGTTAATATGGACCCGTCAAACAATCTCTTGCCCCTAGTGGCCCCGACAGCGATAAAGGCACCCTTTCTCGCAGCATCGGGCGGGTTCTGCTTGAGAATGTATCTTCCGACCCACAGCGCCTGACAACGATCGATGAGCGCCTTAACCTGACTGGTGAGCCCGTAGAAAAACATCGGCGAGGCCACTATTACCACGTCAGCTTCGAGGAGCTTGGGATATATGCCATCCATGTCGTCTCTTATGACACAATTGCCATCCCTCAGGCAGCCATAGTATTCGCGGCAGGGGGCTATCTTGAGCTCATCTACGATGATCTTCTCGACCTCTGCCCCCTGACTTTGTGCCCCCTTCAAAGCTTCATCCAGCAGTAGATCGGTATTGCCTTTTATCCTCGGGCTTCCCATAATCCCTAGGACTCTCAATCATACCTCCTTGTCAGCGCTTGCTGAGGACTTTCTTGAGGTCTGAAAGCTGCCCAATCCCGATGGCGATGTCGATAAGCTCCCTGCCGGCAAAATTTACAGTCTCTGGAGATACTTATGAGCCTGTAGCGCTGCCTTGGCCCCCTCACCAGCAGCAACCACGATCTGTTTCTCGGGGACATCGGTCACATCCCCAGCGGCATAGAGCCCGGGGACCCCGGTCTCACAGGCGCAATCGACCTCGATCTCACCCAGCCTGTTGAGATTGACCAAACCCTTTGCCAGCTCGGAATCGGGGATAAGCCCGATCTCGACAAAGACGCCCCCAACCTCAAGCCTCTTTTCCTCGCCGCTTTTCAAGTCCCTGATTGCGATACCTTCCACACGGCTTGAGCCCTCTATCACCACCACACCGTGCTCCAAAAACACGGTCAGATGGGAGGCATCTTTTACCCTGTCAATGAGTATCTGGTCGCCGCTGAAGGGTGTCAGGGACACCAGATAGACATGCTCTGCTATCTTGACCATGTCGTCCGCGGCTTCCAGGGCGGAATTGCCACCGCCGATAACAGCTACCTTTTCCCCAGCAAAGAGAGGGCCATCGCAAACAGCGCAATAGGTCACTCCTCTTCCCCTCAGCTGCTCCTCACCAGGCACATTGAGCGGCCGGGGACGCTTCCCGGTAGCGATGATCACCGCCTTTGCCTGATAGCGCTCACCATTATCTGTCCTGACCTCAAATCCCGCATCCAGCCGGGACAAAGCAACTGCTTCTTGACCGATCTTCTGCTCCAGCGGAAATTGCCTCACCTGCTCCTCGAACTTCTGCATCAGCTCAAAGCCTTCAATATACTGATAGCCCATATAGTTCTCGATGCCCGCAGTCAGGTTCGGCTGCCCTCCGATGTCCTTACTGAGAAGCAGGGTATCTATCCGCTTCCTGGCAGCGTAGACCGCTGCTGTCATCCCTGCCGGACCGCCGCCAACGATGATTAGTTCACGCATAAGCTCCCCCGATGAATTAGAGGCCTAATTTCTCTTTGAGCAGCGCTTCGTTGAATCCCACTATGATCTCGTCATCAACAAGAATGGTAGGAACTGCTAATTGCTGAGATTTATTGATCATATCCTCGCGGGCTGCGCTATCTTCAGCGACATTGAAGTCTTGATACGCAATGCCGTTATCCTCAAGGAATTTCTTAACCCTCCTACACCAGGGACACTCAGGGGTGGAATAGACCTTCACCTCTTTGGCACTCATTTTCTTCCTCCTGACCTAATGATTGGGAAGTGGGGCAGTAGAAATCGTCACTTGACGGAAATCTCAGCCTTACTTTTATTCGGCAAAGCATGCCCTGCTTCCCGGCCCTAACTCTATTGTATAAAAGCAAGTCTGCCAACCTTTCGGTTGGCAGCCGTAACGTACTGGTCTATACCTCAGCCAGGACTAGATAATTCTTAAGATAGAGCAGCAGCTTTGCGTAATACATGGCTGCTTAACCAACATATGGAATTTACCAAAATACGGCACTTTTGTCGGGGCGTTCCTTGCGAAGTAACCGCTATCATAGCGCAGGGTTACCCTTTTGTCAAGTCTTTCAAGGCCAAGATCGCCTTTTGACAACTGAATCATACTTTCCAGGCTGCATAGATCGATCCCATGAGTGGCGGTTTCAGGGTTTGCAGGTTAAGACACAGGTTTCTCCGGCTCCTCCATCTTTTGAAGGTAACTCATGAGTTCATCTTCAAACATGGCAGTATTAAAGCTGATTCTCTCACGCAGGGTCAACCACTATCCCGGGAAAGTGCTGTGACGCCTGGACATACCAATCTTCATAAAAGCTTACCCTGGGGAGCTGGGGCCAGAAAGGTATATCCAAGCCGGAGGCCGAGGGCGGCTTCGGGTGTGGCGGCAAGGTCGGCGACTTCTGTGCCGATTGCGTCCTTCTTTTCAGGCGCATCTTTGGCTTTGAAAATTCCAAGGGCCGATGACCGAGGAGCGCAAAGCAACTTTGGCTTCAGGCCCTTTTCGCCAACTCTTATCGCGCAACCTCACTCTAAAAACGATAAGGTTGTGACAAATAGGACATATTGATAAATCTTTTGGGCAAGTGTCAAATGAACAGGTGCAAGAACAATGCCTATTACATCGCCAAGGATAAGTGGCTGTATCTGGAGACACAAAGCACACCAGTGAGGCGTGTAACCTTCCTAAAAGGGGGTAGCCATGAAACAGGAGAAGTTCATCAACCCTTGGAAGGGGTGGCGGCCAAACACTGGGAGGAAATACAACCCGAACCACCCGCACTTCAACCCCTTCTACCCGCCGGAGGACACGCCAGAGGAAGTGCTCAAGGCCTTTTGGGGTGATGAGGAGGATGATGAGGATGATGAGGATGAAGCCTGAGGTGAAGACCTATCCCTGCCAGTTTGGCCCAAGCGAGCGTGAGGCCGGAATCCCAAGAAAGGGGGTTAGCCATGGCGAACCGGGTCACAAGTAAGCCCAAAGGAGGTAAGACTATGAAACGAGGAGCCACTGCTTTAACAGATTCTACACCTTTGTGGCGTCCCTGGAGGGATTCGAACCCACGACCCACTGCTTAGAAGGCAGTCGCTCTATCCACTGAGCTACAGGGACAACATTCCTTTTAGAGAGTTTACTACAAAGGGGAATGTTGATCAAGTAAGGCAAGCCTGATTACCTTGGTTGACTGGCTCTATTCCAGCTTCAACCCTCGAGCAGTTTCTATTTTGTGAAGGATTCGAGTAGGAGTACCCCGGCGTGTAATCCGCTTGATGCTAACATCGGAGAGATCTGCCGAGGTGGTCAGATACTTTTGGGCAATTCTGCCAACAGGCTGGGCTGCTATAATAGCCCATGTTGCGGCCAGGATTGCTATGGGAAGCCTCCTCCCCCGGTCCTTACCCCCTAGAGCAAGAAGGCAAGCTACCCCTGCCATTATCCCTGCTACAGAGATGTTTGTGCCGCAAAGGGGCGATAACGCTAAATCCCTCTCACCACTCTGCAAGCGAGCTAAGCCTTCCGTAGCAGCCTCCTGAATCGCATCAGTGGGGACATTACCATAGACATAGAAGCCCGTAGTGGTCGCCTGTCCCACCATCCTGACGTTTAGGCCTACCCTCCTAGTCAAAAGGCCGATAGTGGCGTGCTCCAGGGCATGATTCTGGCGCAGTGCAGTAATAAAGTTGCCGTTCATGCTCGCCTCCTCTCTTTCATAATCATAGTATATCACATCGACTGAGAGGTGACACAATAGGCAAGAAGATAGCTATTCTCTGAGCGCTTTTAGGCGTCGATAAAGAAAGAAGCCGATCAGGAGCAGGATTGCCACTATGATGGGGATATCAAAGGGGTGCATCCAGGCGCGAATCTGATGCCAGTTGTCTCCTAACAGGTAGCCTCCGTAGGCTAAGCCGAGGCACCAGAGGAAGGAGCCGAGAAAGGTATAGAGCAAGAACTTAGGGAAATTCATTCTAGCGATCCCAGCGGGGAGGCTGATAAAGGTACGCACCACGGGGAGCAGACGAGAGGTGAAGATGACCCAGTCGCCATGTCTCGCAAACCAACGATCGGCAAGCTCCAGATCGTGATGTGAGATGAGGACATATTTCCCATACCTCTCCACCAGGGGCCGGCCACCCCAGGCCCCAACCCAGTAGGCAATGATGGAGCCAATAGTACACCCCAGAGCCCCCCAAAACCCCGCTATCAGGTTATAACTTGCTCCCAAACCTCCTTCCTTGATCAGCATCCAGCCGCTAAGGGGCATAATAATCTCGCTAGGTATGGGGATGCAGGCACTTTCCAGAGCCATAAGAATTACCACACCAGGCCACCCGAGAAATTCATAGACCTGGCTGATAAAGCCTAATATTTGCTCTTCCAAACCATCCTCAGCTCGATTTTAAGTGCCTGGATGGGAGTGTATCAAATGGTCAGATTAGCGTCAAGCTAAGCAGGGTTAAGAAATGCTACCATAAACTCCTTTGCAGTTGACATTTCGCTTCAAACGTGCTTAAATGTTTCCACAGGATTATTTATGTTAATATTTGTTGTTAAGGTTTGGATGTAGGCTAATGGGAGGCTTAATGGAATGGGCGATACTTGGCGTATTAAGAGGGGGCAGGTGAGAGATGATGGAATCGGGGAAGAAGAAGCAGATAGATGAGCTCCTTGTGGAGGGGGCGTTTATTACCCCTGAACAGCTTGAAGCTGCCCGCGAGGCTGCTAAGCACTCTAACAGGGATTTAAAGGAGGTTCTTCTAGAGCAGCGTCTCATCACCGAAGAGACCCTTGCCACTGTCCTCAGCTTCCAGCTCAATGTTCCTGGAGTCGATCTGAAGCAGGCGCAGGTGCAGGCCGCCGCCTTGGCGTTGATCCCAGAAGAGGTGGCTCGGGAGCATAATGTTTTGCCTTTATCTGTGGATGGCGATACTTTGATGGTGGCTATGGAGGACCCCGATAACCTTCAACTCCTCGATACCCTTGCCGTATTGACCAAGAAGAGGATAAAGCCGGTCATCCCCCTCCATGGTGGCATCCGTGAGACCATCGATACTCAATATAAGTTGACTACTCAGATCGAGAAGGAGATCAAGCAGTTGCTGAGCACTGCCCGGGGAACGGTGGTATCGGAGCCGCTGCTCACCCTTGAGGCAGTCAGCCATGCCCCGGTGGTTCGAGCAGTGGAGATGCTTCTTACCCAGGCGGTAAAGGATAGGGCATCGGATGTTCATATTGTGCCCCAGGAGGAGGACGTAAAAATTCGCTACAGGATCGATGGGGTGCTACATGATATCGTTTCCCTGCCCCACGAGGTTCACTCAGCGCTTCTCACCAGAATCAAGGTACTGGCCAACATGAACATTGCGGAAAGAAGGCGTGCCCAGGATGGTCAGTTCAGCGCCACAATTGCCAACAGGGATGTGGATTTCCGCGTTGCCACCATGGGCACCAATCATGGGGAGATGGCGGTGCTGCGCGTTTTGGATAAATCCCTCTCCCTGCTTGAGCTCACCGAGGTGGGTATGTCGCCCCATGTTTTGGAGACCTATCAAAAGGCAATTGAGTCCCCCTTCGGCATGATCCTGATTAGCGGCCCCACCGGCTCAGGGAAGACCACAACCCTCTATGCCTCGGTGAGCAGGTTGAATGCTAAAGAGCTCAACATTATGACCATTGAGGATCCCATTGAATATGAATTCAAAGGGATTCGTCAGATCCAGGTTAATCGACCGGCGGAGATCACCTTTGTCAGTGGGCTGCGGGCAATCATGCGCCTTGACCCCGATGTCATCCTCGTTGGCGAGATCCGCGATGCCGAGACAGCGAATGTGGCGATAACGGCTGCCCTCACCGGGCACCTGGTGCTGTCATCGATCCATGCTAATGATGCTTCCGGTGCCATCGTTCGCCTCTTGGATTTCGGGGTGGAGCACTTCCTAGTTACCTCGGCGGTCATTGCTGGTATGTCACAGCGCCTGTTGAGGAAGGTGTGCCCCTATTGTCGAGAGATGAAGGAGGCTTTCGTTGTTGAGGCAATGGCTTACCAGAGGGAGATGGGAGAGGAAAAAACCCATTTCGCCTACGGCACCGGCTGTAGCTTCTGCTCCCATACCGGCTTCTTAGGGAGAACCGGGGTTTTCGAGATGGTCCCAATGACTGACACCATAAGAGAGATGGTGAACCGAGGGTTAGGTGCTATCGAGATCAGGGAACAAGCTATAAAAGAGGGACTGGTCACCATGCGCCGCGACGGCATGCTCAAGGTCAAGGAGGGGATAACTACCCCTAGAGAGGTGATCCGCAACGTCTTCACCATTGGCTAAATAGCAGGGAGGGGTACAAGATATCGAGTGATGCAACTGCAACCATAGACCCAGAACTAATTCCTTATTGACATATTCAAAATTTTTGTGGTATTGGTTTGGGCTGGAGGTGAAACAGCCCAAACCTTTTTTGTTTAGTAGTAGCACAGCGTCTGCTGGTTAGCGTAGTTTTTCTATGCGCCTTTGAAGGTGTATTAGGGGGTACAAAATTGCTATAAGAAATCATTGACATAATCACGAATGCCCGTCATTATGCGGTAAGTGGGGGCATTCATTTTGGACGCGATTTTCGTTTACGGTGTGGGCTCCTATATTTTAAGCAACGAATTTCCCTTGGGGGCTGGAGAATTGCTATTCTAAACAACAATTTTCCTTAAGCTTGACAAAATAAGATGTGTTGTGATAAAATAAGACACTTTTCGCTACAAAAAGCAACAATCGGGCGAAATCCTGTCAGTATGAAGGGGTTTAGGCAATGTGGTTTGAGTATGTAGCCTGTAACACTAAGGGTGATACGACCACTGGGACGCTGGAGGCTGACTCGGAGCGGAGCGCTGAGCAATTGCTGTGGCAATCCGATCTCACCATCATCAGCCTCAGTAAAAAAAGGATGCCCCCCTCCCTGGATGAGGCAATGCCTTTCTTCTTCCGGGTGAGCAAAAATGATGTGGTCTATTTCACCCGCGATCTAGCCACTCTGCTTAGCTCCGGGATTGCCATCCTTCATGCATTGCATATGCTCTACGGGCGAACCACCAAGACTAGCATGAAGAAGGTGGTTCGTCAGCTGACCGGGGCTATAGAGACGGGGAGCCCCTTCTCCGAGGCCTGCGCCAAATTCCCCAGTGTGTTCTCGCCCTTCTATCTGCGCATGACAAGGGTAGGGGAGGAGATAGGCAACATAGATGTGATGCTGAGGGAGATAGTGATCCAGATGGAGAAGGAGGCTGCCGTTTGCAGTAAGGTTAGAAATGCCATGATCTACCCCGCCTTTGTGCTTGCCCTGGCTGTTGCTGCTATGGGGGTGATGATCGGCTTTGTTCTACCGGCGATGAGCGGCCTTTTCACCGCCTTTGGCGGCGATCTACCTATATTCACTAGGATAATGCTGGGCTTTGCCACATTCGTTAGAGCCAACATATTATATCTATTGCTCGGCGTGGTGGCTCTTGTTGGTCTTGGGTGGTTGTATTTCAGAGGCCCGAAAGGGAAACTGAGAAGGGATGCCCTGATATGGCGGCTACCGCTTATCGGTAACATCAATATCAAAGGGACGATGTCCAAGCTGGCGAGGAACATCGCTATCCTCATTCGCGGTGGGGTTACCATCACCGAGGCTCTCGATCTGGTGATTATGACAACGGACAATGCCCCGCTTAGGGATGCGCTGGTGAAGGTGCGTGCCGATGTCCACTCCGGGGAATCGCTTTCCCGGGCGCTCATCGAACACCCGGTTTTCCCCCCTCTTTTCTCCCAGGTGGTCGGCGTTGGCGAGCAGAGCGGTCGCCTGGACTCAAACCTTGATGTGATGGCTGACTTCTATGAGATGGAGATGGACAAGGCTATCGCCAGAGCAACCGGGATGCTGGGCCCGACGCTGGTTGTCGTTATGGGGCTCGTCGTCGGTTTCATCGCCCTCTCCATAATCACGCCAATATACTCCTTCATGGGGCAGATCGGTGGATGATGCGAGACCAAAAGGGGCTAACCCTAATCGAGGTCGTGATAGCTGTGGCTCTCTTCGGGATAATAGCAGGCGGCCTCTTTATGGCTTTGAATGTCAGCCACAAAGCTACAGATACCACCGATCGGCTAACTACTGCTGAGAGCTTGACCCGAAGCGAGCTGGAATATATCAAGGCCTGTGATTACGATGACAGCGGTTACCCATCATACGGGGATCCGAATGGGCGCATTCCCCCTGGCTACCCTGGCTACTCTATCACAGAAATCGTTGTGCCTATTAACCCGGATACATATCAGGCTTTACTTCCTGGCGAGGATCAGGGCATTCAAAAGATAACG
>SOJQ01000127.1 GCA_004376075.1 Dehalococcoidia bacterium | reverse complement strand
CCCACATCCCCCACTGAAGCGCCGCTAGGCTGGGGGGAGGGATAGACCCCGGGTCTTTTCATTCGCGGAAATAAAAATAATCCTTATCGCTGCGCTGGCAGGCTAGCTCGCTGGGCTTAAGGGCTTCCTCTGTTCTCTGGAGGATCCTCTTGGCAAAAACGACCACCTCCAAGAGGGAATTAGAGGCCAGCCTATTTGCACCATGGACCCCGGTACATGCTGCCTCCCCGGCAGCGAAGAGCCCAGCGATATTGGTCTCCCCCCAGGCATTGGTCTTCACACCACCCATCATGTAGTGGGCGGCAGGCGCTATCGGGATAAGTGTCTTGGTGATATCGAGACTATGGTCAAGACAGAAGCGATAGATCTGAGGGAAGCGAGCGGAGGTCTTGCGAGGAGGCAAATGGGTGACGTCAAGGAAAACGCGGTCGCTCCCCGTTTTATTCATCTCGTAGAGGATGCTGCGAGCGACAATATCCCGAGATGCAAGGTCACCCTCGGGGCTATAGTCAAACATGAACTGACGTCCCTCGGCATTGCGCAAGATGCCACCCTCGCCCCTTACCGCTTCGGAGATAAGGAAGGGGATCACCCCGGGGAGGCGCAGCGCCGTGGGATGGAACTGGAGGAACTCCATATCGGTGATCTCCGCCCCTGCATCGTAGGCCAGCGCTATCCCATCACACGTTGCGATATCGGGATTGGTGGTGAATTTAAAAAGGCGCCCCCCACCACCGGTGGCTAGGATCACAGCCCGAGACCGAAACTCCTCGACGCTGCCGGTACGGCAATCGAAAGCCCTTACCCCCCTAACCACACCATCCTCAACGATGATCTCGGTGGCAAGAAAGTATTCCAGGATGGTGATCTTGGCCAACCTCGCCATCCTGCTCAGGGTGACCTCGATATGCTCACCGGTGGCATCGCCCCCTGCATGCAAAATCCTGGGCACGCTGTGCGCCGCCTCCCTGGCCAGAGCAACCTCGCCATCCATAGTGTCGAAGGGAACGCCGAAATTGATGAGGTCGGTGATGCGGTCGGGGGCCTCCTCGACAAGGATGCGGACTGCCTCGGGATCACATAAGCCAGCCCCGGCAGATAAAGTGTCCCGGTAATGGAGCTCGGCGGAATCGCCATGGCCTATTGCCGCAGCAATGCCCCCCTGAGCATACTTTGTATTGCATTCGTCAATGCTGCCCTTGGTCAGGATGAGCACGCTCCCCTGCTCCCGCGCCAGAAGAGAGGTATATAGCCCGGCGATGCCGCTGCCAACAATTATGTAGTCATATTGGTTCATATATAACCCTTTCTAGCTTAGCGCAATCATGCGTTTGCTCATGCCAAACGCCCCTGAAGCGCCCAGGGGCTGGTTTTTTCCACCTTAACCTTTACCAGTTCCCCCAGGCGGTCGGCTTCATCGCTGAAGAAAACAAGCTTATTTGTTCCGGTGCGACCCTGCCATTTCCCCTTTTTTCGACCTTCGACCAATATTTCGACCGTTTGGCCCGATAGCTTTCTATTGATTTCAGTGGCGATCCCTTCCTGGAGACTTTCCACCATCTCCAAGCGCCTCCTCTTTTCCTCAGCAGGGACATCGTCCTCAAGCCTTCTTGAGGCGATGGTCCCCGGTCGCGGCGAATAGGCAGCGACATGGACAGTATCGAACCCGAGCTCGCTGAGCAAATCATAGGTTCTCTGAAATTGCTCCTCACTCTCCCCTGGGAAGCCGACGATGACATCGGTGCTCAGGGCAACGTGGGGAAGGACGCAGCGGATACACTCGATAAGCTCACGATAGTGCTCCACAGTATAGCCACGCCTCATCGCCCTTAGAATATCATCGTCCCCCGCCTGAAGGGGAAGGCTCAGGTGCTCGCAAACCTTCTCCAGATGCGCCATCGCCTCGATAAGCCTCTCGCTCATATCCTTTGGGTGGGAGGTCAGGAAGCGGATGCGCTCAAGCCCCTCAATACGGTTTAGCTCCCCCAAAAGGTCGGCAAGGTCAGGCCTGGTAGGCAGGTCGTGCCCATAGGAGTCGACATTCTGCCCCAAGAGAGTGACCTCCTTTACCCCGCGCGCGGCAAGCCCCTCAACCTCGCAGAGGATCTCCTCCATAGGGCGGCTCCTCTCCCTCCCCCTTCGGTAGGGCACGATGCAGTAGGAGCAGAAGTTATCACAGCCCTGAATGATGGGTACAAAGGTGCTCGGCGATGGACTGGAGAGGAGGAGGTCGGGCTCCAATCCCTCAGGGACTAGATGCCGATTTGCCAAGAATCGAGATAGTTCGAAAAAGGCCTGAGGTCCGAAAAAGAGGTCGACATGAGGGAAGCGGCGCTTCAGTTCATCGACCCTTGAGTCCACTATGCAACCGGTGAGGGCTAAGATCGGGTTTTGCCGCCTCTTTAGCGCCTTAAGGGAGTTAAGCTTGTTGATGACGCGATTCTCGGCGCTCTGGCGCACCACACAGCTATTGAGCACAATAATTTCAGCCTCCTCAGCCCCTGGACTAGACTGATAGCCTATTTGCTCCAAATAGCTGCCGATGCGCTCCGAGTCAGCCTTATTCATTTGGCAGCCAATGGTCCAGATATGGTAGTAAGGCATAAAAGGCCCCTTTTAGTTAAAAAATATACCCCCTTAACTTGAGGGGTATACCATTTACCTTTCGTGGCGGAGGGAATGGGATTCGAACCCATGACAGAGGTCTCCCCCTGTAACCGCTTAGCAGGCGGCCGCACTAGACCACTATGCGATCCCTCCATAGCTTAATATAGCACAAGGCCTGGATTTTTTCAACAATGTTGCCTCGCCCCTTGCCCTATGCTATACTTTGTTGTAAACCACCATAAAGGGGAGAGCATGGAAAAGGGAAGGATCGAAGCTGAAGAGATGGTCTCCATAAAATTGCTACTGGAGTCAGGGGCCCACTTCGGTCACCAGACCAGCCGCTGGAACCCACGAATGAAAAAATACATCTTCACCCAGCGGAACGGCATCCATATCCTCGACCTTGAGCAGACCGTGGAGATGTTGAATAAGGCCTGCGAGTTTGTTCGGGATGCTGTGGCTAGGGGTGAAAAGATTATTTTTGTGGGCACCAAGAAGCAGGCCAAGGAGACCATAGAGGGGGAGGCACAGCGATGCGGCATGTTCTACGTGAATCAACGCTGGCTTGGGGGGATGCTCACTAACTTCGCCACCATCCAGGCGAGGATCGACTATTTGGTGCGCCTCGAGGATCGCAAGGCGAGGGGGGAGTTTAATTACCTGCCCAAGAAGGAGGCGCTGAAGCTAGGTGATGAGATTGCCCGCCTAAACCGACAAATGGGTGGCTTCAAAGAGATGACCAAGTTCCCAGGAGCCCTTTTCATTGTCGACCCGACGAAGGAGAGGATCGCTATTGCCGAGGCAAGGCGCACCGGGGTGCCCATTGTTGCCATCGTGGACACGAATTGCGACCCCGATGAAATCGACTATCCCATCCCTGCCAATGACGACGCGGTGAGGGCAATCAAGCTGATGACCAGCAAGATCGCCGACGCCGTTCTCGAGGGTAAGCAAGCCCGCGAGCTAGCCGAGGCCGCGGAGGTCGCAGAAATGGTCTCTGAGGAGGCCGAGGTGCCAGAGATCCTAGAGCCGCTAACCTTCACTCCCGAAGCCGAGGAATGAGATGGCAAATACCCAACAAATAAAAGAGCTAAGGGAGAGAATCGGGGCCGGGGTTTTGGATTGTAAAAAGGCCCTCGAGGAGGCAAAGGGCGATATCACCACTGCTATGGAGATCCTTCGGAAGCAGGGTCTGGCCAAGGCAGAGAAAAGGGTGGCCCGGGAGGTGAGGCAGGGACTAATCGAGGCATATATTCACACCGGGGGGCGTATTGGGGCCTTGGTAGAGTTAAACTGTGAAACCGATTTTGTGGCCAACACCGATGAGCTCAAGGAGCTGGCCCATAACCTGGCGTTGCAGGTGGCAGCCACAGAGCCATCCTTCATCGGCAGCGATGATGCCCCCGGGGAGGTGGACCCCAGCGAGGCTTGCCTTCTCCACCAGCCCTTCATCAAAGACCCCCAAAAAACGGTCCAGGAGATCATCACCGAAACGATAGCCAAGGTTGGAGAGAACATCAGGGTGAGGAGATTTGCCCGCTTCGAGCTGGGCAAGTAGGAAAAATGAGCACCGCCAAATATAAACGCACCCTTCTAAAGCTGAGTGGCGAGGCGCTGATGGGGGAGGGCGAATTTGGCATCGACCTAGCCACCCTCTCCAATATCGCCCAACAGATAAAGCAGGTGGTGGGCATGGGTGTTGAGGTTGGTATCGTCGTTGGTGGCGGGAACATTTGGCGAGGAGCAATCGCTGAGGCTAGAGGGATGGATCGAGCTACCGCCGACTACGCCGGAATGCTGGCCACCCTAATAAATGCCCTGGCGCTTCAGGACGCCTTGGAAAAAGAGGGGGTGACGACAAGGACGCAAAGCGCTGTCGCCGTTCAAGCCGTCGCCGAGCCATATATTCGACGCCGCGCCATGCGCCACCTGGAGAAGGGGCGAGTGGTCCTTTTTGCCGGAGGCACCGGAAACCCCTATATGACTACTGATACCGCAGCGGCGCTGCGAGCGATAGAGATCGGTGCAGAGGTGCTGCTCATGGCAAAGAACAGGGTCGATGGCGTCTACGACGCTGACCCCCTTAAGAACCCCAACGCCAGAAAGTTCGAAAGGCTTAGCCATATCGATGCCTTAAAGTTGCAACTTGAGGTTATGGACTCCACCGCCCTTACCCTCTGCATGGAGAACAGGCTCCCCATAATTGTCTTTGACCTTCAAGCCCCGAGGAGCATTGTGCGGGTAGTGGCTGGGGAACCCATTGGCACCATAGTTTCCAGTTAGATCTGGAGGGGAAATGATCGATGAGGTCCTCTCAGAGGCAAGCACCAGAATGGGGAAGACCATCGAAGCGATGAGGAAAGAGCTGGCAGCGATCCGCACCGGGCGGGCCACTCCAGCGATTGTCGATTACATTAAGGTGGACTACTACGGCGTTCCCACCTCCCTCAACCAGATTGCCACCATCTCGACCCCAGAGGCCAGGCTTCTCCTGATTCAGCCCTGGGATAGACATGCCCTGTCCAGCATCGAGAAGGCCATCCTAAAGTCTGACCTTGGGCTTAACCCCGCCAGCGATGGCAATGTGATCCGCCTCAGCATCCCCCAGCTCTCCGAAGAGCGAAGAAGGGAACTGGTCAAGGTGGTTCGTAAGAGGGCCGAGGAGAGTAGAGTAGCCCTGCGAAACATAAGAAGAAGCGCCCTGGAGGAATTCAGAGAACTGGAGCGAAAAAAGGAGATCTCCCAGGACGAGCAAAAGCGCGCCCAGGAGAGATTGCAGGAGCTTACCGATAGCTTCATCGAAGAGGTGGATAGGGTGGGAAGGGATAAAGAGGCAGAGCTACTAGAGGTTTAATTAGGGTATCTCACCGTGACAAAATCCAAGATTAAGCGCATCCCCAATCATGTAGCTATCATCATGGATGGCAATGGCAGGTGGGCCAGGCAGAGGAGGTTACCCAGGCTTGCCGGTCACCGCGCTGGAACGGAGAACATCCGCCAGGTCATCGAGTGCTTCGCCGACTACGGGGTAAAGTACCTCACCCTTTTTGCCTTCTCCACCGAGAACTGGAGCCGCCCCCAAAGGGAGGTGAAAGGGTTGCTTCGTATCCTGGAGGAGGCAATCGACCGGGAGATCCAAAGCCTCCATGAGAAAGGGATCAAGCTCCTTCATCTTGGTCGCCTCGATAGGCTTTCGGAAAGCCTTCGGCAGAAGCTTCAATATGCCATCGAGCTCACCAAGGACAATACCAGAGGGACACTGAGCATCGCCTTCGACTACGGCGGTCGCGCTGAGATCGTGGATGCGGTGAGGCGCATCCTTGACCAAGGCATCCCACCGCAGAGCATAGACGAGGCGCTACTGAGCAGCTTTCTATGTACTGCGGGCCTGCCCGACCCGGACCTGATCATTCGCACCGGCGGCGAGATGAGGCTCAGTAATTTCCTGCTTTGGCAGGCAGCCTACAGTGAGTACTACTCCACACCTACCTTCTGGCCAGACTTCGGCAGAGAGGAGATCGAGAAAGCGCTTATTGCCTATAGCCAGCGGGAGAGGCGTTTTGGGGGGCTGAGAGCTGAGGACACCCAGTCTCGGCGGTGAGAATGATCAGACAAAGGGTGCTCAGCGCGCTAGTTCTCATACCCATTATCGTTGTCGTCATCTGGTTTGGCGGCCCCGAAGGCCCGGCCTACCCGGCCTTCTCCCTATTGGTGGCCGCCGCCGCAGCACTGGGAGCGGTGGAATTCTATGGTATCTTGGGCCTCTCTAGGAGGCATCCCCTCACCATATTCGGGCTCATCTGGGTGCTCCTTTTCATCCTCGTTGCCCATTTTGAAGGTGCCTACACAGCACCACTTTTGACTTCAGCGGTGGTTTTTTCTTTAGTTTGGCTGCTACTGCGTTCCCCCGTGGAGGGCGCCTCCATCAATTGGGTCTGGACCCTGGCCGGGATCATCTATATAGGATTTATGCTGAGCCACTTTATCCCCTTAAGGGGACTGGAGGTGGAAGGATTGGAGGTAGGCAGGGACTGGGTCCTTCTGGCCGTCCTCGCCACCTTTGCCGCAGATACCAGCGCCTTCTTCGCCGGCAGACTATGGGGCAGTCATTCCCTGGCCCCGGCGATAAGCCCGGGAAAGACCTGGGAGGGAGCAATAGGGGGGTTTCTGGGCGCCATCGCCGCATCCTTGATCCTCATCGCCATCCTCCCCACCCTCTCTATCCCTTACTGGCAAGTGATCGTCCTCGGCGCCCTCATCGGCGTCTTCGCCCAGCTAGGTGACCTTTCGGAATCGATGCTCAAGCGAAGCGCCGCGGTAAAGGACGCAGGCAAGCTGGTCCCGGGGCACGGCGGCATCCTCGACCGTCTCGATAGCATTGTCTTTACTGTAGTTGTAGTATACTATTACGTGATATGGGTGATAATGTAAAACGGCTTGCCATTTTGGGCTCAACAGGCTCCATAGGGCAGCAAACGCTGGAGGTAGTGCGCTCCTTCCCCCACCGATTCCAGGTGATGGGGCTTGCCGCTGGAACGAACATCGAGCTTCTGACAAAGCAGATCAATGAGTTTGGGCCAAAGCTGATTTCTATTGAGTCGGCCAGTGGGCGAGAGAGATTGCCCAGCTCAACATGCGAGCTTTTGTCTCTGGAGGAGATGGCCTCTCACCCCGATGTTGACCTTTTGGTGATCGCTGTCACAGGCAAAGCAGCACTTGCCCCAACTTTAGAAGCGATTAGAGCGAAAAAGAGCATTGCCCTGGCCACCAAGGAGGTGCTGGTGATGGCCGGGGAGATCGTCATCTCAGAGGCGAAGAGGCATAATGCCCAGATTCTGCCCATCGATAGCGAGCCCAGCGCCATCTGGCAGTGCCTGCGCGGTGAGGAGAGGGGGGTCTCCCGGCTCATCCTCACCGCCTCAGGAGGTCCCTTTCAACACCTCACCTCGGAGCAGCTTGCCCAGGTAACGCCACAACAGGCGCTAAACCATCCCACCTGGAAAATGGGCAAAAAGGTTACCATCGACTCCGCCACTATGATGAATAAGGGATTTGAGGTTATCGAGGCCCACTGGCTTTTTGACATCCCCCAAGAAAAGATCGAGGTGCTGATTCATCCCCAGAGCATCGTTCATTCCTTTGTTGAATTTGTCGATGGCTCCATCAAGGCGCAGCTAAGCTCCCCCGACATGCGCCTGCCCATTCAATATGCTCTATTTTATCCTGAGCGTCTGCTCAGCGACCTACCCCGGCTCGATCTCGTGAAGATAGGCGCCCTTACCTTTGAAGCGCCTGATCTGGAAAAATTTCCCTGTTTGGAATTAGCCTTGGAGGCGGGTCGAAAAGGGGGCACATACCCCGCAGTGCTCTCCGCCGCCGATGAGGTGGCCGTTGAACTCTTCCTCGAGGGGCGCATCGGCTTTCTGGATATTGCCAAGCTGGTGAAGGAGACGCTGGAGCAGCATCAGAGCACCCCTTGTCACTCGCTGGAGGAGGTTCTCACTGCCGACGCCTGGGCCAGGGAAAGGGTAGGGATTCAGGGATGAGCATATTAGTAACAATAGTAGCCTTTTTAGCCGTACTCGTCCTCGTTATCATTGCCCATGAACTGGGGCACTTTATTACGGCGAAGCTCTCCAAGGTCAGGGTTGAGGAGGTTGGCTTAGGCCTTCCACCCCGCCTCCTTAGCTTTAAGCGGGGGGAGACGGTCTATTCCTTGAACCTCATCCCCCTCGGCGGCTTTTGCAGGATGGCGGGAGAGGAGGACCCCGATGTGCTGGGAAGCCTGGCGGGGAAGGGCATCAAAACAAGGCTCCTCGTCCTCAGCGCAGGATCAATTATGATGCTACTGCTTCCCCTCCTCCTCTTCCCTATGGCCTATATGATACCGATGGAGCGCTATCTGGAGGGCGAGGGGGTTCAGGTTATGGAGGTGGCCCAAAACTCGCCCGCTGAGGAGGCGGGGATTCTCCCTGGAGACGTTATAAAGAGTGTGGACGGAGAGCCCATCCATAACTTTGATGAGCTAAAAGATATCATTGACTCCAATCTCGGCTTCGAGATCGGCATGCTTCTGCTCAGAGACTCCACCGAGGTGGAGGTGACACTGGTCCCGCGGCCCAATCCGCCCCAAGGGGAAGGGCCGGTGGGCGTTGAACTGGGCCCGATCACGGAGACCAGGGCCTATCCACCCTGGAAAGCCATCCCCTTGGGGCTCGGCCAATATGGGCGGATGTTGGTGCAAATGAAGGATGCCCTCGCCAGTACGGTGCGCGGGGAGGGGGAGTTGGCAATCATTGGCCCTGTCGGCATTGCTCAGCTCACCGGCGAAGTAGTCAAGAGGGGAGCCTATGACCTGATCCGGTTCACCGCCTTCCTCAGCATGATGTTGGCAATAGTCAACATTTTGCCCATCCCAGCCCTCGATGGGGGCAGAATCCTTTTTGTGGTCATCGAGGCGATTCGCCGCGGGAAAAGGATATCGCCAAAACGGGAGAGTCTGATCCACCTCATTGGCTTTACCATATTAATTCTGGTGATCGGGGTGGTAAGCTATTATGATGTGATGCGCATTATTAGTGGGGCAGGCTTTATCCCATGAGATTGCGCCGAATGTCCAGACCTATTAGAATAGGCGATGTCACCATTGGCGGCGGCGCCCCCATCGTAGTGCAGTCGATGGCCAAGACAGCCACTCGCAATGCCCAGGCAACCATC
>SOJQ01000026.1 GCA_004376075.1 Dehalococcoidia bacterium | reverse complement strand
GTTGCTCTATCTGCCAGTTTTGAGCTACAATTAAATTGTGCCCCTGTAGCTCAGTTGGATAGAGCACCAGCCTCCGGAGCTGGGGGCGAGCGTTCGAGTCGCTCCAGGGGCGCCAATCTTTAAGGATGGAGAGGAATGTCAGATGAGCGATATTACTGAGATCCGTTGGCATGGTCGGGGTGGGCAGGGGGTGGTCACCGCCAGCGAACTTCTCGCCGAAGCCGTTCTCGAGGAGGGCAAGCATTTTCAGGCCTTCCCTGATTATGGCCCTGAGCGCATGGGGGCACCGATTCGGGCCTACACCCGAATTAGCAGCTCCCCAATAAGGCAGCACTGCCAGATCACCGAGCCTGATGCAGTGGTGGTTCTGGACCCCACATTAATCGGGGTAGTGGACTTTACAGAGGGGCTAAAGGATCAGGGGGTGCTCGTGGTCAATACCCGCCTTTCCCCTATTGAGCTGCGGAGGAAGCTAGAGCTTGACAAAGGAAAGGTTTTTGCTGTAGATGCCACCCGCATCGCCATGGATACTATAGGAAGAAATATTCCCAATATGCCGATGATTGGCGCATTGCTCAGGGCTATCGAGGTGGTAGGTAAGGAAAGCATGTGCCATGAAATCAGGAACCGTCTCGGGACTAGGGTGGCTAGTGAGGTTGTGGAGGCAAATATCGAGGCTTTTGAGCGAGCCTATAACGAGACCAAGGAGGGTTAACGAAGTGGAATTGAAAGGCTGGAGGGAGATCCCTATAGGGGGGCTGATCATCGACGCTGGCAACTCTGTAAACTACGAAACGGGTAGCTGGCGTTCTTTACGTCCTGTTATCGATATGGAGCGGTGCAGCCACTGCATGATCTGCTGGATCTATTGCCCTGATAGCTCGATCCTGGTGGAGAATGAGAAGGTTATCGGCATTGACCTTGCTCATTGCAAGGGGTGTGGCATTTGCGAGAGGGAGTGCCCTCGGAAGGCGGTTAGCATGGTTGAGGAAACTTTGGTTGAGGAAGGGGTGTAGAAGATGGCTAAAGTTATGGGGAAGCCTGTAGCCCTTAATGGCGATCGGGCAGTGGCAGAGGCGATGCGTCAGATGAATCCCGATGTGGTTGCCGCCTATCCGATCACCCCGCAGACGGAGATCGTGATGCGCTTTAGCGAGTTTGTAGCCAACGGGGAGGTGGATACCGAATTTATCCCTGTGGAGAGCGAGCATGCAGCGATGAGCGCCTGCGTAGGTGCCTGCGCTGCCGGGGGTCGTGCCCAAACGGCAACATCAGGTGCGGGGCTGGCCTTCATGTGGGAGGTGCTTTGGGTGGCCTCGGGAACCCGCCTTCCCATTGTGATGCATATGGTTAATCGCTCCTTTTCCGCCCCCCTCAATATCCTTTGCGACCACTCTGACTCCATGGGAGCCCGTGATGCCGGCTGGGTCCAGCTTTACGATGAGACCGTTCAGGAGGCCTATGATAACGCTATTCAATCGGTGCGCATCGCCGAGCACCCCGATGTCATGCTCCCCACCCTTCATGCCTTGGATGGCTTCATCCTGGGGCACAACCTGGAGCGACTAGAGCTTCTCCCCGATGAGGCGGTGAAGCAATTTATCGGCACCTATAAACCCATGTACTCACTTCTCGATTTGGATCGCCCCGTTACCTATGGTCCCATGGACTACCACGATTATTTCTTTGAACACAAACGTCAGCAGGTGGCGGCGATGGAGAGGGCGCTGGAGGTCGTCCCCCTGATTGGGGAGGAGTATGGCAGGCTCACCGGGCGCTACTACGGGCTTATGGAGGGATACCGGCTTGAAGATGCGGAGTTGGCCACAGTGGTTCTCGGTTCCACAGTAGGGACAACGAGGGTCGTTGTTGACGAGCTAAGAGACCAGGGGGTCAAGGCTGGCCTGCTTAAGATACGCTGTTTCAGGCCCTTCCCCGCGGCGATGGTGGCTGAGGCGCTGGGAGATAAGAAAGCTATTGCCGTCCTCGACCGCTCCCTTTCCTTTGGCGGGCAGGGCAATCCCCTTTTCTTCGAGGTTTGCACCGCCCTTTTCAGCCATGGCTTTAGCCCAAAGGTAGTCAATTATGTCTATGGATTGGGGGGGCGAGATACGGTGCCGGCACAAATTCGCCAGGTTTACCACGAGCTTATCAAAATCGACAGGGAGGGGGTCACCGGACCAACCCTGAGGTATCTTGGGGTAAGAGAATAGGAGGAATATCATGGCGATAAACCTGAAGGAGATGTCCAAAGAGCAGGATTTGATTGCCCCCGGTCATCGGCTGTGCGCCGGCTGTGCTGAAACGATTGTGGTGCGCCAGGTATTGCATGCCGTGGGAAGCCCTGTGGTGGTCGCTTCGCCTACGGGCTGCCTGGAGGTGGCAAGCACACCCTACCCTTATACCTCATGGCGTGTGCCCTGGATCCACAATGCCTTCGAAAATGTCAGCTCCACCCTTGCCGGGATAGAGACCATGTACCGTTCCTTGGTGAAGCAGGGCAAGATAGAAGATAAAGGGATCAAGTTTGTCGCTTTTGCTGGTGACGGTGCTACCTATGATATCGGGCTCCAGTTCTTGAGCGGAGCGATTGAGCGGGGTCATAAGTTTCTTTATGTTTGCCTTAATAATGAGGGCTATATGAACACGGGGATCCAGCGCAGTAGCGCCACCCCTATGGGTACATGGACAACCACCTCACCGGTGGGGGCTGTGATCCCAGGCAAAAGGGAGAATCGGAAGGATGTCACGGCAATAATTGCTGCCCATGATATTCCCTACGTGGCTCAAGCGGCGCCTCATGCCTGGCGTGATCTGATGACCAAAGCACAAAAGGCGATCGCCGCCGATGGCCCCTCCTTTATTAATGTGCTCATCCCCTGCCAAAGGGGATGGCGATTCCCCCCCGAGGAGACCATTGTTCTCTCCAAGCTCGCTGCCGATACCTGCATTTGGCCCCTTTACGAGGTGGTCGATGGCGAGTGGAAGCTGAACTACAGGCCCTCACCAAAGAAGCCGATCATCGATTGGCTCCAGTCGCAGGGCAGGTTCCAGCATCTGCTCACCCCCCAAAACGAGCATGTAGTCGATGCTTTGCAACAGGAGGTGGATCGGCAGTGGTCAAGGCTGCTTGAGCGGTGCAAGGCGCCTTCTTAGCCCCCTTCCTTGACCTTTCCCTGCCAATTTGCTATTATCTCAACTCTGAGCGGGGTGTGGCGCAGTGGCTAGCGCGCATGGTTTGGGACCATGAGGTCGGCGGTTCGAATCCGCCCACCCCGACCATAGATGGGAGATTGTCGGCGTAGCGCACATGGTTCCTCTCCTGACCCAAATCTGAACAAATAGGGAAGAACGCGCATGGTCTTCCCGGGGCGGGTTCGCAAGTGAAAGATGCTACTGGACAGCAAACTTCAAGCACCGACGGGGACCTCACTACGGTCCCTAGTGAGGGGGTTTCTCCTCACCCACCAGACGGAGGGCAGCAGCCCCCCCACCGTCAAATACTACAAAGGCACCCTGGGGCGCTTCCTGTGGTACGCCGAGAGAGCAGCGTGGCCAGATGATGCCCGCCTGCTAACGGAGTGGCAGGTCAGAGAATTCCTGGCCTACGTGGCGAGCGGTGGGAAATAGCAAGATGCTGTGACTACGTTACTTGCATACAATAAAGAAGACGTACTGAACCTAAAGATGTTGAAGGAAAGGTTGCTCTAGATGCAATACTGCTGTGTTGAGTGTTTTAATGATAAAACCCTAAAAGATTACATCATTGAACACGGGGAACTGGGGAATTGCCATTTCTGCGGAGCCCAAGATGTTACTTGCATTTTACCTGAGAAACTAGAAGACCTTTTCATACCTGTTGTAGGTCTATATGACATAATTGAGAATTTCATGCCATTGCATGATTTGAAGGAATGGAGCGGTGAATTTATTTGGGAGAAATTGAATGAAGATTGGGATGTTTTTGGATTCTACGATTACGAAAAACAAGAGGAACTCGTAAAAGCCATCTTTGCAAGTCGAAATCCCAGAGATGGCAATGACCAATTCCTACATTCTTTTGTCGAGATGGAGGATGAATATTGGGGTACCAAAGACGAGGTTTCAGAGGAATTAGGACAGCAATGGGAACAGTTTTGTCAAGAGTTAAAGTTCAAGAATAGGTATTTCCCAGGCAGAGTAATTGATTTAGATTTACTCACGGAATTGCTGCCATTTCAAGAGGAAACAATGGAAGTGAATTCACATCTGTATAGAGCAAGAATATGCGACACATTGGAGAAGATACATCCTTCTCAAATGGGGAAACCACCTGTTGAAAGGAGCCAACACGGTAGGGCCAACCCCATAGGTATCCCGTATCTTTATGTGGCCTCTGACACAACAACAGCGATAGCCGAGAAAAGACCTTTCGCAAAAGAGAGAGTAACAGTGGGAGATTTCTTACTTAAGAGACCTTTGAAGGTTGTTAACCTCAGAGAACCCAAAGTTGATGACCCGTTTAGGTACGGCGACAACCTAGAATTTGTAGTAATGCATCTGGGCTTTATCCGCAAGCTTGGTTTCGAGTTGTCTAAAACGATTAGTCCCAAGGAAGCTGAGATTGAATATATGCCCCTGCAATACCTTTGTGAGTATATAAAGATACGTGGTTATGATGGTGTGGCTTACAAAAGTGCGGTAGCTAAGGGATATAACTTAGCAATCTTCTCGGATTATAAGCTTGAGTGTATCGAGTCTGAGCTATATGAAATTAAGAATATCCAATATGAATATGAAAAAGTGGTATGACCCCACTACTTAGCTATCAACTGAGACCTCAAAGGTTTTTCTAATCTTCACCAACCTAACCCTCAACTCCAAAGTTGTAACTACATTCCGCACGCACAGGGCTCATTTTGAGCCTAACCTGCTGCCAATGCTCCAAACCAAAGAGCCTGCGTGGGTTTCCCTCGCAAGGCTCTATTGTATTTGGGAATGACGACTGATGCGCCTAAGGCGTTGCCTCTTTATCTCCGTTTCTGGTCAGCCGACACCGCTAATGTAAAGGGAATGTTGTGGTTATTGGTTTGCGCAGGCTTCTGAAAAAGGCTTAAAGGTAGTTTGCGGGAGCAACGAATTTTATATCGTTCTGGCCCAGTTGAACAAGGACGTCAAAAGAGCAATCCGGCGCCCAACAGGTTTCCCAGCATGATACCCAACAGCAGCTGTCCCGGAGCCACTGTGCCCTTAATGCCCATCGACTGACAGTAGCTGTCGTTCTTTACCTAGGCATCGCTCAAAAATAGGGGGTGTAACATCCCGCTGATATTGCAAAAAGTCTCTATATCCGTCGCCATAACCACGCGGGATGGACTGACAAACTTATCGCCAACCTTCATATTCTGTATACGCAAGTCCCCCATTTTTCTTCTCCTTAGTGAGACTGCGTGGGATATCCAATTCTGCTATAGCCTGATCATCTCCAGAAATGCCTGAACCCTTGTCCTCAATGCTGCCAAAGCCCCTTCGCTGTAGTCATGCTCCAAATACGTATTGGGAAGGCCTAGGCTGTCCAAATAATCCTTAATCTGGGGCGTTTCAAAACCATGACAATCGCAATACCTCACAGACTGAAGAATTACTCCATTGACATTCCATCCTTTGGCGTAGTCTTTGATATAGCCAAATCTGCTTTCCAGGTCTGCCATGTAATCTTTGCTAGTCCCACCATAAACAGCATCCACGTAAGTACGAGGACACTTAAGCTCCACTAAATAGTGATAAGCTAAACCATCTATTGGATCCTCAGTGAGTTCCACATCTGTCCAATAAGCTCTTGTGCCTCCACAATGATCGTCCACTACCAAATTGGCCTCAGCAGTTTCAATTATCTCGATAAGCGATATATCATCTATAGTGCTGCCCCAAATAAGAAGCCTTGCTGGCTTCTTTTGCGGGCCATCCTTACGCTCTTTGACCTCAGTTATAACCTGCTTTAATAGCTCATTTCCTTCCTCTACGGGGATGCTCATCAAAGCTTTTATTACTTGAAGGGTTTCCGTTCCTGATATAAGAGGTGGGTCGGGCTTTCTCAACTCATACATCTCTCTTACCAGGGATCGCTGCTGGTTATGGGCTTCAATGGCTCGCTTAAGTTTCTCTGAGGATAGCTCTTTTCCGGCAAAGGACTCCAAGGTCTTCTTCAGGTCCTTTAGTCCCTCCTTAAAGTAATCCTGGGATGCTTTGTGTACTGTACCAGGCACATCTAAAAAGTGGAAATAAGGGGGGCTTATTAAACATTCCCAAACATGAACTGTTTTCTCTTGAGCATCACAACTATGAGCCACAACCATTCCATCTAAGAAGTCATATCTACCTTTCAACCCTAGATGAAGACAGCTACGCATAATAGGGCAAAAAGCTGCGGGCAGGCCTCTATCTGCCTCGGTCGTTGGTTCCTTCATATCTCCAAATATCCTGTAGGGTACTAGGTCAAGGGCCGTCATCATCTCTGATGGGGAGTAGATACAGAGGTAGCCCACTATCTTCCTACCCTCCGCCTTGAGCTCTTTGGCCCTACGAGGCCGATCCTGATAAATTTCCCTTGCTCTAGCAAGCCCCTTGGTTTCGGCTACCATTCCTTAAACCTCCTTATGCTCGATTTCGCCATCCCATCACCAATCAAATCCCTCTTCCTTCCTCACCTTCTTGTAATGTTCCATGGTCTCCTCAAATGGTTCTGCCTTGCTCAAGGCATCGGCAGGATCAAATAGCCTGAGGTCTACAATATCCCCTTCTATTACTATTGAAGGAACCTTTACCTTTCGCATCAGCATTTCCTGGACATACTTCAAGTGGGTAGAAGCGCTGCGGCAAGTGATAAGGGGGTGGAGAAATGCCCCATCATATTTGTATTCCCTAGCATACACCAAATAGGGATAGCCCATATAGCCAAAATACTCCTTCTCTTTCACAGCGCCTTCAAAATAGCCAACCTGCCATTGAAAGGCAAGCCTAGCGATGCGCTCCAAGGGGTCGCTGACTCCACTCAGATCTATAGGTATGGGTGGGTGATAGGCCCAGCTCTCGATGACAAAGTTCCAGCCCCTCTCAGCCAACCTATCGAAAAATCCCAGGGAATGCCACGGAGGAAGCTCACTAAATGCCAATCGATATTTCTCTTCAGCGATAGCTCCTATATGGTTGTCTACCCTGTACTTCACCTCATTATACATATCTCGATACAGCTCCAGCGAGTCTTTGACATCCCCCAGTAGGAAGAGGGAAGCGGGCATGGCACTCCAAAAATCTCGGGAATGCATAGGACATGGTTTTGCCTTGCGCAGCTCATTAACCTCATGCCACACCCGGCAAAGCTCTATCATAGTGTTCACTGTTTCATCTAAGCTACTCCAGTCCATCTTCCTACCTAATAAGCGTTCCAAGAAAGCAACAAATTCTCTTAGTTCTTTGACCATGAAATTAATGCAGCGTTCATAAACGCCTTCCATGAACAGTTCCTTGACCCCGGGAATAGGCATCTCCAATGTCCATAAAGGAACCCCCATATAGCGACCCAATGCCTGGAACCATTTATACCTGGCATCACAAACGGCATCTGAAGACAATAGCAGTACAGGTTTAGGCATTCCTCCCATGGGTGCGTCCGGTGGTATTTCCCCTCCAAACTCCTTTATCATCCTTGACGTATAGCCAAAAGTGTTTCGACTATAGCCACATAGATGGGTGGGGAAACCATCCGCGTCAGCGCGATCCAAATAAGACTCGGCAATCCCCGCAGAGGCACAAACGGTGCCATAATTTTCTGGGTAAACAACTTCTACATCCATGGCCTTAACTATTGGGTCGCCCTGCCACCAGTTAACCATGGCCCAAGCTGCGGGTTTTCCTGCCCTCATAGCTTCAACGCTTTTCTGATATGATTCATCTACTTTAGCTCGAAGTGGATACATCGATTTCAGTCTGCTTATTGCTTTCTTTTTTTCTTCTTTAGCGACCATAACTTGTTAACCTCCTTTACTTCGTGCAGCCCATGCCAACTATCGCAACCTTGTCCTTTATGCTTTCCGTGCCATTCTCCCTCCCAACTTCAATTCTAATTGTAACACCGTTGTCAATGCTGGCAATAGCTGTGTCGCCCAGCTCCAGTCCCTCCTGTCTACTTAGTGTAGTCGTAAACCCCCCTTCCTGTCTTCCTCCCCAAACGGCCGGCAGCCACCAGTTGCTTGAGCAAAGGGCAAGGGCGGTATTTATCGTCCACTTCCCTCTGTAGATATTCGAGAATATATAGCATAGGTATCAAGGCCAACGAAATCGGCCACCTCCAGAGGACCCATGGGGTGTCGTAGTTGAGTCTTCACTGCCTTATCGACATCATTCGGGGTAGCGATCTCCTGCCATACGACGTAAAAGGCCTCGTTTACAAAGAGGGGAAACATACGGTTGCTAATGAACCCGGGGGAATCCTGAGAGATGAAGCTTTCCTTCCCCATCCTCCTGCAAACCTCCCTGGTGACTTCCACGGTTTCATCCGAGGTTTCCAAGCCCTTGATTAGCTCCACTCCGACCATCACTGGTACCGGATTGGAGAAGTGCATGCCGATGACCTTATCACGCCTTTTGGTCGCTGTGGCTATAGTGGTTATGCTTAAGAAGGAGGTGTTGGTGGCTAGCACAGTTCGTTTAGGGCAGGCCTCATCAAGCTGTTTGAACATCTGCATTTTTAGATCCATGTCCTCGGGGATGGCTTCGATTATCAAATCAGCCTCTCTTACCGCCTCCATAAAATCCGTGGTGCCTTTAATCATCCCAACTATATCGTCCAACTGCTCCTGAGTTATTTGCCCCTTTTTCTTCAAAATCCCCAAGCTGTCCTTAATGGAGTCAAAACCTTGCTGAACGAATCTATCCTCGATGTCCCTCATCACTACTTCAAAGCCAGCTTGAGCCGCCACTTGGGCGACCCCGCTGCCCATAATGCCGGCACCCATTACGCCGATTTTCTTGACCTCAATCATGCTATACTTCCCTCGTTATAGCTTCCACGAGGGCACGAGGCCCACGGGCAGGCAGGGAGGCTCAAGCCATACTAGAGATTTTGTGAGCCTCCTGCCAAGATGCCGCCTATTTAGGCGAGTTTGAACCAACAAACCCCATTTTCATCCTTCTTAGCGAAGGATACAGGTGCCCCCATCTCTACCTTTCTGCTCTCCTCAGCCGTTAGCCTAGCCGTGATTTTAGGACCCTCCTTCAGTTTGAACACCGCTATATCGTATGGCCCCTGACCTTCGAATTCCACGGGGGCCACCCTAAACGTAGTAAATGGATGTATTTC
>SOJQ01000125.1 GCA_004376075.1 Dehalococcoidia bacterium | reverse complement strand
TCCTCCATCTCCCTGTGGATTTTGATGAGCTGACCAAGGTTGGTTCCATGATGGGGTCTGGTGGCATGATCGTGATGGACGAAGATAGCTGTATGGTGGATGTGGCCAAGTACTTTGTCAACTTCCTTAAAGATGAATCCTGTGGTAAGTGCATCTCATGCCGTGAAGGTCTGAAGCGGATGCATGAGATCCTCTCCGATATTACCGAGGGGAATGGACAAGAGGGTGACATCGAGTTATTGCAGGAACTGGCTTGGGTGCTTACTCAGACCTCGCTATGTGCTTTAGGAACAACCGCCGCAAATCCAGTCCTAACCACCCTGCGCTATTTCCCTGAGGAGTACGAAGCGCATATCAGGGAGAAGCGTTGCCCAGCCGGGGTTTGCAAGCCGCTGATCTCATACTACATCCAGCCTGATAAGTGCCAGGCCTGCCTGATTTGCCTCAGAAATTGCCCTGCTGAAGCGATCACCGGTGGTAAGAATCAGATCCATGTGATTGACCAGAGTAAGTGCACCAAATGTGGAACCTGCTTTGAGGTTTGCCCACCTCGTTTCGGCGCCGTGGTGAAACTTTCAGGTGAACCTGTGCCGGAAGCACCTAGAGAGAGGGTCCTAGTCAGGGCGAAATAGAAGGGAGCATAGACAGTGAACGAGATTACCTTATACATTGACGGCAGAGAGGTAAAGGCCAAAGAGGGCATGACGGTGCTGGAGACGGCACGAAGTGCCGGTATCGAGATACCCACGCTCTGCTATCATGAAGCACTCAGTCCTTATGGTGCCTGTCTCCTTTGCATCGTAGAGGTGGCTAATACCATCACTGGAGGCAGGTCTATGCTGGTCACGTCCTGTACTCATCCAGTGGAGGAAGGGCTAATTGTAAACACTGGCTCTCCCAGGGTGATCAAGGCCCGTAAGGTGATCGTCGAATTATTACTAGCCCGATGTCCCTATGTAAAGGTGTTACAGGATCTAGCTCAGCAGATGGGCATTGAGGAGGCCAGGTTCAGAAGCGAGGACAAAGGTGAGCTATGCGTTCTCTGCGGCTTATGTGTGCGTTATTGTAAGGAGGTAATCGGTGCCGGGGCCATCGATTTCATCAATAAGGGAGACAGGCGGGGGGTTACCATCGCCCCCCAGATATTCTCTGAGGCGTGTATTGGCTGTGGGGCATGCGCTTCTATCTGCCCCACCGGTGCCATCAGGGTCGAGGATATCCCGCCGCATCGCATTTTAGTGCTGCCACTGCTATCCACATTGCTTCCTTCGGGTTAGCGTCTCCGCCTTAAATGGGCGCCTCAACGGCCACCGTTGTTCCCTTACCTAAGTCTGATTGCACCACCAAGCTACCGCCCAGTAGCCGAGCGCGCTCCAGCATTCCCACAAGGCCAAGCTTACCCTCACTAGTCAGGTCACCCACTCTCGGTGGCACTTTAAAGCCCTTGCCATCATCGCTGACTTCGATCCCCATCTTGCTATCGCCAAATTCCACCGTGACCACAGCCCTTGAGGCTTGGGCGTGTTTCCACACGTTTCTCAGCGCCTCCTGGGCGATGCGGAAAAGCACTAGCTCGGCCTCGGGCGGGAGACGCCGCGGAGCGCCGAGCACCTTTATCTCCGCCAATACTCCATATTGTGTTCTTAGTTCGCTGGTCAACCATTCCAGCGCCGGAAGCAACCCCAAATCGTCCAGTACGGAGGGCCGCAGGTCCTGGCTAAAGCGGCGCACACCCTCCAGTATGCTATTAGCCTGTTGCCGTAGCTCCTCCAGGAAGGTGATCTGTTGCATTGGCAGGTGCTCATCGCTAGAAATGAAGCTATCCAATTGCCGGGACAGCGCCACTAGAGCCTGAGCCGTGTCGTCATGAAGCTCGCAGGCGATGCGCTTACGCTCCTCCTCTTGAGCCCTGGTGATCTGCTGCACATAGAAGCGCAGGTTCTCTTGCATCCTTCTTTGCTCAGTCACATCCCTCGCAGTGTGCTGGAAGCCTGTGGGCTGACCACCGGTCGTGACCAGGGTGGTCTGTAACTCGATAATCGCCTCAGCCCCGCCCTTATTAATCAGCTCCACCTCAAAGGGGTGGTCCAGGGACTCGCCATTGAGCAGCTTGCGTTCCATCTCCCTGACGATGTCTAGGCCTCTCTCTGAGAGCATTCCGAAGGCCTTCATGCTGCTCAATTCCTCTCTGCTATATCCGGTAAGTTTTTCACAGGCCTTGTTCACGGCAAGGATGTTGCCCTCCGGATCATGAACCCAGATGGCATCGCTGGCATTCTCAAATAGCTCCCGATAGTTTTTCTCCGATACTCGCAGCTGCTCTGCTATTAGTCGCTCCTGCTCATAGAGGTGGGCGTTCTCTATGGAAACGCCTATTTGATTACCAATGGCAGTGAGCAGCTCTATTTCCTCGGAGTGGAATTGCCGGGGGCGACGCATGGCCGCACAAAGGGTGCCCACCACCTTGCCCTTAGATATCAGGGGCACAATGAGTTGAGCTTGCAATCTCTCCTTCCTCACCACCGCTCTGGTGAGCCTGGGGTCCTCGGAGGCATCAGCTACCAACAATGGGTCCCCTGACTGGGCTAGCCTCCCATTGAAGCGTTCGCCTGCCTTCATCCTGTCCAC
>SOJQ01000016.1 GCA_004376075.1 Dehalococcoidia bacterium | reverse complement strand
GGGTGGCGGCAGCACAAGGTTAGGGCGAGATAGCCAGGCGAAGCGGCTAGGGGTGAAGCGATATGATGGTCAACTGGTCAGGGCGGGGACGATCATCGTTCGCCAGCGGGGCACCAGAATTCGCCCTGGGAATAATGTAGGTTTGGGGCGTGATCACACCCTCTTCGCCCTCGCCGATGGCAAGGTCAAGTTTGAGCCGGCAACCAAGGATAGAAAAAAGGTAAGCGTCTATAGCCCATGAAAAAGGACATCCACCCCCCGTATATGGAAGCGAAGGTTATCTGCTCCTGTGGCAATACCTTTACCACCGGCTCCACAAAGCCGATTCTCAAGGTGGAGCTTTGCAGCAAGTGTCATCCCTCTCTCCCCGCGGAGCGTCGCATGGTGGACACCGCGGGGAGGGGGGAGCGCTTTAAGAGGCGATACACGATAGAATAGAGGGGCTTTTTAGCAAAGGGGGTCAAGGGGTAAGTCGGCCCCCTTTTTATTTTTCTATTTGCTCCAGCTCCTGAAAGAAGCAGGTCCTGTTTCCCGTGTGGCATACGGGGCCAGTTGCCTCCACCTGAAGCAGAAGGGCATCCTCATCGCAGTCCTTAAGGATGGAGCGCACATTTAAATAGCTTCCCGAGGTCTCCCCTTTATACCAAAGCTCCTGCCGACTTCGGCTATAGAACCAGACCTGACCGCTGGCAAGCGTCCTCTTCAGCGACTCCTCATTCATGTATCCCAGCATGAGCACCTCGCCGCTATTGGCGTCCTGGGCAATGGCTGGGATCAGCCCCTTTTCATCAAACTTGAGCATCCTAAACCTCCTAAAGCCTTACCGCTATACCCCTGTGGGCAACATATTCCTTTGCACCACTGGTTCACCTCTTTAGAAAGTTTACAACATATATAAAGAAATTACCAAATTCCTGAAAAGGTTCAAATCCTGCTTTGCCAGCCCGAGCAATGGTGGTTCTCTTCAGGGAGTAATCGGGGTCGGGAAGCATCTCTGAAATCGAAAGCACCCCACCGCGGCGAAGCACGCGGTGCAGCTCCCGTAAAGCGCCATCCTTGTCCGGTATCTCGCCCAGAACAGTAACTAGGAAGGCAAGATCAAGGCTATTCTCGGCAAAAGGAAGAGCTGTGCCATCTCCCACCATTAGAGACACGTTTTCGAGCCCCTCTTTCAACACCTTTTCTTTAACTCTCGCTATCAGCTCTGGCTGGATATCCAGGCAGTATAACCTTCCCCAGCCCACTCGCCTGGATACCTCCGCGGTGAAAAATCCGGGGCCTGGTCCCAATTCCAACACCCTCATTCCCTCCTCGACTCCTATCCGCTCCACAGTTTTTGATGGGCTCTGAAAGCGCCTCCGTAGGGGGTGGTCTAAAAGTAAAGCTGCCTGCCACGGAATGGGAATGGGGTGGATTTTTCGTACTATCCGAATCAATATCTGGAAGACGATGAAGGCGCCGATTAGACTAAGGATAGCTAGCGCGGCGGGATGCATCTAACACTCCCCTAAAGCCTCCAGCGCCTCTTTCAAATCTATGTCCCCCGTGTAGAGCGCCCGGCCCACAATCGCCCCCTCCACGCCAAGCTGGGCCAGCCTTTTGAGATGCTTCAGCGATGAGATGCCCCCAGAGGCGATGATAGGCAAACTGGTCTTGCCTAGCAAATCGGCAATGGCACCGAAATTGGGCTCGGTGAGGGTGCCATCGCGGGCAATGTCAGTATAGATGAAGCGCTTTACCCCAAGAGAAGCCATGCTCTCCACCAGCTCGATAGCAGTGATCGTTGTCCTCTCCCGCCAGCCATGGGTGGCGACGAAGCCATCCCTGGCATCGATGCTCACGATGACCGCCTCGCCAAACCTTTGGCAAGCCTCTCGAATCAAGGCAACATCCTCTATCGCCGCCGTGCCCAGGATAGCCCGCTCCACCCCAAACTTCAGCACCTGCTCCACTGCCTCCAGCCGCCTGAGTCCACCGCCGAGTTGAAGGGGAATCTTGACCGAGCGCGCCATCTCCTCGACGAGGGAGGCGTGGCAAAGTTCGCCTTTAGAGGCGCCATCGAGGTCAACGATGTGAAGCCTCCTTGCACCCAGCGATTGCCAGTGCCGAGCGACGCCGATAGGGTCCTCGGAGAACACCGTCTCCTGGCTATAGTCGCCCTGATAGAGGCGAACGCATTTCCCTTGCCTGAGGTCGATGGCGGGGATGATCTCCATTAGCCCCTCCTTTAAATCTCTTCATAGCGAGCCAGGGTGAAAACCAGGTCCCCTAATCTATTGAGATATTCCAGCACCATCTCGTTCTGCACCATACTATCATTTCTCAACTCCACCACCCTTCTCTCCGCCCTTCTAATTATGGCGCGCGCCAGATCCAGGGCCGCCGAGCTCGGGGAAACGCCGGGGATGACGAATACCTCAGGCATCTCCATCTCCTCCTCAAAGCCGCCGATCAGGCTCTCCAATCGATCCACCATGTCCGCGGTAACCACCCGATGCTTGCTCTTTAGCTTGTGGTATTGGTCGGCAGCGGTGGCAAGCTCCGCCCCAACAACAAATAAATCCTGTTGAATGGTTAGCAGAATATGGGAGACCCGCTCCTTTTTGGCCAGGGCTCGTGCTAAACCCAGTGCAGAAACGGCCTCATCGATGGTGCCATAGGCTTCACATCGAGGGTCGCTCTTGGGAACACGCCCCCCGTAGAGGAGGCTTGTTTCCCCTTTGTCCCCCCTCTTATTGAAGGTTTTCATCTTCCTTTCCCCTTTATTGGGCATTATATCACGGACGACGCAAATCACTCAAAATAGATATACAGGCAAAAGTCGTAAAAGGAAGAGCAACCGCTTAGCAGGCAGTTGCTCTTCATCACTCTGGGCAAGAGAAGTGCTAAGGCATAGGCACTTCCACAGCATCCGCTGCCTCTGGCGGCAGTTCGATGCTGACCGGCTCGTTGAAGCCATACATCAACATGGTCATAGTCATATCTATGGTATCTGACTCGATGGTCATCGTGATATCGATAACGGCCTTCGTAGTGAAATATGTATCCTTCGCCACCCATTCAGTGATGGAGAAGTCACTTATTATGTCTTCAAGGTCCAAAGCCGGATCCAGTTCTTCCATGCCCCCCTGCATCTGAGCCCATTCCCAGAGCTTTCCCATGTCTGGCGTCACTCTAAGTTTATAGCACTCGACTCCGCCGACCGTCTCGGTGCCAAGAAGCTCCACCTCAACGAAGTCCATCAGTAAATCGAGCTGTTGACTGGTTATGTCCAGCTCCTCCCACATGTACTCCGTCATCGTCATCTTCATCCACATCGCAGGCTCACCGGGCATTTCCACCCCCATATATATCCAGTCACCCACGATGTATATCTCCATGCCCGTCTCCATCGGCTCGGGCATAGACATGCTCAGCTGCATATCCATGTACATCTCTCTGTTTTGCTCATCAATGGCCCCAGTCACGTCCATTGTCACCGTTCCCGGCATCTCCCCCACCATCGTCATGCTCATATACATGTCGAATCGGTAGGTCTCAATTTCAGCCTCCGCTACTGCTTCCATTATCTGCTCCGCCGACAATTCTGAGGTCGGCGTAGGCGTCGAGGTCGGGGCTTCTCCTCCGTCGCAGGCAGAGCCCGACAATAGCAAGACAGCGAGGAGTAACACTACTACCAACGTTTTGGCTTTCATTTGCCACCCCCTTAGCGAATAGCAATATATAACATGGATCCCCCTTTGTCAATACAAAGGCGAAGCATCCTTGACAAGGAGGTGCCCTCTTGTTAGACTTTGAATGTGAATCTCAAATGCCCGCCGCCACCCAAGCTTGGAAGGGTTTAGGCGGACGGGCTTCTTATGCTGTGATGAACAATGAACCGCCGACCAAAGGGCTGGTGGAGATCTTCACCGGAGGTGGCAAAGGCAAAACCTCCGCTGCCTTAGGGGTGGTGCTTCGTGCCCTGGGACAGGGCCTGCGTGCTCATATCGTTTACTTCATGAAGGGCGATTATCCCTATGGGGAGCGAAAGATCCTTGCCCAGCTACCCAATGTTAGCTTCGAAAGCTTTGGCCACAGGGACTTTGTAGACCCAAAGAGGGTTAAAAAGAACGAAAGGGAGCAGGCGAGGCAGGCTCTGGAGGCAGCTAGGAAGGCGATCGCTAGCGGCGACTACGACCTCGTGGTGCTCGATGAAATAAACATCGCTGTTGCCTGGAAGCTGGTGGGGGTTGAAGAGGTATTGAGGCTCATCGAGGAGAAGCCAGAAAAGGTGGAGCTTATCCTCACCGGTCGCCATGCCGATGAGAGGCTTATCGAAAGGGCTGATCTTGTTACCGATATGGTGGAGATTAAGCACCCCTTTCAGAAGGGGATAAGGGCGAGGAGGGGGATCGACTACTGAATTTGGGGGGCGTGCCGTGTTCGACCAGAAGAGGCTCGAGGACATTAGAAAGCGGGGAATGGAGTGGCAGAGGAAAGCATCGAATTCTGCGGAGAGGCGGGATCGCTTCATCACAACCTCGGGACTGCCCATCGAAAGGCTCTACTCAGTGGAGGATATATCGGGGCTTGACTATCTGACGGATGTAGGCTTTCCCGGCGAATATCCCTTCGTCCGCGGTATTCATCATACAGGACATAGGGGAAGACTTTGGACGATGAGGATGTTTGCTGGCTTCGGCACCGCAGAGGAGACCAATGAGCGCTTTAAGTACCTTCTAAATCATGGCGAAACGGGACTCAGCGTTGCCTTTGATATGCCCACCCTCATGGGCTATGATACCGATGCCACGGAAGCGCGAGGGGAGTTCGGCAGGTGCGGGGTGGCGATTTCCTCCCTCGCCGATATGGAGGTGCTTTTCGATGGCATCCCCATGGATGAGGTGACCACATCGATGACCATCAACAGCCCTGCTGCGGTGATCTGGGCGATGTACATCGCCGCCGCTGAGAAGCGGGACATACCTATGGAGAGGCTTGGGGGGACGATTCAGAACGATATCCTCAAGGAATACATCGCCCAGAACGAGTACCTCTTCCCCCCACAGCCTTCGATGCGCCTCATTGTAGACACCTTTGAGTTCGGGACGAGGCACCTCCCCCTGTGGAATACCATCAGCATCAGTGGCTATCATATTCGAGAGGCGGGGGCCACCGCCGCTCAGGAACTGGCGTTCACCCTCGCCGATGGCTTGACCTATGTGGAGGCAGGGGTGGAACGAGGGCTTGAGGTGGATGATTTCGCCCCCAGGCTTAGCTTCTTCTTCAATGTGCATAACGACTTCTTCGAGGAGATCGCCAAGTTTCGTGCCGCTCGCCGCATCTGGGCCCGGGAGATAAGGCAGCGCTTCAACCCCCGAAATGAGCGCTCCCTTTGGCTCCGCTTCCACACCCAGACCGCGGGCTGTTCCCTAACGGCACAGCAGCCGGAGAACAACATCGTCCGCGTCGCCCTTCAAGCCCTCGCTGCCGTCTTGGGGGGCACCCAGTCGCTGCACACCGACTCCATGGACGAAGCATTCGCTACACCCTCAGATAAGGCAGCCCTTATCGCCCTCAGAACGCAGCAGATCATCGCCCATGAGAGCGGGGTGGCAAATAGCGTCGATCCCCTTGGGGGCAGCTTTATGGTGGAGGCGCTGACCAATAAAATGGAGGAGGCTTGTTACGACTACTTCCAGAGGATCGATTCCTACGGTGGCGTTATCTCCGCTATCGAGAGAGGCTTCTTCCAGCGGGAGATCGCCGAGGCTGCCTACCGATACCAGAGGGAGATCGAAAGTGGGAAGCGCATCATTGTCGGGTTAAACGATTACATCATCGATGAACCTTTAACTATTCCTATCTTGGAGATGGACGAGGAGGGCGAGAGAAGGCATCTGGAGCGGCTAAATCGGGTGCGCCGCCAGCGAAGCTCCAGGGATGTGGCGGAGAGGCTCAAGGAGCTGCGCCATGCCGCCCAGGGGATGGAGAACCTAATGCCCTATATCCTGGAGGCGGTGCGCTCCTATGCTACGTTGGGCGAGGTCTGTGACGTTTTCCGTGAGGTGTTCGGGGTATATAAACCTGCAGAGGTTTTGTAATTTAAGAAAGGAGGAAGAGGATGATTACATTAAGCGTTATTAAGGCCGACATTGGGGGCTATGTAGGGCATTCCAGCTCCCATCCCAAGGTGCTGGAAAGGGCCAAGGAATGCCTGGAGCGAGAGCGGGATAAGCTCCTGGTCGATTTCCACGTCACCAGGTGCGGGGACGATCTGGAATTGATCATGACCCACCAGCGAGGGGAGGATAACGAGGCGATCCACAAGCTGGCCTGGGATACCTTCCTGGAGTGCACCAAGGTGGCCAGGGAGCTAAAGCTTCACGGGGCAGGACAGGACCTTCTCGCCGAGGCCTTCTCAGGCAACGTCAAGGGAATGGGGCCCGGCGTGGCGGAGATGGAGATCGAGGAGCGAGGGGCGGAGACGATAATCGTTTTTATGGCCGATAAGACATCGGCGGGGGCATGGAATCTCCCCCTTTATAAGATCTTCGCCGACCCCTTCAATACCATCGGGCTGGTCATCGCCGAGAACATGCATGGTGGCTTTCGCTTTGAGATCCACGATGTCAAGGAGCATAAGAAGATAACCCTCGACGCCCCCGAGGAGATCTACGATATGCTCCTCTTCATGGGGGCACCATCTCGCTATGCGGTGAAGGCGGTCTATCACAGGGGCTCTAACGAGATCGCCGCCGTCTCCTCCACACAGCGCCTGGCGCTGATCGCAGGAAGATATGTGGGCAAGGATGACCCGGTGTGCATCGTTCGCTCCCAGGGGGAGTTCCCCGCGGTGGGAGAGGTGCTGGAGCCCTTCACCCACCCCCTGCTTGTGGAGGGATGGATGAGAGGCTCCCATCACGGCCCCCTGATGCCAGTGGCAGTAGAAGACTCCAACCCCACCCGATTCGATGGTCCGCCACGGGTGGTCGCCGCCGGCTTCCAGCTCTCCGGCGGCAAGCTTATCGGGCCTCGGGACATGTTCGATGACCTCAGCTTCAATGAGGCGAGGAGGATCGCCAGTGAGGTTGCCGACTACATGCGTCGCCATGGGCCCTTCGAGCCCCACAGGCTCCCCCTGGAGCAGATGGAATATACCACCATGCCCGCGGTGATGAGAAAGCTGGAGAGGAGATTCGTCGACCTTGAGGGATGAGGATGCCCAAGCTTCTCCTGGCCACAAAAAACGCTGCTAAGGCGCGGGAGTACTCGTTGCTCCTTCAGGGCATACCCTTTGAAATTGTTACCCTCGCCGAGCAGGGCATTGAGCAGGTGGTGGGCGAGCCAGGGGCCACCCTTGAGGAGAATGCCACCCTCAAGGCTCTAGCCTATACCTCGCTAAGCAACCTGTTCACCCTGGCCGACGATTCGGGGCTGGAGGTCGATGCCCTGGGCGGGGAGCCCGGCGCCCTATCGGCTCGCTACGCCGGGGCAGGTGCCTCAGACGAGGAGAGGATCGGCTATCTGCTTAAGAGGCTTGAAGGCATCCCCTGGGAAAAAAGAGCCGCTCGCTTCAGGTGTGTTATCGCTATCGCCTCCCCCGAAGGGAGGGTAGAGCTCTGCCAAGGTGAGTGTGAAGGTATGATTGCCTTTAGCCCAAAGGGGGATGAGGGCTTTGGATATGACCCCATCTTCTATCTCCCCAGGCTGGGCAAGACCATGGCTGAGCTCAGCGTCGAAGAGAAGAACGAGGTAAGCCATCGGGGGCAGGCAACACAACAGGCACGTGGGATCCTTTTAAAACTGGAGCCAGGACGAAAAGAATGACAGGGCTTTCCGATTCCTTTCAGCGTCCCATAAACTATTTGCGCATATCGGTCACCGATCGCTGCAATCTGCGCTGCCTCTATTGTATGCCCCCCCAGGGCATTACACTCTTGCCCCGCAGCGAGATACTTCGCTACGAGGAGATTCAAGCTGTTGCCCAGACGGCAGCCGCTTTGGGCATAACTAAAGTGAGGCTCACCGGGGGCGAGCCCTTGGTAAGGTCGGAACTGCCCCATCTGATAAGGATGCTATCTGAGATAGAGGGCATTGACGATATCTCCCTGACCACAAATGGGGTGCTCCTTAGGCGATATGCTGCTTCGCTTAAGGAGGCTGGACTTGGGCGGGTCAATGTGAGCCTCGACACCCTTAACAGGGGAAGATTCCAGCGTATCACAAGGCATGATAAACTAGGCGACGTCCTCGATGGCATCGAGGCGGCGAGGGAGGCGGGTCTTGAGCCCGTCAAGCTGAACATGGTGGTTATGCGAGGGATGAACGACGATGAGGTTCTCGATTTCGCCCGCCTCACTATCGAGCAGGGATGGCATGTGAGGTTCATCGAGACCATGCCCTTCGGCAGAGGGGAGAGGCTTGATTTCGTCCCCGCAGCTGAGATCAAGGAGCGCCTTCTTTCCCTGGGGCCACTGGAGCCCTCTCTGCCCAGCCATAGCAATGGCCCTGCCAGGTACTTTCGCTTTTCAGGGGCAAAGGGGACCATAGGCTTTATCAGCCCGCTTAGCGAGCACTTCTGCTTCAATTGCAATCGCCTGCGACTGACTGTAGACGGAACGCTACGCCCTTGCCTCCTCAGCGATGAGGAGGTGGACCTGAAGGGGCCGCTGTGGAAAGGGGCATCGCCGCAGGAGCTAAGCCGGTTAATTCAGCAGGCTGTAGCCGCCAAACCGGAGCGCCATCGATTAAGGGAAGGGGTGCTCCCCAAAGGGCGGGCAATGTGTCAGTTGGGAGGATAAGGGGATGGAAGAGACCCTGGAGCCGACAAGGATGGTGGATATAACCGAGAAGCGGGTCACCAGGCGTGAGGCGGTGGCCAAGGGCATGGTAACGATGAAACCTGAAACCCTCTCCCTGATGAGGGAGGGGAAGATGGCAAAAGGGGACGTCCTTGCCACAGCTCAGGTGGCTGGAATTATGGCAGCAAAGCAGACCTCCCAGATCATCCCCATGTGCCATCATCTGATGCTCGATGAGGTTAAGGTGGAATTCACGTTTGCCGAGGGAGGTGTGGAGATCACCGCCAGGGTGAAGAGCATGGGGAAAACAGGGGTTGAAATGGAGGCCCTTACCGCGGTAGCGGTGACCGCCCTAACCATCTACGATATGTGCAAGGCGGCTGACCGGGGGATGAGGATCGAGGGGATTCGCCTGGCTCGCAAGAGCGGCGGCAGGAGCGGAACGATCATCCTAGAGTAGACCTCAAGGCGATGACCCCGATTCCTGACTCTCCAGGAGCAACCTGGTGATCTCACAAAGGGCATTGTAGGCATAAGGGATATAATCTTGAGGGGGCAGGTCCAGCTCCCTGGTCTCCTCCTTGCGAGAGGGCTCCGGAAAGGGACCACCAACCGTTATCGTGTAGATGTATTCGTAGAGCTCGCCGTCGGGGCAAACAACCACGCAGCCCCGCTCCCCTTTTGTGGCCCCCCCAGGCTCCGCCTCAATGGCCCTGATAAAGAAACTCCCCATGAAAAAAGGGAAGGGGTCCAGTTCCCCCGCTGCCTCATGAAGCATCTCCCTTAGCTGTGAGGCGGTTCTCTTTAGCATAATGTCTGCCTTTGCCCTCCTGGTTAGAGGGTCCTTTTCTGCCATGCTCCCTCCTTCGAAAGGATGCTAGCCAGATTATATTCCAGGCTCGGTCGATTAACAAGGCATTTCCTTGGCAGAGCGATTGCGATATGATACACTTTCAAAGGTTGAATTGGAGGAATTTTTGAAGGAAAGAGGAGAAAGCTATGCCAACCAGGGAGATATTCTGGAATATTGGGCACTATGGATACATCCTTTATTCTTTGCTTATCCCCCTGGCAATAATCCTTGCCTATGCGGTTTACAAACGCTACCGCCTTTGGCGCCTAGGGCAGCCGGACAACAGGTTTGAGAACATAGGGAAAAGCATCTGGTCCTTTGTGGTCACTGGCGTAGTGGATGGCCTCATCCACAGGCGCTTCCTCAGGGACCCCTACCCAGGGATAATACACTTCCTCATCTTCTGGGGATGTATAATCTTTTTGCTGGCAGCAGCTATAGACTTCATAACCCACTATGCCATAGGAGGGTTAGCAGGTGCTCCCTATCTGGGGCTCTCTTTAGCTGTGGACGTCTTCGGCATACTGGTGCTCGCTGGGGTCATCATCGCCGCCTACAGGAGATACATTCAAAAACCCGATAGGCTGGACAATAAAGCCGAGGATGCCATCGCCCTAGCTCTGGTCTTCCTCATTGTGCTCACCGGCTTCATCATCGAAGGGCTTCGCATTGCAGCGCTCAACCCTCCATGGGAGGTATGGTCGCCCGGAGGGTGGATGGTTGCCAAAATCTTCAGCGGGCTTTCCGCCGCCACACTGCTAACCCTGCATATGAGCTTGTGGTGGTTTCATGTGGCCCTTACTTTAGGAGCCATAGTCTATGTCGCCCTCACCTTCTCCTCGCTGGCGCACATCGTTGTCGCCCCCTTCAACGTGCTCTTCAGGTCGATGCGTCCCAAGGGGGCGCTGGTGCCCATCAACCTGGAGACGGCTGAGACCTATGGGGTGGCGAAGATCAATGACTTCACCTGGAAGCAGCTCTTCGACCTCGACTCCTGCACCCGCTGCGGTCGCTGTCAGGACAACTGCCCCGCCTATCTTAGCGGGAAGCCCCTCTCCCCGAAGAAGGTGATCCAGGACCTCAAAAGGCATTGGCTTAAGGTGGGTCCCAGTCTGCTCGCTAAGAAAGGCAATGGCGGAAACCCTGATACCTCTCTGATTGGCGATATAATAACTGAGGATGAGATCTGGGCTTGCACTACCTGCCTCGCCTGTCAGGAGGTATGCCCCGTCTTTGTGGAGCATATCGATAAGATCATCGACCTGCGCCGCAATCTGGTGCTGGAGCAGGCTGTGATCCCCGACACCGCTGAGGGCGTCCTGAGATGCATCGAGGACAGAGGTCACAGTTGCCGAGGAACCACGACCACAAGGATGGACTGGTGCCAGGGGCTTGACCTCAAGCTCCTCTCAGAGGATAGGGATGTGGATGTGCTCTATTGGGTAGGCTGTGCCGCTACTCTGGAGGACAGAAATATGCAGGTGGCTGGCGCCTTTGCCAGGGTGCTCAAGGCGGCGGGGGTCGACTTCGCAATAATGGGTGAGGAGGAGACCTGCTGCGGCGAGCCGGCGCGCCGCCTGGGTAATGAATACCTCTTCCAGATGCAGGCGCTTAAAAATATTGAGACCCTTAAGGGCTATGGGGTGAAGAAGGTGGTCGTCACCTGCCCCCATTGCTATAATACCCTAAAGAATGAATACCCTCAATTTGGCAGCGAATTCGACGTTTTCCACCACTCCCAGTTTATTGCCGAGTTGCTAAAGCAAGGAAAGTTAAAACTGATAAATGGTGTGGGCAAAACCATAACCTATCATGATGCTTGCTACCTGGGACGGCACAACGACATCTATGACAGCCCTAGAAATATCCTGAAGGCTATCCCTCAGCTCCATATGGTGGAGATGGAGCGTCGCCGCAGTAAGAGCTTTTGCTGCGGCGGTGGTGGTGGAAGGATGTGGATGGAGGAGAGGATCGGCACCAGAATTAACGAGATGCGCACCGATCAGGCGTTCAAAACCAAAGCCAATATCCTGGCTTCCGCCTGCCCCTATTGCCTTCAAATGTTTGAGGATGGCATAAAGGCAAAGGAGGCAACGGAATATCTAAAGGCGATGGACATCGCCGAGCTTGTGGAGAGCGCAATTCAGCAGTAGCCTTTACAAGGCGTGCTCCTGCCCCGGCTCAAGGACGTTACCTCCCCCGGGGAGCCTCCTTGGCCTCCGGGATAAATACCATTCTACTCTCCACATCCTTTTTGCGCTAATTGCAAGGCAGCCTTTGTGGCTGCCTCATGTTAAAGGTCGATTCCTCTCTATGCTCAACCTCGTTAAGGGGCTCCATACTCCTCGCGAAGGATCCTCTTCAGCACCTTGCCCGTGCTGGTGCGGGGAAGCTCGTCGGTGAAGACCACGGAGCGCGGCCTCTTGAAGCTGGCCAGCCTCTCGCGGCAGAAATCGATGAGCTCCTCAGCGGTGGCGGTCTTCCCCTCTTTGAGCACCACGATCGCCCTGGGCTCCTGACCCCATTCAGGATCGGGGACACCGATCACCGCCGCCTCCTCAACGGCGGCGTGGGAATAAAGTACGTTCTCCACCTCATCAGGGGAGATGTTCTCCCCTCCCCTGATGATCAGGTCGTCGGCTCGAGCGGCGAGATAGAAGTAGCCCTCCTCATCCATATAGCCCATATCGCCGGTGTGGAGCCAGCCATCGGCGGTGATCGCCTTCGCCGTTTTCTCAGCATCCTTCCAGTATCCGCTCATCACCCGGGGACCCCTGGCGACGATCTCACCCACCTCCCCAGGAGGCAGGTCATTGCCCGCATCGTCGATGATCTTTATCTCCACATCGGACATCGGTCTGCCGATAGAGGAGGTGAGCCGTCTCAGCTTCTTTTCCTTCTCCTCCTCCGTCCCCTCGATAATATGGTCATCAGGACCTAGAGTGGTGATGGTGGAGGCGGTCTCCGTCTGCCCGAAGGCGTTTATGAAGTTGACCCCGGGGAAAAGCTCGATAGCCTTCTTGATCACCTCAAAGGGCATCGGGGCAGCACCATAGGTGATCACCTTCAGGCTGGAGAGGTCATATTTATCGAGGTCGGGGTGGTCGATAACCCGCTTCAGCATGGTGGGCACCAGCATCGCTCGGTTCGCCTTCTCCCGCTGCGCCGTCTCCAGCCACTCGTTGACCTCAAACTGCCTCATCATCGCCAGCGATCTCCCTCCATAGGTGGCCGCCAGCATCGCCTGAGCCCCAGCTACATGGTAGAGGGGCATGGTTAAGAGGTTTGTCTCCTCTATCTCCGGATCGGCGGGGTTAACATTCTCCAGAACATAAAGGCTAAAGCTATTGTGGCTCAAGGGCACCCCTTTGGGCAAACCGGTAGTTCCCGCAGTATACATCAGCAAAGTGATATCCTCATCGGCGATATCGGTGAACAACTCCTCATCGGAGGCGGAGGCCAATAGCTCCTCGTAGTCGAGCATGCCCTCTTGTTTGCCTTCTATGGAGATGTAATGCCTTACCAGGGGAAGATCGGGGCACATCGAGTTCACCAGTTGGACATAGCGCTCGCCGACAAAGAGGGTGGATGCCTCTGAGTTATTAAGCATATAGACGAGCTCATCTCTCTTTGCCCTGAAGTTCAAAGGGACGAAGATGGCCCCTATTTTTGCCACCGCGTAGTAGACCTCCACATACTGGCTGCAGTTCACCTGCAGAATGGCGACCCTTTCCCCCTTCTCTATCTCCAGGTCCACTAAGGCGTTAGCCAGCCTGTTCACCCTTTCGCTTAGTTCGCTAAAGGTGAATTTCTTTCCCTCGAAGATTATCGCTGGCCTATCGGGGCAGATGGCAGAGGTTATCATGAGAAATTCAGTAGTGTTCATGCTTTACCTCTCAATTTTCAGCCTCAGATACATTATCATTCCCCACCCTGCTCCGTCAGGGGAAAACTAGGCAAGCCTGCTTTTCACCCGCTCCAGGATCTTGGACATCACCTCCCCCGCCTTTTCATTGATACGGACATTGGCAAAGCGGTCCATAGAGGTAGTTCCTACGTTTATGATCACCAGCTTTGCCCCCGATTCCATGGCGTAGATGGGCATATAGGCCGCTGGATAGACCACCAGGGAGGAGCCGACCACCATCATCAGGTCGCACTCTCGGGAGCAGCGCTCCGCCTCGCTGGTCTCCTTCACCGGCATCGGCTCCCCAAAGGAGATGGTCGCCGACTTGAGGATGCCCCCACAATCGTCGCAAACAGGCTCCTCCACACCCGCCTCCAACCTCTTTGCGATCTCCGACATAGGGTAGCGCTTGCCGCAGCCCAGGCATTTAACCCACCTGGTGGTGCCGTGAAGCTCGATCACCTTCTCCTCAGGGACCCCCGCCTTTTGATGGAGGCCATCCACGTTCTGGGTGATCACGCAATCCAGCTTTCCCAGTTTGTCCAGCTCGGCGATGGCGTAGTGGGCTGGATTCGGTTGCACCAGGTCTATCATGCGGAACATGCTGAACATCTGCCACTGCCTCTTCCTCACCTTCGGATCCTTGAGGAACTTCTGGTAGGTGAAATCGTCGGGATTGAATTTGGACCAGATGCCCCCCGGGCTTCTGAAGTCGGGTATGCCCGACTCTGTGCTCACCCCAGCCCCGGTAAACACCACCAGCTTCTTGGAACTGACGATCAGTTCTGCCGTTTCCTCGATAAGCTCCTCTAATTCCTTCCCCATGGTTCCACCTCCTCTTACATATTCTTGAACCGAGGCGGCCTTTTCTCGGCGAGGGCTTTCAGCCCCTCCGCGGCGTCCTCCGTCTTTGCCACAAGGGCGGCAAGTTTCCTCTCCAGGGCCAGCCCCTCCTCGAGGGTGAGATCAAGCCCCCGATTTATGGCCTCTTTAGCATACCTTACGGCGATAGGGCCGCGGGACATGATCTTTTTCGCTATCTCGTCCGCGGTGGGATAAAGTTCCTCCCTAGGAACCACCATGTTCACCAGCCCGATGCGATAAGCCTCTTTGGCATCGATGCGGTTGCTGGTGAGGAGCATCTCCAGAGCCCTCCCCCTGCCGATCATTCGGGGCAAGGTCTGAGTGCCCCCCGCTGCCGGGATCACGCCCAGGGAGACCTCGGGCAGGCCAAAAATGGCGTCCTCAGAGGCGATCCTTATATCGCAAAATAGGGCCACCTCCACGCCGGAGCCGAGAACAAAACCATGAACTGCCGCAATGAGAGGTTGTTTTAAGCTTGAAAAAAGACCCCAGACATCGCGCTCCCACCTCACCTGGCGGGCGATCACAGGAGAGGGGGCGGTGCCAAACTCGCTGAGGTCAGCGCCAACGGAGAAGGCCCTCTCCCCGGCCCCTTTAAGGATGACCACCATCACCTCGGGGTCGTCCCTGATGGCGGTGAGCACCTGATAAATGTCGTCGCGCATCTGGATGTTGTAGCGATTCAGCGCCTCAGGGCGATTGAGGGTGACATAGGCGATGCCATCCTTTTTTTCGTAGATAATAGTGTCAAAGGGGTTCATATTGTTAATATCTTACCACAATCTTTTCAAGGAAACATTATGAAGGGGCGGCAAGGGCGATGCTTTTAGACTTGAATTGCCGGTCCACCATTGATCTCAAAGGTCTGACCGGTGACCCAGTCCGAGGCATCGGAGGCAAGATAGATGGCCGCCGCCGCAATGTCCTCAGGCTGTCCGAAACGCCCCAATAGAACCCGGCTGACGACTTGAGCTTGCACCTCAGGGGTGGGCCAGACTATGGGAGCTCCTGGCGTCCAAACAGGGCCCGGTGCTATGGCGTTGACCCGAATCTTGTAGGGGGCCCACTCCGCCGACAGCGACTGGGTCAAATTGATAATCCCCGCCTTAGCCGCCCCATAGTGAGCCATTCCCGGAGACCCAGTGCGACCAGCCATAGAGGCGAGGTTAACAATGCTGCCCTTCTTCTGCTCAACCATCACCTTGGCAACCGCTTTGCTACATAGGAAAACGCTCTTTAGGTTCTCGCGAATGATGGCATCCCAAGCCCTCTCGCTCATGTCCAGGACAGCCACTACAAAGAGGCCACCAGCGTTGTTGACCAGGATATCGATCCGCCCGAATTCCTCCACGGTCTTCCTCACCATGTCATCCACCTGCTCACTCTCTCGAACATCGGTGGGAATAGCAAGAGACTTTCTTCCCAGAGCGCGAATCTCCTCTGCGGTGGCCTCAATCTGCTCCACCGTTCGAGCACAAGCAACAACATGAGCCCCAGCCTGGGCAAACCCCAAGGCAATACCCTTCCCAATGCCCCTACCGGCCCCGGTCACAATGGCCACCCTATCGGTTAGCGCAAACTTTGATAGGATCATCTTAACAATCGCTCCTTTGCTTCCATTTGTGTTCCCCTTTCATACAATTATAAAAGCTTTTCGGTCGCTTGGCGACCCCCTAGAGGACTGATAGAAATAGCCTACTTGGCGCGGGCGATGAGCTCCTCAAGGGAGATCTCGTTGTAGTACTGGCCAATCTGGCTTATGAAGTGGGCATCGCTGTTCTTTAAGAGGAGAAGGCCATGCTCCTCCGCCAGCTCCCTCACCCTCTCCTTGTTTATATGCCAGTTATGCAGCCCATTTTCGATCTCGATGCCCTGGACATCCTCAATGATGTAGGAATTCACGGGAAAGCCTGGGTGGGCTAGAAAGCGAAAGGTGGAGCCATTGGGCAGGTAAAGCTCCACCTCCTGATGCTCCTTCACATCGACCTCCCGACCGGGGATGATCAGCACCTCGTTATTAAAGAATTGCTCCACAATCTCCTTTACCTTGAATCCATAATCCTTGTCCCAGTGCTCAGTGATGGCGATGCCATCAAGTCCTCTTGCCTTTATCTGATCCACGATTTGCCTTACGATCTCCAGGGATGGGGCACGATAGCCCGTGGCCTCATAACAGTGGGTGTGTAGGTCCAGCTTCAGCTTCATTTCAGCGATTCTCATCCCCCTTTGAACTGGGGAGACCCCTTCTCCAGGAAAGCCCTGATCCCCTCCATCCTGTCCTCGGTGGTTTGAATAAGGAAGTAGAGGTCGGCTTCCAGCCTCAGCCCCTGCTCCAGGGTGAGGTCAAGGCCCTTATTTACCGCCTCTTTAGCATACCTCAAGGCGATGGGACCCCTGGGGATTATCCTCTTTGCCATCTCCTCCGCCTCTTGAAGAAGCCGTTCAGACGGGACTACCTTATTAACTAATCCCGTTCGAAAAGCCTCTTGGGCATCGATAGGTTCGGCGGTGAGGATCATCTCCAAGGCTTTGCCCTTTCCCACAAGGCGAGGCAGCCTTTGGGTTCCCCCTGCCCCGGGGATCAGCCCGTAACTGGTATGGGGGAAGCAAAACCTCGCTCCCTCAGAGGCAACCCTTATATCGCAGCCTAAAACCAACTCCAACCCTTCGCCCAAGGCATCCCCATTGATGGCAGCGATCACCACTCGCTCAACGCTCGCTATCGCAGCGGAGGCCTCGCCTGCCGCCTCCCTCTCTTGAGGGTCGCACCCTGAGGAAAAATTATCTCCATCCGCCATAAAAATCACCACGCTAACCTCTTCATCCTGGTTAATCCTCTGGCACACGTCGGCCAACTCTTTAGCCATCTGAGCGTTTATCGCGTTATCCACCTGGGGGCGGTTGAGGGTGAGATAGCCAATTTGCCCCTTCTTCTCATAGATAATGGTCTCATAGGACATAGCAAATCCCCGAAAGGAAGGCTTGCGCCGATAATAACTGAGTTTGGGGGCAGTGTCAAGGCAATTTGATATTGACCTTTGCCCCCAGGTATGCTATACTAAGCAAAACTTAATAGTGAACCCAGAGGTGCCCGAGCGCGAGCGAGGGCTTAAATGGAAGGCAAGACCGGTGAGAATCCGGCACAGTCCCGCCTACTGTGACTCCGAATAATTCGGCGAAGTCAGAACACCAGCCTCTGGTTTCCCTGAAACCTCCGCGGAGAAAGGGGGTGGGAAGCATCAAGTAATGTATCCCCCGTTCTGCAGAGCGAGGGGATTTTTTTGTTTACTCTTTTGAAAGGAGCTCCAATGAAAAGGCTTGCTTTGATTTTGCTTTTTTCGACCTTAGTGCTTGCTTTAGTGATAGCTTGTACCCCTCCAACTCCTGGGCCAGGCGCAATAACCGATGATATGGGAAGGACCGTCAATATAGAGGAGATTCCTCAACGTATTGTTTCCCTAGGGCCTGGCATCACCGAGGTTCTGTTTGCCCTCGATCTGGGGGATAGGGTGGTGGGGGTGACCGACTACTGCGACTATCCCGACGAGGCGCTGGCTAAGGACAAGGTTGGTGGTTTTTCCACGCCCAGCCTGGAAAGGATTATCGATCTGGAGCCTGACCTTATCTTGGCTGCCAACATTCACTACCCCGACCTGGTATCCCAGCTTGAGAGCAAAGGATTGGCGGTGGTTGTCTTCAACGCCAAGGACATCGACGGTATTTTTGCCAATATTGAGTTGATGGGGCAGATCACGGGCACAGAGGAGGGAGCGGCACAACTGGTGAGCGATATGACGCAACGCATCGACTCCATTGTTGCCGAGACCGGGGATGCCCCAAAACCAAGGGTGTTTTATGTGATTGATGCCTCCGACCCTACCAAGCCTTGGACGGCCGGGGAAGGCTCTTTTATTGATGCCTTGATCGGCTTAGCCGGGGGTGAGAATATAGCAGCAACAGCAGGCCAATGGACACAATTCAGCCTCGAGGCATTGGTCAACGCTGACCCAGAGATCATCATCTTCGACGACTGCCATGGTACGGTGGATGTCCCAGACTTCGAGGAACTCTCTGGCTGGAGCCAAACTACAGCCATCAGGACAGGAAGAATCTACCCTATCGATGGTGACCTGACCAGCCGGGGAGGCCCTCGCATCGTCGATGCTCTGGAGGAGATGGCGAGGATGATCCATCTCGAACTATTCCAGGAGGGGGGTTGAATGTTTGAAGAAGTGGGATCCCGCTTGCTACTTTACCCAGATGGAGCGATCTGATGACAAGGAAAGAGATCTCTTGGCAGTTTGAAGAGGCAAAAGCTGAGGTGGTTTACCACCAATATCAAGGCGTCCCGATAAAGACCCTGCTCATAATCTTCTCTCAACCAAGACTGGTCCTAAGTTCCAGGGAGGGATTTAAGCAGGCGAGGGTGGTATGTAATAATTCCAATCCCCCTCAGCTCTGGAATCTCCTGCATCGAGATTGGCAGCTCTACTTAGATAGCGTGCTTGCCGATCTGGGGCTTTCTCCGCAGGAGGTCGCCTTCCTCTCTACAGGCGTAGATATTGATGATTTCGCCGTCAGAGAGGAGCGCTTTGCCGAGTTCAGGATTTGTGCCGTCGTCACCGCTGGGGTTATGTCTAATGCTCTAAGAATAGGCGTGGATGAGGGGCACCACTTAGAAAGGGATGGCAAATTTGAGGCGCTGGGAACTATAAATATCATAGCTTTGACCAATGCTTCCCTATCTGAAGGAGCTATGGTTCGATCGATAATTACTGCTACTGAGGCAAAGATAGTAGCACTCCAGGATCTGGATGTAAGAAGCTCTTATAGCCCGCAATATCAAGCCACAGGGACAGGGACTGATAATGTAATGATTGTATCAGGGGTAGGTGCCAAAATCCACTATATGGGTGGGCACGCTAAGATGGGAGAGTTGCTGGCCAAGGCGGTGACGGCAGCTACAAAGGAGGCTATCCTTAAGCATCAGAAAGAGGACTTTGGTTGAAAGCGGTGGCATGGAGCATGTACTTTTCTAATCCTTGCCATTGCCATCGATCTTGTCTTTGGCGAGCCACCCTCTATTTTGCATCCCGTAGTCTGGATGGGTAAGTTTACATCCCTTATCGAAAGGCTCACCCGTGGCAGGGGCTCGATTGCTCAGCTAATTTACGGCGCTGGGGCGGTTTTGCTTGCCATTGGTTTTTTTGCTATACCCATTTATTTTCTCCTAGCTTATCTCAGGGAGCTGAGCCAAGCAGCCTATATCATAGTGGGTGCTTTAGTGCTCAAATCAACTTTCTCGATTAGGGAGCTGAGGAGGGTTGCCCATGAGGTCAAGGGGTTGCTGATAGCCGATAATTTCCCTCGGGCACGCGCTGCCATGCGCTCCTTGGTGAGCCGTGATACCAGCGGGCTCGATAAGCCATTGCTGGTCTCGGCTACTGTGGAATCGGTGGCTGAGAATACCTGTGATAGCTTTGTTTCCCCTTTATTCTATTTCATACTCTTTGGCCTACCGGGAGCTATCGCCTATAGAGTGGTCAACACCTTTGATGCTATGATTGGCTATCATGGGAAATATGAGCACTTGGGCAAATTTGCGGCCAGACTGGACGATGCTTTAAACTTCCTCCCAGCGCGGCTTACCAGCCTGATGATGGCGGTAGCTGCTTTTCTATTGGGAAAGCGCTTCTTAGCCACTTTCCGGGTCATCCTTCGTGACCATGCCAAGACTGAGAGTCCCAATGCCGGGTGGACGATGAGCGCAGCTGCTGGAGCGCTAGATGTGCAGCTGGAGAAAAAGGGGCATTATATACTCGGTGATGCCAATAGCCTCCTGCTCCCAGAAACTATCGACGCTTCATTAAGAATAATGGGGATCACAGCACTCCTCTGGGGTCTGCTCTGCTTCCTTGTCGAGGTGGTGTATCTTGCCTTTGTCTCCTAGGTCAGAAGTTGAAAATCTATCCCCTTGCCCCCACGGCGGTCCAGATTACGCTGAGCTGAAGAAATTTGGCCTCGCCGCCGGGGACGTCGTTGACTTCAGCGTCAGCACCAATCCCTTCGGTGCGCCACCTGGGGTAAGGGAGGCTTTGACCTCGTTACCCATCGCCCTTTACCCTGATTCTGAGGCTACGGAATTAAGGGAGTGCCTGGCGCAGGAACTGAGCATAGCACCGGAAGACATCCTGGTTGGCAGCGGCTCGGTAGAGCTTATTCGACTTGTCGCCCAGGCCTATTTTGGGCCTCAAGACCTGGTGCTGATCGTCGAGCCCACCTTCGGCGAGTACGAGGTCGCCTGCCAACTGGTCGGCTCTGGGGTGCTTAAACAACGCTTAACGGCGCAACAAAGCTTCAGGCTACAGGTAACGGAGACGGTGAACTTAATCCGACGCCACTGCCCAAAAGGGATCTTTCTATGCAACCCCAATAATCCTACCGGACAATATTTGGCGAGGGAGGAAATAGAGCAGATCCTAGTAGCTTGTGAGGATAGCCTCCTCATCCTGGATGAGGCTTATATCGCCTTTGTCGATAATGCTTGGTCGTCGCTGGACATTATTCAGCGGGGCAATGTGCTCGTCCTGCGCTCCCTGGCCAAGAGCCATGCCCTAGCTGGGCTGCGTTTGGGCTATGCCATTGCCCAGCAGCAGATCATCGCCAACCTACGTAAGGTTTGCCCCCCTTGGAATGTCAATGTCGTGGCTCAGAGAGCAGGAATCCTTGCTCTAGCTGACAAGAAATATATGAGGAAGTGCAAAGTCGGTATCCAGCACCTGAAAGACTTTCTAATAAAGGAACTCGCTGAGCTTGGTTTGCAGCCATTGCCCTCCCAGGCTAATTTCTTTTTGGTCGAGGTAGGGGACGCCAAAAGGTTTCGTCGTGCTTTGCTTGAGCGAGGAATTTTGGTGCGAGATTGCACCTCTTTCGGCTTACCGGAGTATATCCGTATTGCGCCGCGCCCGCTGCCCGATTGTCGAAAGCTGATCACCGCCATTAAGGAGATAACCCCTCTTGGCTATGAAAAATAAAGAAGGATGGTAGCAATGTACCTAGAGACGATTCAGGAGATCAAGCCCTTGGATGAGGCGGCAATGAGCGCCGCCCGACAGCGACAGAGCAATCTGACCAAGCCCCAGGGGAGCTTGGGAAGGCTGGAGGAGCTTTCCATTAAGGTGGCCGGGATCAGGGGCCAGGCAATACCCAGGCTTGAGCATAAAGCCATCGTGACCATGGCTGCCGATCATGGCGTAGTGGCTGAAGGGGTAAGCCTGTTCCCTCAAGAGGTCACCGCCCAGATGGTTCAAAATTTCCTTCATGGTGGCGCTGGCATCAATGTTCTGGCGCGACAGGTGGGCGCTCGGGTGGTGGTTGTTGACATGGGGGTGAGAACTGACCTTGAGCCCCATTCAAGCCTGGTCTCCAGAAAGGTTGCCTACGGGACACGCAATATGGCTCGGGGGCCTGCGATGACCCGGGAGGAGGCGCTTCAGGCCATAGAGGCGGGTATTGAGATTTTGGAAGGGGAGCTCGAAAAAGGGCTGGACATTGTGGGCAGCGGCGACATGGGCGTCGGAAATACCACCGCCTCAAGTGCCATCACCGCTGCCATCACCGGGGAGTCGGTGGCAAAGGTCGCCGGACGGGGCACCGGGATAGGCGATAGACAGCTAAGACATAAGGTGAAGGTCATAGAAAGGGCGCTCAGGGTCAACCAGCCCGATGCCGCCGATCCCCTCGATGTGCTGGCAAAGGTGGGCGGCTTTGAGATCGGGGGGCTGGTGGGGGTGATGATCGGGGCAGCGAGGCATCGCATCCCCATCGTCATCGATGGCTTCATCTCCGGGGCGGCGGCGCTCATCGCCACCAGAATGGCACCAAAGCTGGGCGACTTCCTCATCGCGGGGCACATCTCAGCGGAAAGGGGACACCGGGTCGCCCTTAAACACCTAGGACTCGAACCTCTGCTCGACCTAGAGATGAGGCTGGGCGAGGGGACAGGGGCTGCGCTAGCGATCTTTATTATTGAGGCAGCCCTGAGGACCCTGGCAGAGATGGCTACCTTCGCCGAGGCCGGGGTCGCCGAGGCCAATAATAAACTGAAATAACTATCAGCCGAGGAGCAATGACCCACAGCGACCCGAGAGAAAGCCACAAATAGGGCGAAAAAGGCGAAAACAATGGGTTTTCTGGCAGCACTTGAGTTTCTGACCGTAATCCCCTCCCCCCTGCGGCGGGAGGCCACCCCAATGGAGATCGGCAGATCCCTGGTCTATTTCCCCCTTATCGGGCTGGGGTTAGGAGGGGCGTTATACGGTTTAGACCGCCTTTTCGCTCTGTTCTTGCCCATGGCCTTGGGGAGCGTATTAATCATCGTAGCTTTGATCCTTCTCACCGGGGCCAATCACCTCGATGGCTTTATCGATACCTGCGATGGCATGGCTGCCGGTAGGTCGCCGCAGCAGAGATTGGAGATTATGCATGATAGCAGAGCGGGAGGTTTTGGGGTGGTAGGGGCGTGCTCCCTGCTCCTGGTCAAGAGCATCTCCTTAATCTTTGTGCCAGCTGCCTTTAGGATGGCTGCCCTTCTCCTCATGCCCACTCTCAGTCGTTGGGCGATAGTCTATGCCGTCTTCGCCTATCCCTCCGCCAGAAGGGAAGGCATAGGGCAAATCTTCAAGGAGCAGGCGAACTGGCAGAGTATGACCATAGCGACATTGATTGCCCTGGCAATATCAGTGCTTCTAATGAAGCTATTGGGCTTGGCACTGATGGCGGGAATTTGGCTTGTCGCCATAATAATGGCAATCTTTTTGAAAAGGAGACTGGGTGGACTTACTGGTGACACCTATGGGGCGATCAATGAGGTGATCGAGGTTTTGGTGCTAATTCTAGTTCCCCTTATCTATGGAGGCTACCTCTAGGAGGGTCGAAGTGAAGAGGGAAATTATCCTCATTTTAGGCGGCGCCAGGAGCGGGAAAAGTCGCTTTGCCCAGAGGCTAGCTGATAGCCTTAGCGAGAGGGTGCTCTTCGTTGCCCCTCTGGTGGCTATGGATGAAGAGATGCGCCGCCGCATCGAGATTCATAAGAAGGCCCGCCCCAGCACCTGGCGAACCCTGGAAGCCCCCAAACATGTCGCCGAAGCGATAAGAGAGCACATCGGGGATGCCGATGTGGTAATCCTAGATTGCCTCACTCTCCTTATTTCGAACTTTATGGAAAATGCCGATGACCCCGAAGACCTAGCCGCTTTAGAAAGCGAAATAGCCAATGAATTAAACCAGCTCCTAGAGCGAAAAAACGCCAGCCTCATTATCGTCTCCAACGAGGTGGGCATGGGGCTGGTTCCTCCATATCCCTCGGGGCGGGCTTACCGCGACCTCCTGGGCAAAGCCAATCAATTTATCGCCGAGCGCGCCGATAAGGTCTACATGATGATTGCAGGCCTTCCCATGGAACTCAAGGCGCTAGGCAAGAAGGACGAGAAATGAGCGCCAAGACCTTGATGATCCAGGGCACCGGCTCCTCAGTGGGGAAGAGCGTGGTGGTTGCCGCACTCTGCCGCATCTTCCACCAAGATGGGCTCAGGGTAGCCCCCTTCAAGTCGCAGAACATGTCCCTGAATTCCTTTGTCACCAGGGATGGGGGCGAGATGGGGCGGGCTCAGGTGGTTCAGGCGGAGGCGGCAGGGATCGAGCCCAGCGTGGAAATGAATCCTATATTGATCAAGCCCGAGGAGGATGCCAGAGCCCAGATCGTGGTTCTGGGCAAGCCGGCCTTCACTCTGGCTGCCGGCGAATACTATCGCCATACCCCTGAGCTTCTAGGGGTAATTGAGGGATCGCTGGCACAGCTTCGCTCCGCCTATGATCTTGTGGTTATCGAGGGGGCGGGAAGCCCCGCTGAAATAAACCTTAAGGGGAGCGATATCGTCAATATGAGGGTGGCGAAAATGGCCCAGGCACCGGTTTTGCTTGTAGGAGATATCGACAAGGGCGGGGTCTTCGCCTCCCTGGTGGGAACGCTGGTCCTCCTCGATGAGGAGGAGAGGGAATACATTAAAGGCTTTATCATTAACAAGTTTCGTGGCGACCTGGCTCTTCTCAAACCCGGGTTAGATCAGCTGGAGAAAATCACCTCCAGGCCAGTCGTCGGCGTCATCCCCTATTACCACCATATCCTCATTCCCGAGGAGGACTCCATTTACCACATTGAGCCAGAACGAAAAGAGGTGGAGATCGTCATTATCTACCTGCCTCACATCTCAAACTCCACCGACTTTGAGCCCCTCCAGCAGGAGGAGGGGGTGCATGTGCGCTACGTAACCGCCATCGATGAGCTTGGCGAACCCGATGCCATCATCCTCCCCGGAACCAAGAGCACCATCGCCGACCTGGCGCTTCTCTGGCAGACGGGGCTAGCCTCGGCAATAATTCAGCGGGCTAAGGCTGGCACACCTGTGATCGGCATCTGTGGAGGATTCCAGATGCTGGGGAAGAGAATAGAGGATCCCCGCCGCGTGGAATCCAAAAAGGGCAGCATTAGAGGATTGGGGCTGCTCAATGTGGTCACTATCTTTGAACCCGAAAAGGCCACCTACCAGATAAAAGCGAAGGTTGTCGGAGATAAGGGCTTACTACAGGGGACGAAAGGGCTGGAGGTAACAGGATACGAGATTCACATGGGGCAGACTATAGGTAACATGGCGCCAGCCTTTGAGGTCACCCGGAGAGGGGACAGAGAGATTAGCCACCTTGATGGCGCTGTAAGCGGAAACATCCTGGGCACCTATCTGCACGGTCTCTTCGATAACGCCGATCTTCGACACGCCTTTCTCGCCCGACTCCACCAGGGTAAAAGGCTCCCTCTATTGCCAAGAGCACCTCTTCCCACAAAAGAGGAAAATTACGAGAAGCTGGCAGAGCTGGTGCGTCATAGCCTCGACATGGAGCTGGTCTATAAAATATGTGGCTTAGGGGATTAGGCTTATTATGCTTGCCAGGTTAAAAAGCAATCAGCGCACGGTGCTCATCCTCGGCTCTCTCATAGGCATCCTCATCGTGTGCCTGCTCGTCGCTGCCGCCTTCGGGGCTGTATCTATCTCCCCGCTAGACATAGTGAAGATGACCCTAAACAAGGTAGCCTTCACCCATTTTCCCGCAACCTGGCAGGCAACCGATGAGACCATTCTCTTCCAGATCAGGCTGCCTCGGGTGGTGGCAGGGGCATTGGTGGGGGCAGCACTGGCAGCGGCAGGGGTGCTCTTCCAGGGGCTACTGAGAAATCCGCTGGCCGATCCCTACATTATCGGCACCTCCGCCGGGGGGGCCTTCGGGGCGACATTGGCGATGATGTTGCCGGTGAGCTTCGCCTTTTTGGGCTTTGGGCTGGTACCTATTGCCGCCTTCTTCGGTGCCCTGGTTGCCGTCCTCCTCGTCTATAACCTGGCTCGAGTTGGGGGCAAGACCCCTATCATAAGCATGCTCCTCGCCGGATTTGCCGTAAGCGCCATGCTAATAGCAGCGATGAGCTTCCTGATAACAATGAGCGACAGGCTGCAACTTAGACTGCACTCGATATGGTCCTTTCTTATGGGGGGTATCTGGGTAAGCGACTGGAGCCAAATAGCAATCATCGCCCCCATGATTATTGGGGGGATCGTAGTGGCCCGTTTCTTCGCCTTTCGCCTCAATGCCTTCTCCTTAGGAGAGGAGGGTGCCGCATATCTGGGGGTCGATGTGGAGCGAGACAAGCTTACCATCCTTGGCTTGGGCTCTCTGCTCACCGGCGGAGCCGTCTCCCTTAGCGGGCTGGTGGGCTTTGTGGGGCTGGTGGTGCCCCATGCGGTGCGCCTGGTGCTGGGACCGGACCATCGCCTCCTCTTGCCCGCCGCGGCGCTCTCAGGCGGCGCTTTCCTGGTCGTCGCCGACCTTCTCGCCCGCACCATGCTTGCCCCTATGGAGATACCGGTGGGCATTCTTACCGCCCTTATCGGTGCCCCCTTCTTTATCTATCTGTTGAGGAGAACAAGGAGGGAGTACGCCTTCTAATGATCAAGCTTAGCCTTAGCCATGTTTCCTTCTCCTATATTGACGTTCCTGTATTGCATGACATCGATCTGGCAATAGAAAGGGGCGAGATGGTGGCCCTCCTCGGACCCAACGGCTCGGGTAAGACCACCCTGATTAAGCTTTTCAGCGGGGTGCTCCGCCCCACGGAGGGGGAGATCCATTTGGATGGCTCAAGCCTGAGAGGGCTAAAACGAAGGGAGGTGGCGCAAAGGGTGGCCGTGGTTCCCCAGCAGTTCCACATGCCCTTTGCCTTCACGCTAAGGGAGGTAGTGCTACTGGGAAGGACCCCCTTCCTCAAAGCCTTCTCCAACGAGGAGGAAGGGGACTATAAAGCAGTGCAGAACTCCATGGAGCTTATCGGCATAAGAGAACTGGGGCAGCGCTTCTTTAACGAGCTCAGCGGAGGGGAGCGCCAGAAGGGAATCCTGGCCATGGCGCTAGCCCAGGAGCCGAAGCTGCTCCTCCTCGACGAGCCCACAGCGCATCTGGACATCAATCATCAGGTGGAGATCCTCGACCTGGTGAAAGGCCTCAACCGGGAGCAAGGGATCACCGTTATCGGGGCGATGCATGACCTGAATCTAGCCGCCCTTTACTTCGACAGACTCATTCTCCTCAAGGAGGGGCGTATCTTCGCCGATGGCCCCCCCAGTGATGTCCTCACCGAGGGAACCATAAAAGAGGTCTTCTCCGCCTCAGTGCAGGTGATGCAGCATCCCTCAATGAAGGCACCCCACATCGTTATTACTCCAAAGAGGACCTAGGCTAGACAAAGGGCAGCCCTCGAAATATAATGGGCGCAGATAAAAATCAGGAAGATGGCATCGAAGGCGAAAGAATATCGATTTACATTCGCCCGGGGCGCTGTAACAGCTGCAAGCACCACCTAATAGGCGATTACTCCGAGGAGGATGACTACTTCGACCACTGGTGCGATGTGGAGGAAAATGAGCGGCCCGGCTCGTTCGCTGGGATGCACCTCGATCACTGCGTCTTCCCCGCAGCGAGCGCTGATGAGGTCTGCCCCGCCTTCGAGATGATGGACCTTCCTCCCCCTGAGCAAAATTAGCATTAAAAGGAAGCCCCTTGACCGCTCCTGAGCAACTGAAAGTCCTGCTCACTAAAGAGGAGATAAGAGGGGGGGTGGCCAGGCTTGCCCAAGAGATCAACAGGGATTACCGAGGGAAGCACCCCCTTCTCCTAGGCATCCTTAAGGGCTCCTTCGTCTTCATGGCCGATCTTATTCGCCTTCTCGAGATCCCCGTGGAGATAGACTTCGTGGCGCTCTCAAGCTACGGTTCCGCCAGGGTAACCTCGGGGGAGATCAAGGTGGTGCAGGGGCTCCGCTCCAAGGTAAAGGGGAGAGATGTGCTGGTTATCGAGGACATCGTGGATACTGGAATCACCGTGGGCTATTTCATCGATTATCTTAAGAAGAAGAAGCCCTCCTCCCTAAAGCTATGCGCCCTCTTTGATAAGCCCTCGCGAAGGAAGGTTCATGTTCCCATCGATTACCTGGGTTTCACCATCCCCGACAGGTTTGTGGTGGGCTATGGCCTCGACTATGATGAGAGGTTTCGCCACCTGCCTGATCTTCGTTTCATAGAGGATTGAAAATGGGCATTAAAGGATTGATCTCAGTAGCAAAGGGTGAGGCCACCGCGGACCTGATTCTGGCCAATGCCAGGATAGTGAACACCTTCACTGGCGACATAGAGCAGGGCAATGTGGCCATCTATGGGGAGATGGTCGCTGGGGTTGGTGACTATGAGCAGGGTCAGCGGGTGATCGACCTCAAGGGGAAATATCTCTCCCCCGGCCTGATCAACGGCCATATTCACCTGGAAAGCTCGATGCTCCATGTTTCCCAGTATGCCAGGGCGGTGGTGCCCCGTGGAACCTCGGCTGTAGTAACAGACCTTCATGAGATCGCCAATGTCAGGGGAATGGCGGGCGTAAAATACATGATTAACGCTGCCCAGCCTTTGCCCCTAGACCTATATTTCATGGTCCCCTCCTGCGTCCCCGCCACCCCTCTGGAAACCTCGGGAGCCAAATGGACAGCGAAAGATGTTGAAGCTGCCCTATCCTGGGAGAATACCATCGGGCTGGGGGAGGTGATGAACTTCCCCGGCGTGCTGGCCGCCGATAAGGAGGTCCTGGCCAAGCTCGCCGCCTCAAGGGGTAGGGTGATCGATGGGCATGCCCCCGGGCTAAGGGGGAAGGAGCTCAATGCCTACCTCGCCTGTGGCATCCTCTCCGACCACGAATCGACATCCCTGGAGGAGGCGAGAGAGAAATTGAGGCGGGGCATGTATGTGATGATTCGGGAGGGCTCCTCGGAGAAGAATCTGGAGGCACTGCTCCCCCTGGTTACCGATAAGACCTACAAGAGATGCCTTTTCGTTGTCGATGACCGAAGCTGCGCCGACCTGCTAAGGGACGGCGATATCGACGCTGTGGTGAGAAAGGCGATCAGGCTGGGACTGGATCCTGTTCGCGCTATCCAGATGGCCACAATCAATGCCGCCGAGTACTTCAGGCTCCACGGCCTTGGTGCCATAGCACCGGGCTATCTTGCCAATCTCCTAGTGTTAAGCGATCTCTCCACCTTTGAAGTGGAGATGGTTTTTTACCGCGGAGAGCTGGTAGCAGAGAAGGGCAAGCCTCTTTTTTCGCCCTTGGTGGTAGAGGATAAAGAGATGACTCGCACCGTAAATGTTAAGCCCTTCGATATAGAAGCGCTGAAGATGCCAGCAAGAAGGGAGGCTTATCCCGTTATCGAGGTCGTCCCCGACCAGATAATCACCAGGAAGAGCGAGGAAAAGGTGAAGATTGGCGACGGCTTTGTGGTTCCCGATGTGGAGAGGGACATCCTAAAGCTGGTGGTAGTGGAGAGGCATAAGGCCACGGGAAACATTGGCCTCGGGCTGGTAAAAGGCTTTGGGCTAAAGAGAGGAGCGATGGCCTCCTCCATCGCCCACGATTCCCACAACATTATCGCTGTGGGCACAACGGATAGCGATATATACCTTGCCATCGGGGAGGTCGAAAAACTTCAGGGTGGACTGGTGGTCGCTGCCGATGGGCAAGTGGTAGGTGCTTTAGCCTTACCCATCGCCGGCCTCCTATCTGAGGAACCTCTGGAAGCGGTGGTGGATAGGTTTGAAAACCTCCAAGGCATCGCCTCAAAGTTAGGATGCAAGCTATCCTCCCCCTTTGCCACCCTCTCCTTCCTCGCCCTCCCCGTGATCCCCGAGCTGAGACTCACCGACCTGGGGCTGGTAGATGTGTTGGCCTTTAAGCTGCTCCATTAAGACCTGCCTTGACAACCCGTCCGAATCTGGGTTAAGATTGCTGATACCCCATATGATGTGGAAGGTGCTTCTCGCAGGTGAGAAGCTTTTTATTGCGCTGAAAAATGAAAGCCATCGAGTGGGTTTCGGGCAAAATCAGGCTTATCGATCAGACCAGGCTGCCCTGGGAGATGGTCTTCTTAGAACTTGATGACTACCGAGAGGTGGCATCGGCGATCAAGGAGATGCAAATCCGGGGGGCGCCAGCCATTGGCATCGCTGCTGCCTACGGGATGGCTTTGGGGGCTCAAGGGATCGAGGCAGCCTCAAAAGAGGAGTTCACGGCCAAACTTCGCCCCGTTTCGGAAACCCTGTCCGCTACCAGACCCACCGCAGTCAACCTCTTCAAAGCTCTGGAGAGGATGAATCGGGTGGCTGAGGCTGGTGAGGATGTGGCCCGGATAAAGGAGGCGCTCCTTGCTGAGGCAAAAAAGCTGGAGGAGGAGAACGAGGCGGCAAATAGGAAGCTCAGCACATATGGTGCCGAGTTGATAAGGGATGGCTTTACTATAATGACCCATTGCAACACCGGTGCTCTGGCAACGGCGGGCTACGGCACCGCGCTGGGGGTGATCAGGGCGGCGAAGGAGCAGAGCAAGGCAGTCCACGTCTTCGTCAGCGAAACCCGCCCCCTTCTTCAGGGGGCAAGACTCACCACCTGGGAATTAGCGCAATATGGCATCCCCTTCACCCTCATCGCCGACACCATGACCGGTCATTTCCTATCGAGGGGGAGGATCGACTGCGTCATTGTGGGCGCCGACAGGATAGCGGCAAATGGCGATGTCGCCAATAAGATCGGCACCTATAATTTGGCGGTCCTCGCCAGGGAAAATGGCGTCCCCTTCTATGTCGCCGCCCCTACCAGCAGCATCGACCTCTCTCTATCATCGGGGGATGAGATCCCCATCGAGGAGAGAGGGGCGGAGGAGGTCACCCATGTTAGTGGGGTTCCCATCGCCCCGGTGGGGGTTGGGGTGGCCAATCCCGCCTTCGACATCACCCCCCATCGCTACATATCTGCTATAATTACCGAGAAGGGCATAATACGCGAGCCCTATGTGGAGAGGCTGAGGAAGGTGTTCCAGGGGTGAGCAGCTATGTATTTATGAAAATCCTGGAGTCAGCTCCTCATCGCTACGATGCCGGAATCAACATGCTCTCCCTGGGGCGGATTAACAGATTAAAAAAGGAGATCGCTGAAAATTACATCTCCCCAGGAGATACTGTCCTCGACGTAGGCTGCGGCACCGGAACGCTGGCCATATTGTGCGCTGAGAGGGACGCTTCCGTTATTGGCTTCGACATCTCTCCTCAAATGCTGAACATAGCACAGAGGAAGATCGAAGAAAGGCATCTGGGCGAAAAAATCGAGCTCAGGGAAATGGGCGCCACCCAGATGGACAGCGCTTTTGAGGATGAGAGATTTGACAAGGTTGTGAGCACCTTGGTTTTCAGTGAACTATATTCTGATGAACAGAAATATGTGCTTAGGCAGACCTTCAGAGTCCTGAAACCCGGTGGACTTTTAATAATTGCCGACGAAGTAAAGCCCAACTCATTGTTGAAAAGAAGCTTATATTTGGTTGTGCGCATTCCCCTTGCAGTCATAACATACGTTTTCACCCAGACCACCACCAGGGAGCTAAGGGAAATTGAGAGGGCAATCATTGATGCAGGATTTGGGATGATCTTTACAAAGAGGAGCCTTCTCGGTTCATTAGGGCTCTTTGTCGCCAAAAAGGCTGAAAGATGAATGTCAAGGAAGGCTTCAAAACCACAATAGGAACCTTGTTCAGACTCTTCCCTTTGTCCACCGAACCGGGGCTACGGGCTTTTGGCAACCCCAGAGAAGATAGCCCCGTTTTCGTAACCTCCAATTTCCAGCTCACGGTGAAAAGGGTATCGAAGTATCTTAGGGATCTGGACTGCCACCTTTTAGTGGCGCCAACTAATGGCACAAACGTTTGGTGTGCTGCGATGGGCGGCATGTTCAACGCTCACTCCATAGTTTCGGTTATCAAAACCTCAGGAATCGGCGAAAGTGTTAACCATCGGACACTGATACTGCCTCAGCTATCAGCCCCCGGAGTAGATACAGAGCTAATAAAAGAGGCAACTGGATGGCACTCCAGGTTCGGCCCAGTTTATGCCAAGGAGATACCTGAATACGTGAGAAAGGGGTTTCAAAAGAGTGACGATATGCGAAAGGTTAAGTTCAACCTGATGGACAGGTTGGACGCTGGCATTGGGGTTTCCCTGGCCTTCTTCCTCCCCATCGCAGTGATCCTCGCCATTTTTTGGAGAGGGTGGTTGGTGGAATTCATTATCCTTGGCTCGTCTCTCCTCCTCCTGATGTACGCCTTTTATCCCTATATTCCTGGCAAATCGGGATGGGCTAAAGTTCTCTTCTATGAGGCCCTTGCTATAATAGGACTTTTGATTTACTTATTCCCTTTCGGAGGAGGTTCCACCTATATACGCAATCTATTTCTCGGGGCAATGGTATTCGTCTTGTTAATTGGGATCGATTTCAGCGGTGTCTCCCCCTTATATAGGAGCGATCTCGACCCCCTGCTCGACAGGATTGGGATTCATAGAATTGGTTCGGTAAGTTTCAAGGGAAGGGCAAGAATTAAAGAGGAAAAAATAACCTTGGATCAAAGTGAATGCATAGGCTGCGAATTATGTTATGATGTTTGTCCCAAAGGAATCTACGATATGGATGAATCCCAAAATATCGCCATAATGGTAAAACCTGATAGCGAATGCGTAGCCTGTAGGGCTTGCATCCTTCAATGCCCAACAGAGGCAATTTCTGTGAGGGCAAGAAGGTGATCTAAATTCTTCACTTAGAGGAGGAACCAATGCCTGAAGCAAAGATCGGGGTCATTGGAGGCAGCGGCCTTTACGAAATAGAGGGGATGACCGATATCGAGGAGGTTAGGGTGAAGACGCCCTTTGGCGAGCCCAGTGACGCTATTATTATCGGCGATCTTGAAGGGATGAGGATCGCCTTTTTGCCCCGGCACGGCAGGGGGCATCCCATCAGCCCCACCGAACTCCCATCCCGAGCCAATATCTATGCCCTGAAATCCTTAGGTGTGGAGTGGATCATCTCTGTTAGTGCGGTGGGGAGCTTGAAAGAAGAGATTTGCCCCCTGGACCTTGTCATCCCAGACCAAATCATCGACCGTACCAAAAGCAGGGTGAACAGCTTCTTCGAGGGGGGGTTGGTCGTTCATGTCAGCTTTGCCGAGCCTTTCT
>SOJQ01000046.1 GCA_004376075.1 Dehalococcoidia bacterium | reverse complement strand
CCCTACATAGATCGGTCACACCACTGCCACCAAATTGCGGCAGAAGGTTTCGACAACTGGTTACCAGAAGCCCGAGAACGACACCTGCTAATAATTCGCCGAGGATGGCTGCCTGCCCGACCCTCTCCATCAATTCCCCAGCCAGTCGGGCAACAACCAGTATCACCAAAATGATGAACAGTAACTCCATTCTTTACAGCATAAGCCTGCCCCAGGGTAACAGTCAAGGTTACTTGACAGATCGGTCAAATAATGGTAAATTTATAAGTTAGTGTCCGTGAGCTAGCCGGGGATAGGTCGAAAGACCTGGAGGCCGGATTGAACCGTAATGTCGGCTCAGCTTTAAGTCTTTCGGCCTTTAAATATGGTTTGGAGGTGGCAATGCCTACCGTTAACCAGCTCCTGCGAAAGGGGCGCAAAAAGGTTAAGAAGAAGACCAAGGCGCCAGCGCTTCGTTTTTTCTATAATGCCCTAAAGGGGAGGATGGAGCAGGGAAAGGGCTCCCCCCAGAGGCGAGGGGTATGCACCCAGGTTAAGACGGTGACCCCGAAGAAGCCCAACTCTGCTCTGCGCAAGGTCGCTCGCGTCCGGCTCACCAATGGGATGGAGGTCACCGCCTATATCCCTGGGGAAGGACATACCTTACAGGAACACTCTGTGGTGCTCCTTCGAGGGGGCAGGGTGAAGGATTTACCTGGGGTGCGTTACCATATTATCCGCGGTGCCTTGGATGCTGCGGGGGTGGAAAATAGGCTGCGTAGCCGCAGCAAGTATGGGACGAAGCAGCCAAGGCGCCCCAGCGGTGGGTAAAGGGAGGATAGGATGCCGAGAAGAGCACGGGTAACAAAAAGGGAGATCGCCCCTGACCCTCTGTATCAGAGCGTTACCGTGGCTAAGGTTATCAATAAAGTGATGACCAGGGGCAAGAAGAGCATTGCCGACGGGATCGTCTATGATGCTCTAAAAATCATCGAGGAGCGGGTGAAAAGGGATCCCGTGGATACCCTGGAGCAGGCGATAAGAAACGCCACCCCGCTTCTTGAGGTCAAGCCTCGGCGCGTTGGTGGTGCTACCTACCAAGTGCCTGTTGAGGTGAGAACGGACCGTGGCCTTTCCTTGGCAATGCGCTGGCTTGTCAGATCGGCGAGGGCTAGAGCTGGAAAGTCCATGGCGGAGAAGCTCGCCGTGGAGGTTTTGGATGCCGCCCAGAGGCAAGGGGCCACTATCAAAAAGAGAGAGGACACCCATAGGATGGCTGAGGCAAACAGGGCCTTTGTTCACTATCGATGGTGAGAAGGTGGTAGGTGAGGAAAATGCCAAGGTCATTCCCTTTGCAGCGAGTGAGGAACATCGGTATCATTGCCCATATCGATGCCGGGAAAACAACGATTACCGAAAGGATCCTTTATTATACCGGTCGTACCTATAAGCTTGGCGAGGTGGATGAGGGAACGGCGGTGATGGACTGGATGGAGCAGGAGAGGGAGCGGGGGATCACCATCACCGCTGCCGCCACTACCTGCCATTGGCTGGATCATCGGATCAACATTATCGATACCCCGGGGCATGTGGACTTCACCGCTGAGGTGGAGCGCAGCCTCCGTGTCCTCGATGGTGGTATAGTGGTTCTTGATGCCGTGGCCGGCGTTGAGCCCCAATCGGAGACGGTTTGGCGGCAGGCAGATAAATACGGTGTCCCCAGGATCTGCTTCGTCAATAAGATGGACCGCATTGGTGCCGACTTCTACCGAACCGTTGACATGATCGGGGAGAGGCTGGGTGCCAATGCCCTTCCTATACAATTGCCCTTGGGTGCTGAAGGCTCCTTTCAGGGCGTTATCGATCTAGTGGAAAAAAGGGCTTGGATCTTTTCCGAGGATCCCGATGCCACTCCCATAGAGGAAGACCTTCCCCAGGACTATGAGGAGGCCTCAACTAGGTATCGGGAGGAGATGATCGAGAGGCTCGCTGAGAGCGATGACCGGCTGATGGCCCTTTACTTGGAGGGCGGTTCGATCACTGCCTCAGAGGTTAAGGGGGCCTTAAGAAGGGCAACGGTAGCCAATAAAGTGGTGCCCGTTCTTTGTGGCAGCGCCCTAAGGAATAAGGGGATTCAGCCCATGCTGGACGCCATCGTGACCTACCTCCCCTCCCCTATGGAGGTGCCGCCGGTGTGGGGCATCGACCCCAGGAGTGGCAAAGAGCTTTATCGTCCACCCAGCGATGACGCCCCCTTTTCCGCTCTTGCCTTTAAGATAGTCTCCGATCCCTTCGTCGGCAGGCTTGTTTATTTCAGGGTTTATTCGGGGAAGGTGGAGGCAGGGGCTCAGGTTTTCAATTCCAGGACGGAACGAAGGGAGCGCCTGGGGAGGCTGCTTCGAATGCATGCCAACCGGCGAGAGGAGGTCAGCAGGGTTGAGGCGGGCGACATCGTTGCCGCCCTCGGCCTAAAGAACACCTTCACCGGCGACACCCTATGTCACCCCAGTGCCCCTATCGTTCTGGAGGCGATCAGCTTTCCCCGGCCGGTAATCTCAGTGGCCGTCGAGCCCAAGACCAAGGCTGACCAGGACAGATTGAGCGATGCCCTGGCAAAGTTGGCTGAGGAGGACCCCACCTTCATCATCCGCTACGATGGGGAAAT
>SOJQ01000097.1 GCA_004376075.1 Dehalococcoidia bacterium | reverse complement strand
GGCATACCGAAGAGGAGGAAATTTAAAGCGGTTCTAACAGGCGGTCCCTCGGGAGGTTGTATCCCAGCACAACATCTGAATTTAACCATTGACTATGAATCCCTAGCCCAGGTGGGCTCGATAATGGGCTCAGGCGGAATGATCGTTATAGATGAGAACACCTGCATGGTGGATATGGCTCGCTATTTTTTGAGCTTTACCCAGAGTGAGTCCTGTGGCAAGTGCACCCCCTGTCGCCTGGGCACTAAAGAGATGTTAAACATGCTGACCAGAATAACCCAGGGCGAAGGCTCAGAGGGCGATATAGATTTGCTTGTGGAACTGGGCACTCAGGTTATAGATACCTCCCTTTGCGGGCTGGGGCGCACCTGCCCCAATCCGGTGCTCACCACGATAAACTATTTTCGTGACGAATACGAAGCACATATCAAGGAGAAGCGCTGCCCGGCCGCTGTTTGCGAGGCCCTAGTCTATGCCCCCTGCGAGCACACCTGCCCCTTGAATGTGGATGCTGTGGGCTATGTCGCGCTCATCGCCGAGGGGAGGTTTGCCGAGGCCCTCAGCCTGATCAGGCAAAGAAACCCCCTTCCCGCAGTCTGCGGAAGGGTTTGCACCCATCCCTGCGAGACGAAGTGCAAACGGGGGGAGGTCGATGAACCAGTCGCTATTGCCGCGCTGAAGCGCTTCGCCGCCGACCATGGGGCGAGGTTTAAGGTGAAAACAGAGGTCTCCATAGCCCAGCCCAAGGGCGAAAAGGTGGCTATTGTAGGCTCAGGTCCCGCGGGGCTTAATGCCGCCTTCCATCTAGCCAGGATGGGATATACAGTCCCCATCTTTGAGGCGCTACCCATTCCCGGTGGCATGCTGGCGGTGGGCATCCCGGATTATCGGCTTCCCAAGGACACCCTCCAAAAAGACATCGATTTCATCACCGGCCTCGGTGTGGAGATCAAAACAAATACTCCCATCGGGAAGGAGCTAACCCTCAACCACCTTTTGGAGCAATGGTATAAGGCGATATTCATCGCCGCTGGCGCCCACAGTGGGCAGAGATTGGGCATCCCTGGGGAGGATCTGGAGGGGGTGTTTGACGGCGTATCCTTCTTAAAAGATATTAACCTGGGCAATAAGGTCAAGATTGGGGGCAGGGTCGCTGTCATCGGCGGCGGCAACGTGGCCATCGACGCCGCAAGATCGGCGCTTCGCCTGGGTGCTGAGGAGGTCTCTATTATCTATCGCCGCACCAGGGAGGAGATGCCGGCAAATGTGGAGGAGATCGAGGAGGCGGAGCACGAGGGGGTAAAGATAACCTATCTCGCTGCCCCCACCAAAGTAATAGGTAGTAATGGAAAGGTGGAGGCTTTGGAGTGCCTGAGGATGGAGTTGGGTGAATTCGATGCCAGTGGCCGAAGACGCCCCATCCCCATAGAAGGCTCCGAGTTTACCATCGATGTAGATACGATAATTGCTGCCATTGGTCAGGCTCCCGACCTATCCTTTTTGCCCTCCGATAGTGGTTTTGAGATCGCCAAGGGGCAGACCTTTGTGGTCGACCCGGTAACCCTGGCCACCAATCAGCCGGGCATCTTCGCCGGAGGTGATTTGGTAACTGGACCGGCCACCGTTATTGAAGCGATGGCGGCGGGGGAAAGGGCAGCCATATCCATCGACAGGTATCTCCAGGGTAAAAGCATGACCGAGGATCGCCTCCGCCAGCCTGAGAAGAGGCTGGAGATCCCCAGGGCAGTGGAGGAGCTGGAGGAGAAGGGGCGAACAAAAATGCCCACCCTCCCGATGAGGGAGCGCCTTGGCAGCATTGAGGAGGTCAACCTTGGTTACTCGGAGGAAAGGGCCATCGAAGAGGCGAGGAGATGTTTAAGATGCGATTTAGAGCGTCGAGGAGGTTAACATGAAAACAATTACCGAGCAGAAACCCTTTGAGGAGATCGGTGAGAGCCTCGGTGAAGCGAAGAGGGTCTATCTGATAGGATGCGGCACCTGTGCTACGATGTGCGCCACCGGGGGGAAATCAGAGGTCCTTAAGATGAAAGACAGGCTCGATGAGATAGGAAAAAGGGTTACCGGATGGATGGTGATCCCAACAGCTTGCGATGACCTGACCAGGGAAGCCGTCACGGAGAACGCTGAGGCGATCGGGCAAGCGGAGGCTCTGTTGGTGATGACCTGCGCCTTCGGGGTGCAGACGGTGGCCCGCTACACAGATAAGCCGGTTTACCCGGCGCTGAATACCCTCTTTATTGGGAAGGAAGACGCGCCAGCACATTTCTCCGAGGTTTGTATCCAATGTGGGAACTGCGTCCTGGGGAGGACCGCCGGCATCTGTCCCTTGACCGCCTGCCCTAAGGGACTGCTCAACGGTCCCTGCGGAGGCTATAAGCATGGAATGTGCGAGGTCGACCCCAACAGGGAATGCGCCTGGGTTGAGATCTACAATCGCTTGAAGAGGATGGATCAGCTGGAGAAGCTCTCCGTGTTACAACCACTGAAGGACCACTCTAAGATGGCTCACCCCCGCCACATGAGCACGGGGCGATAAGGCAATCAAAAGCCTGCCTTCTTCAATAACCTCAATAATAAATCGCTGCTTTTTCCTCGCTTCTCTAGGCCCTCTGGATCAGTTCAATGAGTACTCCCTTTGTTGAGGCGGGATGTATAAACCCGGTTCTTCCCCTCAGCCCTTGCCATGATTCCCTATCTATTAGTTTTGCCCCTTTTTCCCCTACCGACTTCAGACCTTCGTTGGCGTCGTCAACCTCGAAGGCGATATGATGCAGCCCCTCTCCCCGTTTCTCCAAGAATTTGGCTACGCCCGTCTCGGGATCGACGGGCTCTAAGAGCTCAACCTCTAGCTCACCTATGGGAATGATCGCAACCTTTACGCCTTGCTCATAAAGGATGTCGATGCGCACAAGCGTGACAAACTCAAATAATTTGTCATAAAGGGATAGCGCCTCATAAATGTTCTTTACCACGATGCCTATATGATCCACCCTCTTGATCCTCACCCTTTCCCTCCTTTTTGATAACATGTGTACGAGCCTTAGCTCCTCTTCCAGGCCCTTGGTGCCGCGGTTTATGCGCTGTGTCTCCTTCCTCATTACTCTCTCCCTTCGCCAGTTTGTATCAAGACCATATCATAGCCCAGACCTTGCCAAGACTTCCTTAATCGAGGCCACCTGCCCCATCCCCCTTCCCCCCGGACTGGCACAAAAATTATACACTCATAGCCCAGCAGCATCCAGCACCCTAGGCACCATCTTCTCCCAGCCAATAGCCATAATATGAACCCCTTGACAGAGGTCCTTCATTTCCTTGATAAGGCGGGCTGCTATCTCAATGCTTTTCTCTCGCTTGTTCTCCGCCCTATCGATCTCCTCGATGAAACTATCGGGGACGTGCACCCCAGCAACGTTCTTGTTCATAAAGCGAGCCATCCCTGCCGATTTTAGGAGGACAATGCCCACCAATACTGGCACACCTAGGTGCTTTATCTCCTTAACAAACCTCTCGAATTCCTCGGGCTCGTAAACAGCCTGGGTCTGGAAAAATTGAGCCCCTGCTCTGACCTTCTTCTCCATCTTGATGATCTGTGGCTCCAGAGGGTCGGCCCCAGGGGTCACTACCGCCCCCAAGAAGAAATTAGGTCTTCCCTTCAGTTCTTTCCCGGCGAGGTCTGCCCCTTGCTGCAGTAGGGTGGCAGTCTCCAGAAGGGAGACCGAATCCAGATCAAACACTGGCTTGGCCTCGGGGTGGTCGCCCAAGGAAACGTAATCCCCGGTGAGGCAAAGCACATTCTCAATCCCCAGGACATGGGCACAGAGGAGGTCGGACTCCAGAGCGATGCGGTTACGATCGCGACAGGTCATCTGGAAGACTGGCTCAAGCCCCCGCTCCTTGAGGAGGTGACATGTTGCCAGCGAGCCCAGCCTCATTACCGAGCTCTGCTGATCGGTGACATTTATGGCATCCACCCTCCCTCGGAATAGCTCGGCATCCCCCAGCATCTCCTCAATATCCACTCCTTTGGGGGGGCCGATCTCAGCAGTGACCACAAACTTGCCCGACTTGAGAGCCTCGCTAAGATTGCTCATCGCGCTACCTCCAGATTCTACTCAAAGCATACCATCGACCAGCTAGCCCGTCAAGATCGCCTATTCGCCGATGACCTGGAGGACTATTTCTCTTGACCGGGGGCGATTGTCAAAATCCACCAGGACGATCTGCTGCCATGTGCCCAATGCCAGGGTTTTATTGGTGAAGGGCACCACCAAAGAGGCGCCCAAAAGCGAAGCGCGCACGTGGGAATATCCATTGCCCTCTCCCCAGGCACGGTCATGCTGATAAGGGACATCCCTGGGGACAGCCCTTTCCCACATGCTTTGAAAATCGCTAACAAGCCCAGATTCAAACTCAATGGTGGAGATGCCGGCTGTTGAGCCCACCAAAAAGAGGGTTACCGTGCCCGAATCGATGCCTGAGTTAGCAACCTCCTGCCTCACTTGAGGGGTGATGTCGATGAGATCGCAGTTTCCCTTCGTCCGAAGGCCTATTTTCTTTGTAACCACCATATTCATCACCTCCTTTTTCGCCCTCCCAAAGGATCTCCCCCAGCTCAAATATAGGACCGTCCTTGCAAACTAGCCTCAACCCTCTTTTGGTCTCCAGGGCGCAGCCGTAGCAAGCGCCAAATCCACATCCCATCCTTACCTCCATGGAGACCTGAACCGAGTTGCCTCTAAGTATCTGCAGTCCTTGGCTTGCCATAACGTTGTACATGGAAATGGGGCCGCAGGCAAAGATTTGACCAGCCTCAGCGGCAAAATCGGCCAACAGGTCGGTTACCAGACCCTTTCTGCCCGCTGAGCCATCCTCCGTAGAGAAAAAAGACTTTACCTCCGCGGGAAGCAGGTGGCTGGGGTAAAGCTGGGTTCTGGTGGGCGCCCCTAAAAGCAGGGTGACCTGAGAGCCCTCAGCGAGTCCCCTTTCGGCAAGGGCCACCAGTGGGGCAATGCCTATGCCACCAGCAACAAGGAGCAGATCGCGGGATCTAATCTCAAAGCCATTACCCAGCGCTCCCAATAGATCGATGATGTCCCCCCTTTTGCGCTGAGCAAGCCACTTTGTGCCCCGACCGACCACAGCGAAAAGGAGGGCTAGCTGGGAGGGGGAGGAAAGAGGGGCAACCCGATGAATGCTCAAGGGGCGTCTCAGCAGGGGGTCGTAGCCCTCACTTGTGCGCACCATAACGAACTGCCCCGGCTCAGCTTCAGAGGCGATCTCAGGGGCCTCAGCCCAGAGGAGATGGATGCCGGGCAGTATCTCCTCATTGGAAAGGACGGGAGCAATAATTTGTTTCAGCGGTCACCTCTCAGCGAGGGTTTTTCATCAGATATTCCCTCAGCGGCTGGACGGAGAAGGTTTGGTCTCCATTGATCAGGGCTTCCACAGCAGCTCTTGTCGTATCAAGGGAGGTGAAGCAGGGGATGCGCTTCTCCGCAGCGGCGCGGCGAATCTCAAACCCATCGCTCAACGGGCCGCGCTCCCCAGTGAGGGTATTGACCACCCCATCAACGGTGCCGTCGCGAATAATGTCCAAGATATTGGGGTGCCCCTCGCTTAGCTTCTTACTGATCAAGGTTACCGGAATACCCACCGCCTTGATCATCGCCGCAGTTCCCTCGGTGGCATAGAGCTTGTAGCCAAGGGAGGCAAGATATCTAATGATGGGCACCGCTTCAGGCTTATCCTTATCGGCAATGCTAAGCAGGATCGCCCCCTCGAGAGGCAGCATCAGGTCGGCAGCAAGTAGCGCCTTGGCCAGGGCAGCGCCGAAGGTATAATCTATCCCCATCACCTCGCCCGTTGATTTCATCTCGGGACCGAGGTAGGTGTCCACGCCGCTTAACTTGGACATGGAGAAAACCGGTGCCTTGATGGCAACGAGCTTTTGCCTTTTCCAAAGCCCCGTTTCATAGCCCTGCTCCTTCAGGCTCTGACCCAGCATCACCTTGGTAGCCACCCGCACCATGGGCACCCCGGTGACCTTGGAAAGGAAGGGGACGGTACGGCTGGCCCGAGGATTCACCTCCAGCACGTAGACTGTGGAACCCTCATCGCTGGCCATGATCACGTACTGGATGTTCATCAACCCTTTAACCTGGAGGGTCAAGCCAATTTGAATAGTATAGTCCACGATGGCTTCTACCTCCTGCTCGGTGAGGTTTACGCCGGGGTAGACCGCCATGGAGTCTCCGCTATGAACCCCAGCCCTCTCGATGTGCTCCATGATCCCGGGGATGAGCACCCGCTCCCCATCACAGATGGCATCCACCTCCACCTCCTTCCCCTCCAGGTACTTATCGATGAGCACGGGATGCCTGGTGTCCAGCTCTATGGCCAGGGTCATGTAGTGGATCAGCTCGCTGGCGTTATGAACGATCTCCATGGCCCTGCCCCCAAGCACATAGCTGGGGCGAACCAGAACAGGATAGCCGATGAGCTTGGCTACATTGAGCGCCCCCTCGACGGAGGTTGCCGCACCCCCTGGAGGCTGGGGGATGCCCTGTCGGTTCATCAGATCCTCAAATCGGCGGCGGTCCTCCGCCTGATCGATGGCCTCGGCGCTGGAGCCAAGGATGGGCATGCCACTGCGAGCCAGAGGTTCCACCAGGTTGATCGCCGTCTGCCCGCCAAATTGCACGATGGAAGAGGGAGTAAAGTTGCCCTCAATTCCCTCGTTCTCCAGGATGTCGCGCATGCTTTCCTCATCCAGAGCCTCGAAGTAGAGGCGGTCTGAGGTATCGAAGTCGGTGGAAACCGTCTCCGGGTTGGAGTTGACGATGATGCTCTTGAAACCAGCCTCCTGAAGGGCCCAGGCCGAATGAACGCTACAGTAGTCGAACTCGATGCCCTGACCGATGCGAATTGGACCACTGCCAATGACCACCGCCTTATTCCCCTCCAGGGGCTCAGCCTCGTTCTCCCTCTCGTAGGTGCTATAGAAGTAGGCGGTCTCGGCAGCAAATTCGGCAGCACAGGTGTCCACCATCTTATAGACGGGAAGGATATGCCAATTGTGGCGCAACGCTCGCACCTGCTCGGGAAGTCGATCCGCCAGGGTCCCTATCTGCTCGTCGGAGAAGCCGAGGCGCTTCGCATCCCAAAGAAGCTGAGGAGTCAGTGGCTCGGAGAGGAGGCGCCTCTCCATCTCCACAATGTTCTGGAACTTATACATAAACCAGGGGTCGATCCCTGTTTGCTGTGATAGCTCCTCGGGGCTTACCCCCCTCCTCAGCGAGGCCATGATCCCCCAGAGGCGGAGGTCACTGGGCTCCACAGGGAAGCGATCCCTCCAGCTCGGGTCCTCCCAGAGGAGGGACTTAGCCCCCATCTCCAGGGAGCGCACCGCCTTTTGCAATGCCGCCTCGAAGCTGCGGTCGATAGCCATCACCTCGCCGGTGGCCTTCATCTGGGTGCCGATGGTACGGTCCCCTGAGGCGAACTTATCGAAGGGCCAGCGTGGGATCTTGACCACGCAGTAGTCCAGGGCAGGCTCGAAGGCAGCCATCGTCTTTCCGGTGACTTGGTTCTCGATCTCATCCAGTCGCCTGCCCACAGCTATCTTGGCAGCGACGCGGGCGATGGGGTAGCCCGTCGCCTTGGAGGCCAGGGCTGAGCTACGGCTGACCCGGGGGTTGACCTCGATGACATAGTAGGGAGGGCAGCCATTTTGCAGATGCTCATAAACCTCGCTGCTTCCCCCCGGCGGCCATCGCTCTGCCACCATGGGATGGGGGGCGAGGGCAAACTGAATATTGCATCCCCCTTCAACCCCCAGGGCTTTTATGATCCTGATGCTTGCCGACCGCAGCATCTGGTGCTCTTTATCGGAGAGGGTCTGGGATGGGGCGATCACGATGCTATCGCCGGTGTGCACCCCCATGGGGTCGATGTTCTCCATATTGCAGACGGTGATGCAATTGTCGGCGGCATCGCGCATCACCTCGTACTCGATCTCCTTCCAGCCGACGACGCTCTTCTCGACGAGGACCTGATGTACAGGGCTCACCGCCAGCCCGATGGAGACGATATACTCTAACTCCTCCATGGTGGTGGCATGGCCGCCGCCGGTTCCGCCAAGGGTGTAGGCGGGGCGAATCACCACCGGCAGACCGATAGCCTCAACAGCGCGACGCGCCTCCTTCATATTGGTGGCGATGGCGCTTTCGGGCGTTGGCTCGCCGATGTCAGCCATCAGCTTCTTGAACAGCTCCCTGTCCTCGGCGTTGCGGATAGTCTGGATGGGGGTGCCCAGGGAGCGCACATTGTATTTATCGAGGACGCCGGCGTTTGCCAGGTCAACCGCCAGGTTGAGCGCGGTCTGGCCGCCCAGGGTGGGGAGCAGCCCATCGGGGCGCTCGCGCTCGATTATTCGTCCTACCACATCCACCGTTAGCGGCTCAATGTAAACGATGTCGGCGATGCCCTCATCGGTCATGATGGTGGCCGGGTTGGAGTTGACCAAAACAGAGGTAACGCCCTCCTCCCTGAGCGCCTTGCACGCCTGAGTGCCGGCGTAGTCGAACTCCGCCGCCTGCCCGATGACGATGGGCCCGGAGCCGATGACCAGGACTTTAGAGATTTTGGACAAAGCCGCCTGCCTCTCTAGAATAGCTTGCTAAATGACTTGACAGATAGAACATTCTCTTATCTTCTTAAGGACACTTCCGTATTTAATATACTTTTGGCAAATAAAGTCCAGGTGCTCGGCAAGCTGTCTAGAATCGTTTTCTAGTCGCAGTGTACTCTCACGTATCTGCGATTGTCGCTCTTTCAACTCCGCGCATTCCATAAGCTCAATGAGTCTAGACCTACAGTTTTGGGCTTCCTCTTCGGTTGCTGTAACAGCATAGCCGGTTGGGCCAATCCCTACTGTCCAAGACCCGCCTTCGTGCTTAATTTCGGCTCTCCGGAAATCATCACTGAGAGGCTCATTTATGCCAAGCTGGTTTAGCGTCAGCCTCAGGCGCTTGGGCGTTCCCTCGTATATGAATGGCGGTTGCCCACCACCTCTAACGGGCAAACCGGTCTTTTCTGCGACAAGCTTCTCTAGCTCCTCACTGAAGCGGTCAAGGTTTTTATGGTGGCTTACAAGATTATCGCGGAAGCTTTCAATTGCTGCTACCTCACTGGGAAAATGCAGCTTAAGGCTCGCATGCAATTTGTCGTGCTCAAAATCCACTTCTTCTAGAGAAAAATCCCCTTCATAAGTCATCATCGGCGGAGCACGAACGCTTAATCGGTCTCCCGTGTTCATAAGTCTCCCCATTTTGTTGATCAGTGGCATAAAGGCACCAACTGCCAGCGCATCAAAGTGGTTTCTTAGCACGTTTTTCCGCTCCCTCTGCTTCTCTTGCCAGCGGTTCGCAAGCCTGGGTCCAAGAAACACGCCGACCACTGTAATGGCGCGGGGCGCGGGGGGGGGGGGGGGGGGGGGGGGGGGGGGGGGGGGGGGGGGGGG
>SOJQ01000021.1 GCA_004376075.1 Dehalococcoidia bacterium | reverse complement strand
GAGGGCTTCTACACCCCCACTGGCGCGGGCACGGTCATTGAAGAAGGGAAGGAGAAAAGGGGCATCGGGGACAAGGAGTGCCTGCTGGAGCTGCCCCTTCGGGCGGACTACGCCCTCATCCGAGCGCACAAGGCGGATGGGATGGGGAATCTGGTGTTTCGAGGGACCTCTAGGAGCTTTAACGCCATAATGGCTACCGCCGCCAGGATCACCATCGTGGAGGTGGATGAGATCGTGGAGCCAGGGGAGCTGGAGCCCGAGGCCATCGCCACCCCAGGGATATACGTTGACCGAATCGTGAAGAGGCCAAAGGGAGATGAAGCAGAGGCTTGATAGGGAGACCATGGCCATGAGGGTGGCCCGGGAGTTTCAGGATGGCGATGTGGTCAACCTGGGCATCGGCATCCCCACCTTGGCCTCCAACTTCATCCCCGAGGGCAGACAGGTCATCTTCCATACCGAGAACGGCGCCCTGGGCTTCGGCCCCATCGCCCCCGAGGGGGAGGAGGACATCGACCTCATCAACGCCGGCGGCCAGTTCATTACCCGCCTTCCTGGCATGTGCTTCTTCCACCATGCCGACTCCTTCGCCATGATCCGAGGAGGACATATCGATATCACGGTACTGGGAGGGCTGCAGGTCTCTGAGAAGGGGGACCTAGCCAACTGGATGTCGCCGGAGAGGAGAGTGGGCAACATCGGCGGCGCCATGGACCTGGCGGTGGGCTCAAAGAGGGTGATCGTGGCCATGGGGCACACCACCAGAGACGGCCAGCCCAAGATCGTCAGGGAGTGCGACTATCCCCTGACCGCCAAGGAGTGCGTTGACCTCATCGTCACTGATGTGGCGGTTATTGAGGTCACCCCCCATGGGCTGGTGCTGAGGGAAGTCGCCCCCGGCTGGAGCGCGGAGGAGGTTCAGGCCCTAACCGAGCCCCAGCTGTTGGTGGCCGAGGACCTCAAAGAAATCGAGCTTTAGACGGAGGGCAGCCAGTCCAGGGGATATTTGGGCCATAGCCGTCTTGAGTTAGTGCAGGTAGGTCATCCTCATCGGGATTGAGTCCCACAGTCTGACAGCCTCCCCAGCTATAGCCGATTATGTCGGAAGCTTGGTTGGAGACTCGTTGGGAAAGTGACAGATGAACCTAGAAGAATAATTCTCATATTACAAACGGTCTTGGATCCCGCTCTATTGCGCTGTTCTTGGCCATGAACATTCAACAATTGGGCGATTTGTTACCCCTTATTCCCCCAAGAGGCAAATCCCTTCTCAAGAGTTCCCCACTATAGCCAAATTCCACAAAAGGGCTAAATACTATATATCTATCATCTGAGGAAAAAAGAAAGGGGCCCGGCATAGCCCTTCTAGCAACAAGGTGATCCGTTCTCGGAAAGGCTACTCGCCTCAACCCCCAGAAGCGTTGTTCTACCTGCCCAGCAATCTCGCCTCCAAATCAGCAAGGCTTGTTAGTGACTTATCATTCTTTGCATACCCTCCCCTATTGAGGTGAAAAGCCTCGATTCCAGCTTCCTTTGGAGCAAGAAAATCAAACTGCCAGCTATCCCCTACATGAGCCATTTCACAGGGAAGGATGCCCATCCCTTGGCACACCTTGAGGTAGAACGCTGGGGTCTTGAGCTGACCATAGTCTGAGACGGAGGAGAACACCCTAGCGAAGTGTCCCTCAATTTCAGCCAGCAAGTATGGCAAAAATTCTCTTGTGGAACTGGAAACAACGATGAGCGTGTATTCCTTGCTGAGGGAAGACAACACCTCCATTACCTCTGGGTAGCACGACACGCGATGCTTGTAACCCTCCAACAATGCCTGGTAATCGCCAAGCTGGAAGCGTTCAAACCAGTATTTGATGTCATACCACTCCCTCCTCTGGTCACCCACCTCTTGATACTCTTTCACAACCATTGCCCTCGCCTCTTCAAAGCTAATTCCGTTCTTTTCGGCATAAAGAGACGGAATCCCCTCATACCAAACAGCTTGGCTAAAGTCTGGGGTCAGCAGTGTGCTCTCTACATCGAAGGAAACTACTTTGATCTTGCCCATGTCAGCCTCGTTGCTATTTTAAGCCCTATCATGGCACAAAGAAAAGCACGAGGTAGATAAATCAGTTCACTAAAATCTACTGAAGGTCAGCCTAAAACCGCTTGATTTTTGGTATTACATCTCTTACAATAATGCTGTGAGGACAGGGAGACCAAGAACAGGTAGGAAGCCCAACACCAGCATCAGGGTAGACTTGAAGATTCTCCACCAAGCCCGTGTTGCTGCTGTCACCCAGAAGAAGACCCTAGGGGAGTGGCTTGAGGAGGCGATAGTGGAGAAAATAGAGGGGGAGAAGAGGAGTAGTTAGCCTCCGAGTTAGGTAAAAGGTTGGGAACTCGCTATGAAAGGTTATCGAACGCCGTCTTGGTTTCGCATGAAAGGGCTCCTTCAGAAGAGACAAGTGAAGGCTCAGAGCAACAAGCCTGAGACACACAAATCCAAGAGAAGGGAGAGGAGGTGATAGTAGAGAAAAAAGAGTGCTTGCTTCGTTGGGTTTTGCTCGGCATTCTGGGCACTCATAGATATGGTTAAGGCGGGTGTAACTCAGCGGTAGAGTACTTGCTTCCCAAGCAAGACGTCGAGGGTTCGAATCCCTTCGCCCGCTCCAAAAAT
>SOJQ01000113.1 GCA_004376075.1 Dehalococcoidia bacterium | reverse complement strand
AGCCAGCCCGCAAGTAGACATACCTATAGCGATTTTTGTCTTATCGGGGTAAAGTGACTTTAGACCCTTGTCCTTTACCTGTTGCAGGTCCGCTAACGTCCTTATCCTCATTTGCCGCCTTTTACCGATAATTTTCCAGTATTCTAGGCACCTTCTCCTGGCTCAGACGCCCATGAGTTTCCTCGTCTATCACCATCACCGGGGCTAAGCTGCAGCAACCGACACAGCGCACAGTTTCTAAAGTAAATCGAAGGTCTTGGGTTGGCTCGCCTGCTTCAATGCCTAAATCTCTCTCTATCTTCGCTAGAATGCCCTTTCCTCCCCTCACGTGGCAGGCTGTGCCAAGGCAGACATTAATAATGTGGCGTCCTCTTGGTTTTAAACTGAAGGCCTTAAAGAATGTGGCTACACTGAAAACCTGGCTCAAGGAGACATCCAGCCTTTCACTGACTTTAATTAGCGCCTCTCTGGGAAGATAATTGCACTCAGCCTGAATATCTTGGAGCAGGGATATGAGTAGCTCCTCTTCACCCTTGTAGCTGTCTATTATGCTATCAACCTTGTCAAGAACAGCTCCTACTTCCATTTCGCCACCTAAGGAATTAATTTCTTATCCTTCAGAAGAGGTCGAGGGTCTATATAATTGAGCTCGAATCGGCAAACCTCGGCACCGAGTCCTAAGGAGAGGGCGAGAAGCTGGGTGAAATAGAGGATGGGCATCTCCCTGAATTCGCTATATCTATTTCTTAGCTCCCTTTGCCTTTGACCAAGATTGAAATCGCACATGGGGCAGCTAACAACCAGGGCCTCTGCCCCCCGCCTCAGCGCTGAGCTTAATATATTCCAGGCACAATCGAGCACAAATTCCGGATTACCTACTATCTGGAAGGAGCCGCAGCATTCGGTGGCAAAGGGGAAATCTACCACCTCAGCACCCAGGCTTTGAAGCAATCGCTGCAATATGGTGGGCCTTTCCACCTGGTCTATAGCTGCCTCCTGGGGGCGGAGCAGGGTGCAGCCATAGTAGGGGGCCACCTTCAACCCTTGAAGGGGAACCACCACCTTCTCGGAGATGCCTTCCCAGCCTATTTCATCCCTTAATACCTGCAAAAGATGGACCACCTCAACCTCCCCCTTATAATCTATCTCTTCTTCCATGAAACTATTGATGGTATTCCTCTTCTCCTGGTCGTTCTTTATCAGCAGGTTAGCCCTTTTCAGGGTGTTATAGCAAAAGGAACACAGGGTAACCACACTGCTATTTCCCTCTTCTTTCACTCGAATGAGATTGCGAAGTGGGGCTAGATGATGCACCAGGTCGTCATCGGCCAAAGAATATACTGTGCCACAGCAGTTCCACCTGGGGAGCTCCACTAGATTGATCCCCAAGGCGGTCATGGAGGCGATGGCGGAATCCTCCAGATTTTTTGACTTGGTCTTTAAGGTGCACCCCGGATAGTAACTTAGGTCCATCCTTTCCCCTCAGGCGGTGAGCTTCCTGAAACTACTGACCAAAGCTATCTGGGGAAGTTCGGCAATAATTTCCCCCGGAATCGCCGATATTTTTACATAATCGATATTTTTCCTCATAGTGATAAGCCTTAAAGCCTCCATTATCCTGGAGAGGTCCACCCCTCGGGGGCAGCGAACGGAGCAGGTGAGGCAGGAGGCGCAGAACCAGATGGTTTTTGAGTTGGCGATGTCCTCCTCCAGCCCCAGTTGTACCAGGCGGATGATTTGATTGGGGAGGAGGTCCATGGCGAAGGACATGGGACATCCCGCCGAGCACTTGCCACACTGGTAGCAGGAGGGCAGAGTTTCACCGCTGATCTCCTCAACCTTCTTCACAAAATCGCTGTGGAGCCTTTTGGCTGAGATCTCGATTCTCATTTCTAAAGCCTTGCCTCCTTGTACCGGGCGCTGTGGCATTGCAGGTTGACCGCTACCGGGAGGCTGGCGATGTGGGTGGGAAAGACCTCGGCATGTACCGCCAGGGCGGTGGTCCTTCCACCAAAGCCCTCCGGTCCAATGCCCAAGCTATTAACTCGTTCCAGGATCTCCCTCTCCAGCTCCGCGATCTCAGGGTCTGGATTGGGCTCCCTCACCTTGCGCAGGAGCGCCTTCTTTGCCAGGATCATTGCCTTATCTGCTGTCCCTCCAATTCCCACGCCGACGATGACCGGGGGGCAGGGATTGCTCCCTGCCTCCTCCACAGCTTTAACTACGGAGTCGATGACGCCGCGGCGACCCTCGGCGGGCTTGAGCATGGCGAGGCGACTCATATTCTCGCTGCCGCCGCCCTTAGGCATCACCGTAATGTGGAGACTATCGCCCACCACCATTTCCACGTGAATTATCGAGGGGGTGTTATCTTTAGTATTCACCCTTGCCGAAAAGGGCTGGCTCACTATGGACTTGCGAAGATAGCCTTGGCTATAGCCCTGGCGGACTCCCTCTTCCACAGCGGCATATAGATCACCGCCGGTGATATGGGCATCCTGACCCACCTCAAGGAAGACCACCGTGGTGCCACAATCCTGACAAAGGGGGATTTTCTCCTCTTTGGCGATGCGGGCATTCTCCAGAATTTGCTCTAAGACCTGACGCCCCAAAGGGGACTCCTCGCTCTCCCTCGCCCTCCTCAAGACATCTAGGACATCATCTCCTAGAACAAAATTTGCCTCCTGACAGAGGCGAGCCACCGTTTCCGTCACTTTTTTCGAACTGATCTCCCTCATATGCATCCTTTTACTGCATCACCGCAGCTTCATCACCTCGACCAGCTCCCTCACCGCCTCCGCCGATTTCTTCAGTGCGGCATCCTCCTCAGGGGTGAGCTTTATCTCGATGATCTGCTCGATCCCTCTCATGCCCAGCTTTACCGGCACGCCAACAAATACGCCCTCGATGCCATATTCGCCTTCCAGATAGGCGGCGCAAGGGAGGATCCTCTTCTTATCGAGGATTATTGAATCCACCATTTGAGCCACTGCCGCTGATGGGGCGTAGTAGGCGCTCCCCGCCTTTAAGAGACTGACGATCTCGCCACCGCCTTTTATGGTGCGGTTGACAATGCGGTCGATGGTCTCTTGGGGCAGGATATCGGTTACGGGGACGCCACCCACGGTGGTAAGTCTGGGGATAGGTACCATGGTGTCGCCATGTCCCCCCAACACGCAGGCGGAGATGTCCTCCACCGAGACGTCCAGCTCCATGGCGAGGAAGGTTCTGAACCTGGTGGTATCGAGGATGCCAGACATACCGATGACGCGACTTCTGGGCAACTTGCTCACATGAAGCGCCAGTTGAGCCATGGCATCCAGGGGGTTGGTAACTATGATGATGATGCAGTTGGGGGAATATTTCATCACGCTCTCGGTGACCCCTTTTACGATCTCCACATTGGTGAGAAGCAGGTCATCGCGGCTCATCCCCGGCTTTCTTGGCACCCCTGAGGTGATGATGGCGATGTCGGAATCTTGCGTCTCCTCATAGCTATTGGTGCCGATGAGTCGGGAATCGGAGGCAACAACTGGTCCGCTCTGGAGCATGTCCAGGGCTTTGCCCTGAGGTATCCCCTCGATGATGTCCACCAGCACCACGTCGGCATGCCCCTTCTCAGCGATCCGCTGAGCGCAAGAGGCGCCCACATTTCCTGCACCGACAATGGTAACTTTTTTTCGCATTTCCTTACTCCCTCAGTTTTTTTATTACCGCATCAGCCACCTGGGAGGTGCCCACCACTGTGGGATCGTTGCGATCAGGCTTCATATCGTAGGTAAGCGAGCTCCCCTCAACGACAACCTGTGCTATGGAGTTCTCGACCTTATCGGCGGCCTCCTTCTCACCGAGGTAGCGCAGCATCAGCACCCCTGAGAGCATCATCGCCATGGGGTTCACCTTGTTTTGACCGGCGTATTTAGGGGCGCTGCCGTGGGTCGGTTCGAAGACAGCGATGTCATCCCCAATGTTGGCTCCCGGGGCTAGCCCAAGGCCACCGATAAGACCGGCACAGAGCTCAGAGACGATATCACCGTAGAGATTGGGGAGGACGAGGACGTCATGGCGCTGTGGGAACCTCACTAGCTGCATACAAAGGCTATCGACAATTATGGTTTCAAACTCAATATCGGGGTAATCCCTGGCGACCTCGGAGGCGGTGGAGAGAAAAAGGCCGTCGGTATACTTCATGATGTTTGCCTTATGAACTGCGGTCACCTTCCTCCGACCATTGGCTCTTGCATACTCGAAGGCATACTGCACTATTCTTCTAGAGGCGCTCTGGGAGATCGCCTTGATGCTAAAGCTCGAATCCTCCTTGACCCTATCCCCGCTCTCCTCAGCGATGAAGCGGACAAGCCTTGCTGCCTCAGGTGTCTCCCTCCGATACTCGATCCCCATATAGAGGTCTTCGCTATTTTCTCGCACCACTACAATGTCCACATCCGGGTAAAGTGAAGGAGCTCCGGGATAGCTCTTGCAGGGGCGAAGGCAGACATAGAGGTCCAACTCCTTTCTCAGCGCCACATTCACGCTTCGAAAGCCTGAGCCCACAGGAGTGGTTATCGGTCCTTTAAGGGCTACCCTGTTTCTCCTTATCGAGTCGAGGAGATAGTTGGGGAGAGGGGTGCCATACATATCTTGGGCCCGATCGCCAGCGAAAGCCAGTTCCCAGTGGAATTCAACCCCTGTGGCCTCAAGAACCCTTACCGCAGCATCGGTAACCTCAGGACCGATGCCATCGCCGGGGATCAGGGTAATGGTATAGGCCAAGGCACCTCCTTTCTAAGACCGAATCTCAAAGTCTCCATACTTCTTAATATAAGGGATAAGCCCGCCCTCCTCAAGGATCCTGAGCATCACATCGGGGAATTTTCCCAAGGGGAGCTCCGCTCCATTGGTAATATCCCTGACCCTGCCCCCCTCGAGGTCGACCTCCAGTTCATCCCCATCGCCTATCCTATCGGTATCACATATAAGAAGAGGGAGACCCACATTGATGGCATTTCTAAAGAATATTCTTGCCGCCGACTTTGCCAGGATGGCGCTCACCCCAGCCATCTTGATGATGACGGCGGCGTGCTCTCGACTTGAGCCCAGCCCAAAGTTTTTGCCGGCCACAATGAAATCGCCAGGCTTCACCCTGGAAGCGAAGCTGGGGTCGACATCCTCCATGAGATGCTTCGCCAGCTCAGGCAAATTGCTCCTCAGGTGGAACCACCTTCCCGGTGTGATGTCATCGGTGGAGATATTATCGCCGAACTTGAAGGCTCTTGCCCTAAGCATCTAAGCCAGCTTTCTCAGCTTCTATTTTTTCCCGGCCAGCCACTTATAGATCCAGGCTATGATAAACCCGCCGATAAACCCGTCTACAAAGCCCCAGCCTAGACCAATGAAGCTACCCACCAGTGTCGCCTCGTAGCCAACATAGACTGAGCCAATGACATCAACAAACTCCCTTCCCCAGTCGACGTAAGCGGCGACCAAACCAATCGAAAACAAATAGAGGCCACACGCTACGCCCAAAGCTACACCAAGAGCTACTGCGCTTCTCATTTTATTAAGCCTCCCTTCATTTAAAGCATCTCCCTAGGGTCGATGATCTCCCCAGCGATAGCAGTGGCGGCGGCGGTAGCTGGGCTCCCCAGGTAGATGAAAGCCTCGGGATTACCCATGCGCCCCCTGAAATTGCGGTTTGCCGTGGAGAGGCAGCGCTCCCCATCGCCAAGGACCCCCTGATGCACCCCCACGCAGGCGCCACAACCTGGGGGAAGAAGCACTGCCCCCACCTCAAGGAAGGTTTGAATATATCCGAAAGCCATCGCCTGTATAAGCACCTCTCTCGAGGCTGGGGCGATGATCAACCTGGTGGCGGGATAGCGTCTTTTCACTTTGAGGATTGCCGCAGCTACTGCGAAATCATAAAGGCGACCGTTGGTGCAGGTGCCGATGAAAACCTGCTGGATCCTTTCGCCCTTTAGCTCTTTTGCCAGGGCGATTTTATCTACAGAGTGGGGCATGGAAACAGTGGGCTCCAGGCCTGCAACATTGATTTCAATGATTTGTTCGTAGTTAGCATCAGGGTCGGGGCCAACAGCACGAAATTTATCGCCGCGACCGCGAGACTCAAGATAGCGGTGGGTGGTCTCATCGGAGGGGAAGAGCCCTGCCTTTGCCCCTGCCTCCACCGCCATATTAGCTAAAGTGAAACGCTCCGACATGCTCATCTTTTCCACGGTCTCTCCACAAAACTCCAGCGATCTATAGGTGGCGCCATCGGCACCGATGCTCCCGATAAGGTGAAGCATCAAATCTTTGGCATAGACCCCCTTTTCGAAGCTGCCACTAACAACCACCCTAAAGCTCTCCGGCACTCTGAGCCAGGTCTTTCCCAGGGCGATGGCGATGGCGACATCGGTGGAGCCCATACCCGTGGCGAAGGCACCCAATGCCCCTGCGGTCACGGTATGGGAGTCGGCGCCGACGATTACCTCGCCGGGATTGGCATAGGATTCCACGATAAGCTGGTGGCAAATGCCCTCCCCGATGTCGCAAAGCTGGGCACCGCTCCTGGTGGCGAAGTCGCGCAAGATGAGGTGATCGTTGGAAAGCTCCCGAGATGGGCTGGGCGCAGCGTGGTCCAGGAAGAAGATCACCCTCTCTGGGTTTGCCACCCTATCAAGGCCGCTCGCTGGAAGTTGCCTCAGTGCCAGGGGTCCGGTACCGTTCTGGAGGAAGGCGAGGTCGACCTTGGCAATGACGATATCTCCAGCTTGTGCATCGACCCCCGAATTTTCGCTCAGTATCTTCTCAGCGAGGGTTTTCCCCATGGCTAACCAATCACCGCTAACACATCATCCTTTGCCACCCGATCCCCTGGTTTGAATCTCAACTCCCTGACCGTGCCATCGATAGGGGAGGGGAGGGCGGACTCCATCTTCATCGCCTCCAAGATGACCACGGTATCGCCCGCTTTGACCTGTTGCCCCACCTCCACCTCGTATCTGATGACTATTCCGGGCATCGGTGCTAGAACAGCCCCCTCCACAGCCACCGCCGCTGCCACCTTGGCCTCCCTGGGAGCTATAGGATCCGCCAGTTTTGGCGGTGCCGCGCTAGCACGAGGTCGATTTATAGTGGCAACGTGCCCCCCGCCAGTCGGCTCCACCTCTACCTGGTAATACTCATCCCCGACAAAGACATTGTAAACTCGAAGCCCTGGCCCCTTAGGCGGGACTGGTTTCTCCACCTTCTCCACAAGCTTGCCCGCTTTCGCTTTGGCGATGAGCTCATCCTCTCGCTTCACATCCGCCAGGGTCTTTGCTTTCGTCTCAGGGGGTGGTTCCTCCAGGCCATATTTCCATTTAAGGAAGCGCATCCCTGTGGTGGGATAGAGGGCATAGATGAGCACATCGCCGATCTCCTTGGCGATGTCTTCAGTAGCCCCCTTTGCTTTCTCTAGCTCCGGCTCCAGTATGTCTGCGGCGCGACAGGTGATCGGCTCCTCGCCGCGCTCATAACCCTTGAGGACGATCTTTTGCACCTCGGGATCGACAGGTGCTGGAGACTTGCCGTAGAGGCCGTATACATAATCCCTCACTTCCTTGGGGATCATCTTGTATCTGCCCATAAGGACGTTCTGCACCGCTTGAATGCCCACAATCTGACTGGTAGGGGTAACCAAGGGGGGATAGCCCAGCTCCCTGCGGGTTATGGGGAGCTCAGCGTAGACCTCATCGATTCTATCCAGGGCGCCAGCCTCCCTTAGCTGAGCCACCAGGTTAGTGGTCATGCCACCGGGGACCTGGTGCATCAACACCCCGATGTCGATAACCGACATCCTCGTGGTGTCCAGGAAATCGCGATATTTAGGGGCAATGGACTCAATATACTGCCCTAGCTTAAAGAGATGGGCCAGATCAAGTCCGGTATCCCTGGGGGTACCTTCGAGGGCAACCACGATGGGCTCCACAGCCGGCTGGGAGGAGCGGAGGGCGAAGGGGGCAAGGGCGGTATCGATAATGTCCACCCCAGCCTCGGCAGCTTTGAGACAGCTCATCGAAGCCATGCCACTGGTATAGTGGGTATGGAACTGGACGGGCACCCTCAACGCCGCCTTAAGGGCTTTGATCAGCTCATAGACGTCATAAGGGGCGGCGAGGCCAGCCATATCCTTGATGCAGATGCTATCGGCACCCATATCCTGGAGGATGAGCGACTTGTTGACATAATAATCAATGTTGTAGATCGGTCCCCCCAATTTGCGCTCGGTAAGCGAGTAGCAAAGTGTCCCCTGGATATGCTTTTCACATTCCTTGATCGCCTTAAAGGGGGCCTCGAAATTTCGCTCATCGTTCACCGCATCGAAGACGCGGAAGATATCGATGCCCACCTCTGCTGCTTTGTGGACGAAGGCTCTCACCACATCATCGGGGTAGTGGCGATAGCCGACGAGGTTCTGCCCCCGAAGCAGCATCTGAAGGGGGGTGTTGGGCATCAGCCTTTTCAGGAGGCGAGGCCTCTCCCAGGGGTCTTCGTTGAGGAACCTGGTAGGGACATCGAAGGTAGCTCCCCCCCATACCTCCATGGAGTAAAATCCTGCCTTGTCCATCTCAGCGGCGATAGCCTCCATATCTTCGGTACGCATCCTCGTCGCTAGGGACGATTGGTGTCCGTCGCGAAAGGTGGTATCGGTGATTTTGAGCGGGTTCCTATCCTCTGTGCTCATGCCACTATCTCCTTCTTCGGTGAGCTTGCCCCTCTTCCCATTCTTAGCTGCCACAATATGCGCATGCTCATTATTTCATTCAGTCCCTGATATTTCCAAGGGCTGAGCCCGGGGCGAGGCGGTGGCAACGGCATAGCCGCCATGGCCATCGCCTCTTCCTCCTCTAGCTGATCAATGGCAGACATGATGGCCGCCATGACACCCCCTTTATTGCTCATCCTCCTCCTTTAAAGCGGGATGTTACCATGCTTCTTGGCGGGAAGGGTATCCCGCTTATTTTGCAGCATTTCCAGGGCTTTGATCAGCTTGGGGCGTGTCCCCCTTGGGTCGATCACATCGTCAATGTAGCCCCTGGCCGCTGTTACATAAGGATTGGCGAACTTCTCTTGATACTCAGCGACAAGCCTGTTTCTGGTCTCATCGGGGTTCTCCGATTTTTGGATGGTATCTCGGTGGATGATATTCACCGCACCATCGGGCCCCATCACTGCGATCTCCGCAGTGGGCCAGGCATAGTTGATGTCGCCCCTGAGGTGCTTGCTGCTCATTGCTATATATGCTCCGCCATAGGCTTTTCTGGTGATAACGGTAACCTTGGGGACGGTTGCCTCAGAATAGGCGTAGAGCAACTTGGCGCCATGTCTGATAATACCCCCATATTCCTGATCGACGCCGGGCATATATCCAGGGACATCACAGAAGGTGATTATGGGGATGTTGAAGCAATCGAGGAAGCGAATAAAGCGAGCCGCCTTATCTGAGGCGTCAATATCGAGACACCCTGCCGATATGGAGGGCTGCTGGGCCACGATGCCCACGGAGCGCCCATCGAGCCTGGCGAAGCCCACGATAATGTTGGGGGCATAGTTCTCATGGACCTCGAAGAATTCGCCGTTATCCATCACCCTCCAGATGACCTCCTTCATATTGTAGGCTTTAGCGGCATCCTCGGGAACGGTGTAGAGAAGCTCCTCATCCATTCTATTGGGATCATCGGTGACCTCCACCATAGGGGGCTCCTCCATATTATTCTGGGGAAGGTAGCTCAACAGGCGGCGAACCTTTTCC
>SOJQ01000060.1 GCA_004376075.1 Dehalococcoidia bacterium | reverse complement strand
CATCCCCCTCTCCAGGAGCAGATCAGAATTGTAATCCAGTTCATCAATGAAGAATAAGTCGGCAAGCTCTGCACCTTCCTTTAGAGTTCTCATTCGCTCCTGAATGAGGGGCGCTATCTGGCGCACGTAGTCCCGGGAGACAGGGCGCTTGACACTCCTGGGCAGCCCCGCCTCCAGAAAGGGCATCGCCTGCTCCACCAGCTCCTCGATACTCAACTGGCGCAGGTAGACACCATTCATCCAGCCAAGCTTCTCCAGGCTGAAGATGGCCCCGGTCTTGCCGATGCGCTCGATAGAAAAGCTTCTAACCAGTTCCTCTCGGCTCATGATCTCGGTCCTATCATCCAGAGACCAGCCCAATAGGGCAAGAAAGTTCACCATAGCCTGTGGCAGGTATCCCTGGTTTCGATACTCGATAACCGATGTGGCGCCATGACGCTTGCTCAATTTGGCGCGGTCGCTTCCCAGAATCATCGGGAGGTGGGCAAACTGCGGTGGCTCATATCCTAAGGCATCGTAGAGCAGGATGTGACGAGGGGTGCTTGAGAGCCATTCATCTGCCCTGAGAACATGGGAGATCTTCATCAGGTGATCGTCGGCTACATTGGCAAGGTGATAGGTGGGGTAGCCATCGGACTTCAGTAACACAAAATCATCTATCGTCTCACTCTCGAAGATCACCTCGCCACGGATCAGGTCCTGGAACCTGATCTGCCCTGCTAAGGGCGTTTTGAAGCGAACCACCGGGGTGATGCCCTGAGCCTCAAGCTCCACCCGCTTCTTTTGGCTGAGCTGGCGACAGCGGCGGTCGTAGCCGGGGGGCTGCTTTCTCCGCACCTGCTCCCTTCTCATCTCCTCAAGGCGCTCCGCGGAGCAGTAGCAAAGGTAGGCATCCCCCTGCTTCACCAGGCGCTGTGCAATCTCTTGATATATCTCCAGGCGCTGCGACTGAAAATAGGGGCCATAGTCGCCACCTACCTCCGGGCCCTCATCCCAGTCCAGGCCCAGCCAGCGCAGGCTATCGAGGATCGCCTCTACAGCGCCCTCAACCTTGCGGGTGACATCGGTGTCTTCGATGCGCACGATGAACCTTCCGCCGTGATGCCTGGCGAAGAGCCAGTTGAAAAGGGCGGTTCTAATGTTGCCCACATGGGGGATGCCCGTGGGACTGGGGGCGAAGCGAACGCGAACGGTGTCGCTCATTTCAGCCTCTTTCATGGGTTTCGGGCAATATCGCTCGTTTTCGCGGCAGTATTATCACATAGGTATCGGCGATCTTGTCATGGATCCCTTGCTTGCGACCATCGAAGGCGACCCAAAGGAAGAGAAGCCCCGCGGTGACCCAGCAGATGATATAGCCTAAAAATCTCACCACGGCTGCGCCCCAATCTACAGGGGAGCCATCGGTGCCGATCACCCTTATCCTTAGCGCCATCATTCCCGGGGTCTCACCCCTTAGGGCCCAGAAACAGATGAAATAAGCGGCGGGGATTATGAGCCAGAATAGGGACCACGCCGCCCTGGTGAAGAACCACAGGGGGTGATATGCCATCATATGGTCTGCAACGGGTGCCCAGGCCCAAAATACAAAGGGAAACATAAAAAGGCCCACGATAAAGCCTAGAATCGAGCCTACAAGCCATAGAGCTATCCCATCGATAAGATATGCCCCCAGTCTCATCCAGAATCCGGCATACTCTACGGCAATGCCCTCTTGTCTTTGCTCCAATTTCAAACTTCCTTAAAGATAATTTTCCACATCGGGGATATGCCAGTTTAGCTGTCTCTGGAAGCTGGGATGGGGCTTGAAGGTTCGAGCGCAGGCCTCGATGCTCTCCCCGATGACCTCAATTCTTGAGATGTCTCCTTGTCCCAGGCCTCCCTGATGACAATAGCAGAGATAGCCAATGTTGGCGATGTCAAAACCCATGAGCCTCGCCGCTACGCTATCGCAGGCGACAAAATCTGTGCTCGCCAAAGTGACTCGGAGATCGACCTTTTCCCCCTCGGTAGGCCCGTTCCCATCCATAGCCTCAAATCCATCGATCACCGAAAGATGGGGTGGGATGATCCTGGCCAGTTTATAGAGGTTCAGGTTTATCGCAGGGCAGCCCTGATGTATCTTGAGCTTATCGTTTTCGCTCATCATGATCCAGCGAGCGGCTAGCCTTCCCCAGAGGGAGGGCGATGTTCTCAGTCGTATCAGGTTGGCAAGGGAGGCGAGCTTTGCTGTAACTGCATTCTCTTTGCGCCTCAGGCTGTCCACCAGCATATTCTTCAGCGCAGCGGTGATGATAACGCAATCATGGGTTTTCGGGGGACAAAGCGAGATGCGATAATCGGCATCGACCACGCTCTTCGCCAGCCTCACGGTCAAAGGCCTTAGCTGGGAATCGAGAATCTCGACGGGTGACTCTTCATCGATATTTAAATCTACGAATCGGACATTATATCGCTCACTAAGGTTGAAATATCCCAAGCGCCTGAAGGCTGTCATCGTGTCAGGCGACCCTATACCTGTTCCCTCCCCGATGATAATCCGGCACGAGGTACGCTCCTGGAGGAAGTCGAGGAGCGCCCTCACCGCTTCGATATGGGTGATGGCCAGCGGCCTGGCGATGGAGATTAGATTTAGCTTAATCAGTATTTTTTCTGCCCCCCCGAGATGAATATCTCCCTCGATCAGCTCAGGGTCACTTCCACCATAAGCCTTACCGTATTT
>SOJQ01000063.1 GCA_004376075.1 Dehalococcoidia bacterium | reverse complement strand
GGTCCCCAGTCGGCAGCAAGCCCTGAAGGGCAGGCGCTCACCAGCGAATCATGAAAATAGATATGCCAGATGCCGTTCGTGGTGAGCGTGTCGAACCATGAACGGCCCTTCGACAGGCTCAGGGCGAACGCATTAAATTTTATTTGGGGAACAAGACTGCCTTGAGATCAGGTCCGTCTTTACAAATAGGGATTTTGTAATTAACATAGATACGATTTGGGGCGGTTAGCTCAGTGGTGAGAGCGCTTGCTTCACACGCAAGAGGTCACTGGTTCAAGTCCAGTACCGCCCACTTTGAAGCTAAATCCGTGCCGTAGGGCATGGTAAAGTTCAATATAGACCGCTTGACTCTCCAAAGTCTCGTTTCCACCACAAGCCTCGAAGCCCTAGCCCACGGATACATCCTCAATTGCCGATGCGAGGGCAAACCTCCTCAAACCCTTTGACGAACAGAGGCTGGCCTTTCAAGTTCCAAGTTTGAGGGTTATAATGCTTGAAAACCACGGGTGCGTCTTCAATGGAGGAAGGAGGTTTTAGCTGTGAGGAGCGATATGGTGAGGTCCAGATTGATGTTCTTTGAGGCCATGGGGCGAACTAAGGAGGAGATGGAGAGGCCGATGGTTGCCATCGTCAACTCCCAGAATGAGCTGGTGCCGGGGCACATTCATCTCGACGAGATCGCGACCTCGGCCAGGGAGGGGATTATCTCGGGTGGGGGAACGCCCTTTGAGTTTTCCACCATCGCCATCTGCGACGGGCTGACTGTCGGACATGGCGGCATGTGCTACCCCCTGAGCAGCAGGGAGCTCATCGCCGACTCCATCGAGGCTATGATGTTGGCCAACTGCCTGGACGCCATGGTGCTCGTCACCGGCTGTGACAAGATCACCCCGGGGATGATGATGGCAGCGGCGAGACTCGATGTGCCTGCGATCGTAATCAATGGTGGGCCGATGCTCGGCAGGAGTTTTGGGGATGAGAGGCCCGGTGCCCTCCTCTTTGAGCTTACGGGATGTGGTTCCTGCCCCGGGCTCTACACCGCCAATAGCATGGCCTGCGTGGCCGAGGCTCTGGGGCTCGCACTGCCCTGGAATAGCTGCATCCCCGCTGTCTATGGCCGCCGCCGGGGTCTGGCCAACCGATCAGGGGTGGCACTCATGGAGCTGTGGAAAAGGGAGATAACTCCGGCGCAGATTCTCACCAGGGAGGCCTTTGAGAACGCGATCAGGGTGGACATGGCCATCGGGGGTAGCTCCAACACCATCCTGCACCTTATGGCCCTCGCCGATGAAGCCGGGGTCGATATCGACCTCGACCTTTTCGACCGCATGAGTCGGACTACGCCCCGCCTCTGCAACTTCAGCCCCATCGGCCCCTACTTTATCAAGGACCTCTATGATGCTGGGGGGCTTGGAGCGGTGATGAAGGAGCTCTCTAAGAAAGACCTGCTTCACCTCGATGCCCTCACTGTAAGCGGAGAGACAATAGGACAGACCATCGAGGATGCCCAGAGTACCAGGGAGGAGGTCATCAGGAGTATAGACGATCCCTACGATCGTGAGGGGGGACTGGCTATCCTCTATGGAAACCTGGCTCCGGAGGGGGCGGTGGTCAAGCAAGCGGCGGTGAGACCCGAGATGCTAAGGCACGAGGGACCAGCGCGGGTTTTCGATATCGAGGAGGAGGCTGTGGAAGCCATTCTGGGAGGCAGGATAAACAAAGGCGATGTGGTGGTTATCAAGTACGAGGGCCCCAAGGGTGGCCCTGGGTTCAGGGAGATGCTAGTCGCCACCCTTTCCATAGTCGGGGCGGGATTGGAGGGTGACGTGGCTCTGATTACCGACGGCAGGTTCTCCGGGGCCTCCAGTGGAGCCGCGATCGGGCACATATCCCCAGAGGCCATGTCAGGTGGGCCGATAGCTGTGGTTGAGGAAGGGGATATGGTCGAGTTCGATATTCCCCAGAGGACGCTGAGTGTCAGACTGTCCAAGGAGGAGATAGACGCCAGGCTTGCCCGATGGTCACCGCCGCCTCGGAAGAGGGAGGTGAAGAGCTACCTGAAAAGGTATTCGGGGCTGGTGACCTCAGCCAGCACCGGAGCTATTCTAAGGCTGCCCTGACCGTCAAAGGGCACTCCTTCACCGCGGTTGTCCTCAGCAGGCATCGTGCTTCTCCAATACGTGATGACTCCTTAGACCTCGTCGCCTGCGGACTACATGACGGAAGGCCGGTCGAGGTTTGCGAAGGCAAGCTACTGCTGTTTCTCCAGGCCTTTGAGACCCAGGTTGGCGAAAAAGTCCAGAGCGCCTCCTACCACGGCAAGCCCCATACAGGCAAAGAAAGTGGGAGGCTTACTTGCGAAAACCATGGTGAATTCCATGTCTTGCAGGATATGGTTTAGCGGTCCCAGGATGAGTGTCATGCCAACCATGCCTGAAACGCTCAGGAAAAGCCCAAATCCCCTAATAACCATGAAACCGATTTCTTTTCCGCTTGGAATAATTGACATCAAACCTGTCTTCTCACTCATGTTTTCCTACCTCCTGAACTTCGATTAACGCAGTCTTGTGCAGATTCCCCGCTTACAATCGAATGCTCATTCTAGACGCTGCTGACTCATTGCCAATTGTTTGGGGCTGGTTGTCAAAGGTTTGCTGCTATAGCACCTCCTATTTTGGTACGGAGCTTAGAAGATTCACCCGACATTGTCAACACGCATTCTAA
>SOJQ01000018.1 GCA_004376075.1 Dehalococcoidia bacterium | reverse complement strand
TTGCGGAGTGAAATCCTTCCTTTGGCTTCCATTGGCTTCCATTTCCCTTGGGTTTATTGTAGCCGAACCATCACTCGGCTACAATCCAATATAATGGCTTTTCAGGATGGCGCCCAATGGCAGAGTTAGCGATAAGGGTGATGGTGGTCACCCCTCATCCCGATGATGCCGAGATCGGTGCGGGGGGAACGATTGCCTCCTGGGTCGGGGAGGGGCGAGAGGTGGTCTATGTGGTGTGCACCAACGGTGATAAAGGAAGCTCCGATCCAGAGATGACCCCAGAGAGGCTGGCCCAGATTCGGCAGCGGGAGCAGAGGGAGGCAGCGAAGACATTGGGGGTTAAGGAGGTTATCTTTCTCGGCTACCCCGACGGAGCTTTGGAGGATACCTCCTCTTTCCGTGGTGAGCTAGTGCGACTGATCAGGGAGTACCGCCCCGATGTGGTGATGACCACCGACCCCTACCGCAGATACCTCTGGCACCGCGACCATCGGATCACGGGCACTGTCACCCTGGATGCCATCTTCCCCTATGCCCGAGATCGCCTTTCTTACCCCGAGCATATCGCCGAGGGTTTGTCGCCCCACAGGGTTAAGGAGATCTATCTCTGGGGATCGGAGGAGCCAGATACCTTTATTGATATAAGTGAAACCCTCTCCCTCAAGTTGGCTGCCCTTGACTGTCACGCCAGCCAGGTGGCTCAACATGCGGAGAATTTGAAACGGTGGATCGAGGGGAGGGCCTCTAAAATAGGACAGGGCCAGGGTTTGCCCCTGGCTGAAGCCTTTCGTAGGATCGAAATAATCTACTAAGATCGAGGTGAGGGGTGAAAGTTGTTTTCCTATGTGGCGGTGCTGGGAAAAGGATGTTTCCCATTACCGAGGATAAGTTCCTGCTCAAGTTTCTGGGGAGGACTTTGCTCGAGCACCAGATTGAGCAAGCTTTGGCTGCCGGGCTTAATGACATTGTCATCGTAGGAAATCAGCAAAACATCGAGAGATTGAGCGAGATCGTTGGAAAATTCTCCAGCACTGGCATCGATCTTGCCACCCAAAGGGAGCCATCGGGGATGGCTGGTGCTCTCAAAAGCGCCCAAAACCTCCTTGAAGGCGAGATCCTTGTGGTTAACCCCAGCGATGTCTTCGAGAAATCAGCCTACAGCGCCATTCTTAAAGAACGAAAAAAAGAATCGGCAACCTCTTATATACTCGGCGCAAAGGTCGAGAAATACTTCCCCGGTGGATATTTGATAGTGAACGAAAAAAGGGAGATTCAACACATCGTGGAAAAGCCCGAGAGGGGGGAGAGGCCCAGCGATGTGGTGAACATGGTGGTTCATCTTCATAGCGATGCCCAGGCCCTTTTCCACTGCCTGGAGGTAGAAAGCACAAGGGATGATGCCTATGAGCAGGCTTTGGAGGGCATGATCAAAAAGGGGCACAAATTGAAACTGGTGGATTATGGCGATTTCTGGGGTCCCATCAAATATCCGTGGCACATCTTTGCCGTGATGGAGCATTTCCTGGGTCGCAGCAAAGGGGGCATTGCAAAAACAGCGAAGATCTCGGAGAGGGCTACCATCGAGGGCGATGTGATTATCGATGAGGGCGTCACCGTTCTGGAGAACGCGGTGATCAGAGGGCCTTGCTATATAGGGAAAAACTCGGTGATCGGGAACAGTGTGCTGATTCGGGATCGCTCTCATATCGGTGAGAACTGCGTGGTGGGATTCTCCACCGAGATCAAGCACTCCTATATCGGGGATGGATGCTGGTTTCATCGAAACTACATTGGCGATTCCGTAATCGCTGACCGCTGCTCCTTTGGCGCGGGAACGATAACCGCTAACCTTCGTTTCGATGAGAGGGAGGTCAAAATTAGGAGCGGCGATGAGACCATAGATACGGGGTTGGAAAAGCTGGGGGTGATAATGGGCGCCGATTCAAAAACTGGGATCAATGTCAGCATCATGCCCGGGGCTAGAATCGGCCCCAATTCTATTGTGGGCTCTCATGTTATGTTAGCCCATGACCTCGAGCCAAACAGAATCATCTTGCTTGACACCCAAAATAAGGTTATCGAAATGAGAGTGGGGTCAGACTGAAATAGGGGGAAAGTTCGAAAAAGAAATGTGCGGGATAGTTGGATTTATTGGGGATGAGCCGGCGGCTCCGGTGGTGCTCAAGGCGCTGATCAAACTGGAATATCGTGGATATGACTCCGCGGGTATGGTTAGCATCTGCGATGGCAAGATCCATTTTAGGAAGGATGCGGGGAAGATAACCGATGTGCAGAGGAAACATCGCTTGGACCGACTGCCGGGGAAGATAGCGGTGGGCCACGTTCGCTGGGCGACCCATGGCAGAGCCGATCGCATAAATGCCCATCCCCATTTCGACTGCAAAAAACAAATAGCGGTGGTGCACAACGGCATCATCGAGAACTACCAGGAGCTTCGCGCTGCCTTGGTGGGGAAGCATAGATTTGCCTCTGAGGTCGACACCGAAGTGATCTGCCATCTCATCGAGGATTATATGGAGGCTGGCGCTTCCCTGGAAAAGGCTCTTCTTAAAGCGGTTGGGGAGCTACGGGGCTCCTATGCCCTGGTGGTGGTTTCCTCAAGGGAGCCGGAGAAGATAGTGGCAACAAGCAAAGACAGCCCTCTTATCGTGGGACTGGATGATGGGAAATATTTCGTGGCCAGCGACGCCCTATCCTTTTTGGATCGAACCAATGAGGTGGTTTTCCTTGAGGAGGGCGAGCTTGTTTCATTAACAAGAGATGGCGCTTTCTTCCTCAATAGGGAAGGGGAGGAGATTAGGAAAAAATCGCAAAGGGTTGATTGGCAATGGGAGGAAGCGAGCAAAAAGGGCTACGATTTCTTCATGCTCAAGGAGATATTGGAGCAGCCTGAGGCGATGCGCCGTGCCTTAATACAGGATAGAAAGCTGATTATGGAATTTGCCAAGGAGATATGGGAGGCAAGGCGGGTTGTGATCACCGCCTGCGGCACCTCCCGCCATGTGGCACTCCTCGCCAGCTATCTATTCTCTAGGCTCGCCGGGAAGCTTTGCGATGTTGTCACCGCCTCCGAATTTCAATATTTTTGCGATTCCATCGCCGAGGATACCCTGGTCATCGCTATCTCCCAGAGCGGGGAGACAGCCGATGTCATCGAGGGGGTGAAAAGGGCGAAAGCTAAGGGGGCAAGGGTTTTCTCCATCATCAATGTTGTGGGCTCTTTGCTCACTAGGATCAGCGATCGGGCCATCTACCTCAATTGTGGACCAGAGATAGGTGTCGCCGCAACAAAGTCCTTCCTTTGCCAATTGGTGATCTTCTATATGCTGGCCTTTGCCCTGATGGGTAAACTGGAGGAAGGCATCGAAAAACTAGAACAGGTCGCAAGGCAAATTGGAGACAACCTTAACGATGAGAAGCTTAAGAAGCTAGCCCGAAGAATGAAAAATAAGAACAATTTCTATTACATGGCAAGGGGGCTCAACCTGGCGATAGCGGCTGAGGGGGCGCTCAAGCTTAAGGAGATTTCCTATATTCACGCCGAGTGCATGCCGGCGGGGGAGCTAAAGCATGGCACCTTGGCTCTTATAGAAGAAGGAACACCGGTGGTGGCCATCTGCCCTAAAGATGATACCTTCTATGAAACGCTGAACAATGTTATGGAGATAAAAGCGCGAGGGGGATTTGTCATTGGCGTCTCCGATGAGAATAACGAGGTCTATGACCATTGGATCAAAATTCCAAAGATGGAGGAGATTTTCTACCCTTTGGTGGCTATTATGCCTCTGCAGCTTCTGGCTTATCATCTGGCGGCAGCCCGGGGGAAAGACCCGGACAGACCGCGCCACCTCGCTAAGTCGGTCACCGTGAAGTAGGGGGGCCACGGCGCAGCAGCCAACACAGGCAACCCTCTCCAGGCTGAACTGGCGATGCGGGGTAATTTCCCCTACTTTAATGCCCAGCTTCCTCTCCCAGGCCTCCAGGATGATCCTACCACCCTTTATATGGCAGGCCGTTCCCAGGCAAACCTTTATCGGGTGCCTCCCCGGGGGGGTGAGACGAAATTGATTATAGTAGGATTTCAAGCTCATTATACCGTAGGAAGGGCCGCTTTTGACAAACAGGGGTCATTGGTATAATCTGTTCTGTTTCCATCGAATTTAGGGAGGTCGAAATGTGTTTAAGCTTTGAGATCAGCGCTGAGCAAAAGGAGTTGAAGGGGGAGGTGGCGAAGCTTGCCCAGAGGCTTAGCTCTAAGGTTGATGAGTGGGAGAGAAGGAGTGTCCCCCCCAGAGACCGAATCGAGGAGTTGGCGGAGAGGCGCTGGATGGGCCCCATCGTGCCTCTGGAATACGATGGAATGGGGAGAGGGGCGATGGAGTACTCCATAATTAGCGAGGAGCTGGCCAGGTTTGGGCTCTTTGGCCCCCAACCCACCATTCAGGCGGAGAAGCATCTACTGGCCTCGGGCACAGAGGAGCAGAAAGCGAGCTATCTGCCCAAGCTAGCGCGAGGGGAGTATATAGCCGCCATTGCAATCTCGGAAGCGACGGTAGGCTCTAGCTTTGAGCTTATGGAGACCACGGCGGTTAAGAGAGGGGATAGCTATATACTGAACGGGCATAAATCCCATATCAATTTTGCTGCCGATGCCGCCATAATGCTGCTCTATGCCAAAACGGAGGATGGTCTCTCCATTTTTGTTATTGAAAAGGGAACCCCGGGCATTAATTTCAAGAAGGGCGACCCTATAGGGCAGAGGATGCAGCCCATCTATGATTTCACCCTTAAGAATGTCGAGATTCCAGAGACGCACTTACTGGGCAAAGCGGGTGACGCAATGGCCACCTTCTTCGCTGCCTTCAATCTGAGTCGTATTGGGAACGCCTCCTGTCTAATTGGACTGGCCAGAGGAGCCTTGGGGGAGGCCATCGAATATGCTAGGGAAAGAAGCGTGGGCAGAAACCTGGTAACCGATTTTCAGGGCATTCGCTGGATGGTGGCTGAGCTGGTGACCAAGATCGAGGCGGCAGCCCTTCTCCGAGACAAGGCAGCTTGGCTCGAGGATGAGGGTGTTGAGCACGCCCTGGAGACGGCTATGGCAAGATATTATGCCGCGGAGGTGGCGGAGGAGGTCGCCTCTAGGGTTTTCTCCCTCGTCGGGGGCTGGGGTTGTTACCGAGAGAGGCCCTTCGAGCGCTTCTGGCGGGATGCAAAGGTAGGGAAATTGGCCGGTGGCTCCTCGGAGGTGTTGAAAAACCTGATCGCAAGACGGGTGCTGGGCAGGGAACGGGGACCAAGTTCTTGACAAGGCGATATAGCCCTGCTACAATCCGCATTGTGTTAAATAGAATCTTAAGGGGGAACAATGATCAAAAAAAGTCGTAAGCTAGGTAGAGGGGTGGCCATAGTTGGCGCCGGAGTTTGCAAATTTGGCACCTTGAAAGGCAGATCGAGCCGCGACCTCTTTGTGGAAGCCTTCAATGAGATGAGGGCCTCCGTAGATAAGGGGCTGGAGATCAAGGACATCGAGGCGCTATATGTGGGGAACTTCTCCAGCGACTTCTTTGAGGGGCAGGGCCACATCGCCCCCATCATGGCGGACTGGGTGGGGCTGGTGCCCAGGCCGGCGACCAGGGTCGAGGGCGCCTGCGCCTCCGGTGGCGTGGCCCTAAGGGAGGGGATTATCGCCATCGCCTCGGGACTCTATGACATGGTACTGGTAGGTGGTGTGGAGAAGATGACCGACCTGCCCACGGAAAGGGTTACCGATACCCTGGGGGGGGCCAGCGATGTCCTTTATGAGGTGCCTGCGGGTTTTACCTTCCCCGGACTCTATGCTGCCATCGCCACCGCCCATATGAACAAGTACGGAACCAAAGTAGAGCATTTTATGAAGGTGGCGATAAAGAATCACAATAACGGGGCTCTAAACCCAAAGGCCCAGTTCAATAGCACGATAAAAGATGTCATGGCCAGCAGAGTAAAAAAGGCCCAGGAAAGGGGGCAGCCTGTTCCCACCTGGGAAAACGAGATGGGGTTTCTCAAGGACGACCGGGCTAACCCTGTGGTTGCCTGGCCGATGAGGCTCTTCGATTGCTCACCCATCACCGATGGGGCCGCTTGCCTCCTCCTGGTGGCCGAGGACATGGCCAAGAATTTCACCGACACTCCCATTTACATAATTGGCGTCGGTCAAGCGAGCGATGTCGCCCTGCACGATAAGGAGGACCTCAGTTGCATAGGAGCGGCAAAGGAAGCTGCTCGCCAGGCCTACGACATGGCTGGTGTTGGGCCCGAAGATATACAGATCGCCGAGGTTCATGACTGCTTCACCATTGCCGAGATCGTGGCTACCGAGGACCTGGGCTTCTTTAAGCCTGGGGAGGGGGCTAAGGCTGTGGAGGATGGGGTAACAGCCCGCGATGGAGCAAAGCCCATCAATACCTCAGGGGGACTCAAATCCAAGGGACACCCCGTAGGGGCATCCGGCGTTGCTCAAACGGTGGAGGTATGGCATCAGATGCGTGGTGAGGCGGGGCCGCGACAGGTTCCGGGGATGGACATCAAACTGGCTTTAACCCACAATGTTGGTGCCACCGGCGGCACCTGCGTTGTTCATATCTATGAAAGGCGGTGAATTGTGGAGAGAGAATTTACCAGCGCTTCCTTTAATGAGTTTCTCGGCGAAAAGAAGCTCATGGCTTCAAAATGCATAAAATGTGGCGCTTTATATTTGCCCCCTAGACCCCTCTGTATTAAGTGCTTTGGCACCGAAATGGAATGGGTCGAGATGAAGGGCAAGGGCAAGCTTGCTGCCTTCACCACTATCGCTATCGCCCCTACCTTAATGCTTGAGGAGGGCTACGGCAGGGACAATCCCTATTGCACCGGGGTGGTGGAACTGGAGGAGGGTCCCAAGATCAGCGCCCGCATTTTGGGGGTGGACGCCAAGAAGCCAGAGGAGATAAAGATAGGCACCCCGCTCGCTGTCGACTTCGTGGAGCGAGGCGAGGGCGAGGGGAAGAGGACCTTTCTGGCGTTTAAAGCGTAATAGATAGCTTTCTGGCGAAAAAAGGAGGTGAGAGATGGAAGCTGATAAGCTTCGTGGAGTGGGCGTGTCCTGCTTCGGGCTCATTCTTCTAACTTGCGCCATTCTGGTTCTGATCTTCGTTCCCTCGTGGGGGCGATGGGTGGCAGCATACCCGGCGCAGATAGCCGAATTGCCGTTCCCCCCCGAGGCAGCCCCCATGGTAGCAGGCATCACCGCGCTGATTGGCCCGCTCCTGGAGCAGATAGGCGGCTATATACAGGTGGTGGGCTACTTCATCGGCAGCCTGCTCACGCTCATAGCGCTAGGGGTGACATCAATAGGCGTTGTGTTCGCCCGGCGGTGATAGCGGAGGGATAGGGAGGTAAAAGGCCCGACAAGTGGGGCATGCCCCGTCTACCTCTCCCTTTCCACGATGGTGGTGATGCCGACACCCCCGGCGCCGCACATGGTCTGGAGCCCCCACCTCAGGTTGTGGCGCACCATCCAGTGAACCATCTCGGTGAAATAGAGCGCGCCAGAGCAACCGATGGGATGGCCGATGGCGATGGCGCCACCGGTGGGGTTTATCCTCGGGTCGTTAAAGGCGATGCCGAACTCCTTGCAGAAGGCGAGGACCGGCGAGGCAAAGGCCTCATTGGGCTCCCAGACATCGATGTCATCAAAGGTGATCCCGGCACGAGCCAAAGCCTTCTTCATCGCCGGAATGGGACCGAGCAGCATAATAGTCGGCTCTGAACCAGCCACCGCCATCGATCTTATGATCGCCAGGGGCTCAAGTCGCAGCTCCTCTGCCTTCTCCCTTGACATCAGCATGGTTGCCGCCGCCCCGTCGACGATGCCTGAGGAATTTCCAGCGGTAACCATACCCCCCTCCTTGAACCGGGGCTCCAGATTTTTCATCCTCTCCCAGGCAGCCTCGGGATTGTCCAAGGCCTCAGCCCGGGGTGGCTCGTCCTTATCCACAATGCCTAGGAGCTCACCTTCCTTCTCCAGCTTTACCGGCACCACCCTTCCCTTATACCACTCCTCGTCCCGCATCGCCTGCACCGCCTTCTGCTGACTCCACAGCCCGAATCTATCCATCTCCTCCCTGGTGAGGTTGTACTTTTCGGCCACAGCCTCGGCGGCAACACCCATGAGCACGAATCCCCCTCTCTTGTGGAACTCGCGGTGAAAGGAAACGGGGTATCCGGCCTTCAGTGCGGCAAAGATGGGGGACCCCATGGGGTAGCGGCTCATGTGCTCCACGCCGGCGGCGATCATGATGTCGCCGCAGCCGCACATGATGGCCTGCGCCTGAGCATTGACTGCCTGGAGCCCGGCGTTGCAGTAGCGGTCGATGGACCAGCCGGCGACCTCATCGGGAAGCCCGGAGACAAGGGTTGCCACCCGCCCGATGTTTCCTGACTGCTCACCGAGCTGGCTGAGGCATCCCACAGCCACATCCTCGATCTCCAGAGGATCGAACCTGGGGCACTTCGCTTTGACCCGCTCCACCAGACCTTCTACCGCCGCGGCGATGAGATACTGTGCCGAGATATCGTGGAAGGCCCCCAGCTTCTCCATCCCCTTCCATCCCGACCTCCCTGTAGGGGTGCGCACCGCCTCGACAACGACAGCCTCTCTTAGCTCTTTCATTTCTCACCTCCCGATTTTTTCGGGAAGCCTTGAAATGATCTCCTCGGCCTCCCTGATTATTCCCTCGATAAGCTCCCCCACCGTGGGAAGATCTTCTATTCTTCCTGCCACCTCCCCACCACCCATAAGTGCCCTCTTTTCATCGCCAGCAAATGTGGCGTTAAATCCTTCCATCTCTTTACTCATCACCTCAGGGGCGACGGTGGCGAGGTCGTCTGGCTGCCCCAGGAATAATCCAGGGGCTTTTCTTACGGTAATTTCTGTAAGCTCCAGGGAGGCTTCATTCTTCAGATATCTCGCTGGCCCCACAATTCCCCTGGCTACTGTAGTATCTCTCTCCCCACTTTTCAAGATCTGATCCTTCCACATCTGCATAAAATCGCTCTCCTTAGTGGCGAGGAATCTGGTTCCCATCTGAACTCCTACAGCCCCTAAGGCTAAGGCAGCGGCGAGTGTGGCACCATCGCAGAACCCACCCGCGCCAACGACAGGGGTGCTCACCGCGTTAACTACTGCTGGGAGGAGAACCATAGTATGAACTGGCTCCCAGGCAATATGCATTCCGCCCTCATGCCCTGAAGCAATTATCACATCTACCCCTGCCCGCTCGCACCTTTTGGCATGGCGCGCCGAAGGAACCACATGAAACCACTTGACCCCCGATGGTTTTATAGTTTCTGTCCAGGGGAGAGGGTCCCCCGCCGAAGTAATTATTACCCTCAGCCTCTCTCTCATCTCCGGGTCCTCATTCCTGGCGTCAATTACCGCTTGGATTATCTTCCTTGCCGGTTGGGCGAACTCAGCAGATACCATGCAATTTATCCCGAAAATCCCTTTTGACTCCTTAGTATCGTCCTTGATGCGATTGAGAAGTCGCTTCAACAGCTCATAAGGGGTCCCTTTCTCCCCACCAGTAACCATTTCCCCCATTCCCAGGGCAAGGCCACTGGTACTGATGATCCCCAGTGCTCCGGCGTTTGCTGCCGCCGCAGCTAGGTTATTGGTGCTATAGGGTCCCATACCAGCTTGGATTATGGGGTGCTTCATCCCCAGCATGTCACAGAGTTCTGTCCTTATCATGTTTGCTCCTTGAATGATTTATCGGGGGTTGCTCAGGATTACCAACCCAGCGGTATTGTACCTGGAAAAGGCACTTTTGGAAACCCCCTTAGAAACCTCAAAACAAGAGAGAGATTGCGGAAAACTCGGCCATCGGCTATATTGGGGCGGATTATCTGTCGCGAAAGAGGAGATCGGTGTCAAAGCTTATCCCAAAGGGGAGCTTCTACGGCTGGATAGCACTAGCAGGGGCAATGCTGGTGTATTTTGCTGGCACTGGAAACATCTTCTACGTATGGGGTGTTTTATGGCCCCCGATGGCTGTGGAATTTGGTTGGTCCCGGGCAACCTTTGGCGGGGCCTTCTCTTTATTCATGCTTCTGTTTGGCGCCCCTGGGCCTCTTATCGGTGCCTCCATAGTCAGGTTTGGACCCAGGGCTAATATAATCGTGGGCAACGCCATCGCTGCCCTGGGTCTGGCGGCATTATTTTTTACCAGCGAGCCCTGGCATCTCTATCTGTTTTACGGGGTTTTCGTGGGCGTGGGCAATGGTTTCGGGATGTTCGCCGCCACCACCACGATAGCCAATAACTGGTTTATAAGAAGAAGGTCGCTGGCAATGGGTCTTACCGTGGCCGCGGGCGGTTTAGGCGGCCTCGCCTTCCCTCCCTTGATAGCCCTGCTGACCTCCATTACAGGATGGCGTGATGTTTGGGTGGTTTTAGCTTTCACCCATCTTGTGCTCGCTGTTATTGTCGGTGGGCTGTTCCTAATTAGAAATAAGCCCGAGGACCTGGGGCAATTGCCCGACGGGGTGGCTGCTGAGGCTGTGGAGAATCTTGAGGCTGCACCACCGAGGGTCTACCAGACCCCTGTCGATTGGGAAACGGGACAGGCTATGAGAAGGCTCGCTACGTGGCTACTGGTGATCTTTGGCGCTGCCAACATGTTTGCCCTGAACATCATGAACGTCCACCAGGTGGTCCACCTAGAAGATATAGGATTCTCCCCCCTGGTAGCAGCCACCGCGCTGGGGCTTCTTCCCGGGATGAGCATCGTCGGCCGGCTTGGCTTCGGTGCCGTGGCGCAAAGGATTGAGCCCAGATATTTGGCCGCCCTTTGTCTCGCCTTACAGGTGGTCGCGGTGACCATCCTCCTCAATGCTAGAGTCCTGCCCTTGATCTACCTTTATGCCATAATCTTTGGAATAAGTTATGGCGGATTGATAGTGGCTGCCCCTACCCTGCTTGGGGCCTATTATGGCCGAGCGCGCTATGCCCAGATCCTGGGCTGGATGCTGCCGATAACCACTGCCGCGGGCGCTATCGGGGGTCTCTTGGCCGGGGCGATCCATGATGCTACAAATACCTACATGCTGGCTTTCATAATTGTGATTGCCTTCAGCGCCGTAGGGATGGTATGTGCCTTTTTGGCCAGACCCCCAAAGCCACCGAGCCAGCCTGCTGAGAGATTATTCTGAGAAGGATGAATGATTAACTGTTGACAAAATCGTTTCCATGGTGCAAATTTACAGCCAGTGGCATACCCAGACGAAGTCCTCTATAGAGGTGCGAAATGAGAGCGAAAAGATTTCTTGTGCTTATGTTTTCCGCTATTTTGCTGCTATCGGCTTTTGCCTGTGCTGGAGGCGGGGCGCCAGTGCCAACACCCACGCCTACTCCAACTCCGACAGCAAGTCCGACACCAACTCCCACACCAACCCCTCTTCCTACTCCTATAGCAAGGGTGAAGATTCAGGCGGGGAGTTACTCTTGGGCACCGGTGGCAGCACCAGGAAAGGACATAACCTTCTCTATTGCCTTTGACAGCGCGCCGGTGGTTGTGGTCAATGCCAGCGTTGATGCCGAGCCAAAGATAGCCTTCGCCATCAACATCACAAAGCATAACTTCGACCTCGCCGTCATTGGCGATGATGGCAGTGTGGTGTCTTCGGCCCAGGTGCAGTGGATTGCCGTACCAGCGGGCATTTCAAAACTTGATCCTGGGGCGAATCAGATGATTCAAACGGAATACCACCTTCACCACATTTCCGATAACGTAGGCTTCCCTTCTGCCTTCGGGACCAGGCCGGCGATTGTCAACAATGCCCATTCCCTGTCTGAACCATACATCGCCTTTGCCCTGAACAACACGCCCACTGGCTTTTTGACCATCTTCAGGGATCATGACGGCAGCTCGCCACCTGAAGCATGGCTGCAGACGATTGCTGTGGGTGTTGGGGAGCCCGACCCTGACATGATGATTCAGGCAGGGCGCCGCGATTATTATGGTGGGTTCTTAGACTTCCCCACCCTCTTCGGCGGCGGGCCGGTGGTAGTTGTGAGCGCCGCCAAAGATGGGGTGCCGCTGATTGCCAGCGCTGTAGACCAGACCACTGAGGGCTTCTTCCTATCTATCGTCGATGACGAGGGCAACCCCGTTTACGATGCCCAGGTGCAGTGGGTTGCGGTGGGGCTCCAGTAGTGGCAAGCCCCCCGAAGCTGGCTCTCAGGGGCTTTCAAGGGTCAATTCCGTTGTTGGTCAGCCGAGACGGGAGAGGCGATCTATGATCTCCTTCGCCCCATTTATAATGCCGTCAACGACCTCCTTCACCGTGGGCACATCATGGATCAGCCCGACCACCTGACCGCAGGACGTGATTCCACCTTGAATATCTCCCTTTGCCATTGCCTCTCGTCCTCTCTCACCGGCAATTAGGGATATAAGCTCCTCAAGGGTTGTGCCCCTCTGCTCCATCTCAAGGACCTTCTCCGCAGTCTCGTTCCTGATCACTCTAAGCGGGTCGCCGATGGATTTTTGGACGATCAGGGTGGCCGTTTCCGTTGCATTCACGAAGGCTTCTTTGAAGTTGTCGTGAATTAAGCACTCCTTGGTGACCATGAAGCGGGTGCCCATAAGAACCCCCTCAGCCCCCAGGGCGAGGCAAGCGATAAATCCGTGAGCATTGCCAAAGCCGCCTCCCCCGACCACGGGGATCTTCACCGCATCTACCGTTTGGGGAAGGAGAACCAGGGTGGTAACCTCCTCCGCGCTGGGGTGACCGCCACACTCGAAGCCCACTATCTCCACAATGTCTGCCCCGACGCGCTCCGCAGTTCTGGCGTCTCTTACCCTGGCGCATTTATGCATGTGGATGACGCCGCCGCCCTTGATCCGCTCCACGTAGGGTGCAGGGCTTCGCCCCGAGGTTTCGATAACCTTTACCCCCTCCTCGAGAACGGTATCGATGTACTCCTCGATGCTTACCGGCATCAACATGGGGAACAGGTTGATGTTCACCGCGAAGGGCTTATCGGTGAGGCTCTTCGTCTTGCGGATCTCATCGCGCAATGCCTCCTTGGTATCGAAGGTGGCTGAGGGGATGATCCCCAAGGCCCCGGCGTTGGCCACAGCCGCCACCAGCTCCGCCCTTGAAAGGGCCTGCAACGTCCCAGCAATTAGGGGATACTCCACGCCAAGCATCTCGGTTACTCTTGTTTTGAACATTTTGCCCTCCAAAAAACTCTCTGGCAAAGGATACCAGCAAAGGGGGTAGAGGTCAAGGATAGATTTGGGCTCTTTTTATCCTCTCATTGACCTTTATTGCTCGTCTTGGTATACTCCTTTCGCTTACTTGAGGAGTGACAGCGTGGCCGATGTCCAACCCTTTCGCGGTCTCCGCTACAATCTGGAGCAAATTGGCGACCTTTCCATGGTGATCAGCCCCCCTTTTGATGTGGTCTCCTCTGAGGAGCAAATTCTCTACCACCTTAGAAGCCCCTACAATGTGATCAGGCTTGAGTTTGGGGAGGAGCGACCAAAGGACTCCCCCAGGGACAATAAATACACTCGGGCTGCCCAGACCATGGAGAGCTGGCTCCGCCAAGCCATCCTAGTCAGGGAGGAGCATCCAGCTTTCTACCTCGTGGAGCACCGCTTTCGCTATCAAAATAGCTTAAGAAGCCGCTTCGGTCTCATCGCCCGTGTAAGGCTTGAGGATCTAAGCACAGGCCAGATTCGCCTTCATGAGAGGACGATGAGGGGGCCTGCCCTTGACCGCCGCCGTCTTCTCCAGTCATGCCGGGCCAACTTCAATCCCATAATGGGAATGTTTCAACATGAGGGGGAGGGGATTGGGTCGCTATTTCGAGAGGTGAAAGTAAAAAGCCCTACTTTAAGCGCAATGGATAACTACGGGGCAGCTCACTATATATGGGTGGTGACCGACGAAAAAACTATTGCCCAGGTCTCCGATTTCTTTGCTGACAAGATCCTCTATATTGCCGACGGGCACCACCGCTATGAGACAGCTTTGGCCTACCACAGGGATCAGCGCTCTGCCCTTTCCTCCTATAGCGGTAAGGAAGCCTTCAATTTCGTGATGATGGTCCTGATGGACTCTGAGGATCCAAATCTCATCATGTTCACCCCCCATCGCTTGGTGCAGGGTCTGGAAGCGGAGACGCTTGAAAGGCTGGAGAAGGGACTTGGTGCCTACTTCCACAAAGAGCTACTTCCTCCTTTAGCAACCCAGAGCGAGACCTTGGAAAGCTGGCTGCATGCCCTAAAAAGGGAGGGGCACAGTGGGGCAATCCTCGGTCTTTATGGCCTCCATGGGCAGCACCTCTGCTTGCTGCAGGTCCGGGAAAAGGAAGCCCTTGTGGAAAGGATGCCGGCGGACTGGCCAAGTCCTTTGAAGGATTTGAACGTAAGCCTGCTTCATTGGGTGATCTTGCGCCAGATGCTGGGCATAGATAGCGCTGAGAAGGAGGAGAGTTGTCTCGAATATACCCGTGACGGTTTGGAAGCTTTATCTCGGGTGGATTCGGGAGCCTTTCAGCTAGCCTTTCTTCTCAATCCTGTCCCCATCTCCAGCGTGCTAGCGGCATCTGACACGGGGGTCAGGATGCCCCCAAAATCCACCTACTTCTATCCCAAGACGCCCACCGGTCTGGTGATAAATCCCCTTTGGGACGATTAGTCGTCACTGCAAGGAGCTAAGTTTGGGGGAGATGAAAAAATATGAAAGGATGATCCAGGACCCTGACATAGTATCAGCATTAACCAGGGATGAAATAGAGAATCTGCTTATGGAGGCTGAGAAGAGGTTTGAAGCTGAGCAAAACCTGATCTGGCTCAAATCTGGGCGTGCCATCTTTGTTGGCGATACCCACGGCGATTTCGATGCCAGCAAGAAGGTTATTGCGAGTTACCTAAGACCGGAGAACAAAGTAATCTTCTTGGGCGACTATGTGGATAGAGGGCCAGAGTCTCTGGAAAATATTAACTATTTGCTATCCCTGAAATTGGCCTATCCTGAGCACCTTTTCCTGCTTATGGGGAACCATGAGGCTTATGGCATCACCCCCTTTTACCCAGCCGATTTCTGGGATCGACTCGATAGGGAGATGCACCAGCGCTATGCCTCTGTGCTCACTAAGCTTCCTTTGGTGGTATGCACCGAAAATGGGGTCATCGCCTTACACGGGGCGCTGCCTGATGTGGAGAATCTGGAAGGAATAGATGAAATAGTAATTGGCAGCGAGGAGTGGAGGCAAATAACCTGGGGCGATTGGCAGGAGAGGAGCGGAGCCTTCTTGGGAGATGATATGTTCACGGGAAGGCCCCAATTCGGTGAGGACTATTTCAAGGAGATAATGGCTAGATTCGGCAAAAACATTTTGATCAGGTCACATCAACCGGCAGCGCAGCGGGCTATGTTCAACGGAAGGTGCCTAACCATATTTACCTCCTCTGCCTATGTCCCCTCAAGAACGATAGCTATTGTCGACCTGGGGAAAAGGGTGATGACGGTGGAGGACGTGAGTGTGGAGGCGATCTGAGAGAATGGCTGAAACGGGCCCGATGAGCGAAAAAGGGGATAAACTCACCTTTTTGGGGACCGCTGGGGCTCGGGTGATGGTGGCAAATCAGATCCTGGCCTCAGGCGGGCTTTGGCTTGATCTTGGCGGAAGGGAGCTCCTCCTCGATCCCGGCCCCGGAACCCTGGTCCAGGCTGCCAAAAGGAAGCTAAGGGCTTCAAAGCTTGACGCCATTATCCTCTCTCACCGCCATCTGGATCACTCGGCGGATGTCAACATCATGATCGAGGCGATGACCGAAGGGGGGCTCAAGAGGAAGGGAACGCTCTTTGCCCCCAGCGATGCCCTTGACGAGGACCCCGTCATCCTCCATTACCTGCGGTCATACCTGGGCGGAATCGAGGTCCTCGAGGAGGGGAGGAGTTACAATATCGGTGAGGTCTCTTTTAAGACCCCTGTCAGGCACCGCCATCCTGTGGAGACCTACGGGGTGATATTTGAGACCACAAGGCATACCATCTCATGCATCGTAGATACCCGTTATTTCGAAGATATATGTCTTCATTACAAAGCCGATCTCCTTATCCTTAATGTGGTGAGGCTTGAGCCTGGTGGTCCCTACGACCATCTTTCCGCTGTGGAGGCAGGCGAGATCATCAAGGAGCTCAGACCCGGGGCGGCGATCCTGAGCCACTTCGGCATGACCATGTGGCGGGCCAAGCCCTGGGAGGTGGCGAAAAGGCTATCGGATGAAACTGGCGTCCGCGTCATCGCCGCTCGCGATGGGATGAGCTTCGACCTTGCTGAGCTGGACTGAAGGGGGGAATATGGAAAGAAGATTAGAGGCAGAGATCGCTATTTTGCTCAAGGAGCGCGGATTGACCATCGCCCTCGCCGAATCATCCACGGGAGGGCTGATATCCCATCTGATCACCAATGTCCCCGGTAGTTCCGATTATTATATGGGAACCGTGGTTGCCTATGATAACGAGGTAAAGGTAAAGATTTTAGGGGTGAAGAGGGAGACGCTTGAGGAACACAAGTCGGTTAGCTATCAAACTGCTGAGGAGATGGCCCAGGGGGTGAGGAAGGCGCTGGACACCGACATCGGTTTGTCGGATACAGGTATTGCGGGACCTACGGGAGGAACACCTGAAAAGCCTGTTGGCTTATTCTATATTGGAATCTCCTCCCGGCAGGGAAACCAGGTTAGGGAGCATGTCTTTAGTGGGGATAGGCTCGAAAATAAAAGAAGTGCTGCTTTGGCAGCGCTCGCAATGTTGAAGGAACACCTGCTGGAACTTGGGTGATGGCCATGGAAGAGAGGTATGTTGTCACCTGCTTTCTGGAGTATGATAACAAAATCCTGCTCCTCAGGAGGAGTGAGAGGGTCGGCGTCTACAGGGGGAGATGGGCGGGGGTGAGTGGATATATTGAAGAGGGAAACACCCCTTATGAGCAGGCGCTGGAGGAGATAAGGGAGGAGACTGGGCTGGGTGGGGAGGATATCCAATTGGTGAGAGAGGGCGAGCTATTGGAGGTTATCGATGAGGAGATAGGAAGAAAATGGATCGTTCACCCTTTTCGCTTTCGAGTGATAAGACCGGAGAAGATCAAGATCGATTGGGAACATACCGAAATGAAGTGGATAGACCCCGAAGAAATAGAACAATATGAGACGGTGCCCAAGCTGGCGCAGGCCTGGGAGAGGGTGGCTTAGCGATGAATCCCGAGGTCTCTCGCAAGATCGAAGGCATCGCACAGGATAGGACCCATGGTGCCGGCTGGCTTTCCAGGGAGGCCATTGGTGTAATGAAGCTTGCTACCGAGAAAAGCGAGGCAGAAACCATAGCCCAGTTTTTGGATGAGCTAACCAAAGTTGCTGCCAAGTTGATCCAAACAAGGCCTGGCATGGCTTCCATAACCAACTCTGTTTCTCGCTTTGTCTATGAGGTTTTCCAGAGATCCAAGGATGAAGAGGATTTGGATTCATTACGAGGCTTCGCTGGCACTAAGGGGGGTGAGCTGATTAAGGATTCTATGGAGGCTGCTCTGAAGGCTGCTGAAAAAGGTGCCCTGATGATCGAGGATGGGGATATTCTGATGACCTGTAGCTATAGCGCAACGATATGCGAGACCTTTAGAATCGCCAAGAGTAAAGAAAAGGGGATCGAAGTCATAGCTTTAGAGTCCAAATCCTATGGTGAAGCCACCGCCAGAGAGCTCAAGTCATACGGGATATCGGTTCGGGTTGTCCCCGATAATGTCATCGGGGAGCATATCTCGCCGGTGAAAAAGGTTTTCGTTGGTGCTGATAGCATCCTTGGCGATGGCTCCCTCATCAATGGCACGCCAACCTACGAGCTTGCCTCAGCGGCAAAAAAGGCCGGCATCCCCTTTTACTCGGTCTGCGAAAGCGTTAAGCTGGATGTTCGAAGCCACAGGCCTAAGCTCGAAAGAGGCTTCGACCTCATCCCGCCCGATTTGATAACGGGGATAATAACTGAGGAGGGAATAATAAAGCCAGGAGAGGTTATCGATCGGATGAAGAGGTTGAGCAAATGGGTAAATATCTTCATAGTTAAAGGGATGGGAAGAGAAGTCATAGTAGGGGGAAATAGTTCATCTTAATGAAGGCGAAGTTTTGCCTCACCTTTTCTTTGCCTTTTATGATAGCCCCAAATTCGGTGCTATGACCGGGAAGTAGATACTCGATATCAAGCTGAGAGAGCCTCTCTATGCTTTCTTTAAGCAGTCTTCCATCGCCACCGGGAATATCTGTCCTTCCCACCGCTCCATAAAAAACCACATCCCCTGTTATCAAAACCCCGTTATCGGCCCGGTAAAGGCTTATCGAGCCGGGGGAATGACCTGGGGTGTGCAGGGTCTCAAGGTTTATCTTTCTCTCCTTGCCCAGATTTAGGATTCCCTCTCTAAGATAAAAATCGGGTTCAAATTTTGCTTCCGTGCCCAGAATCCTGGCCAACCACTCCCCCGCTGCCCTTTGATATTCAGCCTCATCCTGATGAAGGGTGATCAGGGCTCGCTTTGCTCCACCTTTCCCCCTCTTCGCCCTGCTCCTCTCCACCAGGGCCTGATTCGCCTCACAGTGATCGGGGTGAGAGTGGGTATTGATTATCAGGCCTATATCCTCCGCTTCGATGCCGTCCTTTGCCATGGAGCTGAGCAGGTGGTCCAAACAACGCTCCTTAAGCTCATTGACCACATGCCCCGGGTCGACAAGGACGTGGGGTCGATGGCCGCGAAGGACATTGGTGAAAAGATAGCTGTTGCAATTGTTGCCCCTCCCTGTCCAGATGTAACAGTATAGATTATCCACCAGCCTCATCCTTCGACCTCCGGGTGAAAGCATACAGGAATTGTCTTACGGATTTTTGAGCACCTTATCGTGATCGCCGATATTGCGTAGGATCAAAGTGTTATCTCTTAGTTCAAATGATAAACGGATCGATTTACTAGCTCTGGCCTCCCATATGCCTCGTGTGCCTTCTATTTTCCTGACCTGAAGGCTCGGGTGTCCTAAATTGTTGACCAAAAAAGAAAGGGCCTTGTCGGCCGCTTTCTTCTCTTCGTCAGTCAATTTCTTATATGCCTTTTTGAATCGATCGGTTCGGGCTAGCTTCATTGTGAGTTTCTATGACTTAAGTTCCACAATCAGCTCAGCTACTGAATCGAAAGTCTTCAAGCGCCCAGCTCGTATATCCTCCTCTGCCTCGCGCTCACCCTCCTGCCATTCCCTCGTCCAAAAGTAGGTCTGGCTTTTGTCTATGAGCTTTTTCACAATTAGGGTTATGGCTGCACCCTCAATAAAAAATTGGATATAGTCTCCCTCCTCGATATGCGCAGCATTGCGCAAAGATGCCGGCAATGTCACCTGACCACGGCGAGCCACCTTGACAGTTTCGGTCATCATTAGAAATCCTCCTTAATTCTCAGGATTACTGAAAATCAGCATTCCAATTTGTCCGTTTTTCCACTTCTCGCCACATTTTACCACATAATCCGCATTTTTGTCAACACTTCTTGAGAGGTTCTGACTAAACCCAACAGAATATACTTTGGCGCGTGCCTAGTCAAGCTCGGGGGGGCTTTTTATTGGCGCGGTTAGGCTCTATAATATATAATATATCTACCTCCCTTCTGGGAGAAGGCTGTGAAGCGAGGAATGTCGTGGAGGAGATAAAGAGCGCTTTTGAGAAAGCACTGGAAAAAGCAGAAAAATTAGGAAAACTATCCCCCGAGGAGATGAGGGAGAGGAAAGAGGAGGAGTATGCCCCCATCGGGCGGGCATTGGTCGATAGGTATCTCAGGCATGGTTATGGCGAGATTTTGGGGGAGGAGGCGAATAAACATAGTGGCGAGGAAAGAGACATCGTGACCAGGGCTGCCCTATCGAGACTGGTGGAGGCAATGGAGTTGGGAAACTACGAGATAACGCAGAGGGCGATGGAAGGCATCCTGGTGTTGAAAGAGAAGGAGAAGGTTGGGGAGGTAAAGGACCAGATAAAAATCCTCCTTGAGGAATACAAACAGGCCGAAAAAGAGAGGTATGAAGAGGAAAAGGAGGAGATAGAGAGAAAAGAAAGGGGGCTACTGCACCAACTAAGAATCTCGGGGAGTGCGGTAGGGGAGATCAACCTGGAGGCCAGCGAGACTTGGAAGGAGATCTGCCAGGAGCTTTATTCGCAGTATGACAAAATACTCGAGGAACTCAAGGTGCAATTGCTACAGGCTGTGAAATGGTCGATTTGCTAATAAATGGGGAAGATATGGACAGAGCTGCTTGCATGGCGAGGTTTCTTCAATTAAAATTGAAAGGTGGATCGAGGGAAAATGTCAGCGGAAGCCCCGCTCAAGATTTTTAGAGAGCCCAGCCTGAAAAATCCCCGCCTGGTTGTGGCATGGGGTTGTATTGGCGAGGTTGGGATAGGAGTTGTCACCTACTTAAGGGACAAACTGGGGGCCGAGGAATTTGGGGAGATCGAGCTCTGTGATTTCTTTAACATCCCTGTTGAAGTAAGAAATGGGCTGGTGGAGGAACTGGAGTTTCCCCGAAGCAAACTCTATTATTGGGAAAATAGGGAGGGGAAGGATTTGATCCTTTGTATTGCCGACCAGGAACCGCCGCTGTGGCGGTATGAATACGCTAACCTCCTTTTAGATGTAGCAGAGCAATTTCAGGTGGAAAGGATTTATACCGCTTGTGCCTTTCCATCGCTTATCACTCACTCCGCAGAGCCAAGGGTCTTTGGGCTTGTAAACGATACAAAACTGGTAGAATACTTGGAGCAATATCATATAACAGTTATAAAGGAGAGGAAGCTTACCAGCATGAACGCCCTTTTACTGGGTCTTGCTAGGAAGAAGGGCCTTCAGGGCATCTACCTTCTCGGCGAGGTGCCCTCCTATAGCACCCAGATGGCAAATCCCAAATCCTGTAGGGCTGTGCTCAAGGTTTTGACCGCCATGCTGGGCGTTGATATCGATATCGCTGAGTTCGACCGATGGATCGAGCAGTCCGAAGAGGAGATGAACAAAATGGTGAAGGACGCATCGCGGGCCTTCCTCGAGGATTTCACCATCGATTATCGGGACCTTTTCCAAAGGGAAGACTACTAAGGGCAAAGTGAGTGATGGAAGCGGTCAGACTCTATAGAGAACCGGCGCTTAGAGATCCAGCCTTCATTGCAGCATGGCCTGGCATGGGAGGAGTGGCGATAATAGCCGCTAAGCATCTAAAGGATAAGCTAGGCGCTGAAGAATTTGGAAGGATCGAGCCCTACGATTTCTTCGATCTGGGTGCGATTTCCGTTCGGGATCATGTCGTAGAGGAGCCAGAATTCCCCGAGAGCAAGTTCTACTTCTGGGAAAGCGGGGGAGGAAAGGACTTGATAATCTTCATCGGAGAGGCCCAGCCCCCGGTGAAGGGCTATAGATTTGCCAATCTGGTCTTGGATGTGGCAAAAAGGCTGAGGGCGAAAAGGGTATACACCTTCGCTGCCGCCCCTGGTCATATCCACCATACAAGAAGGCCGAAGGTCCTGGGGGTGACAACCCATCCCGGCCTGATTGAGGAGCTTAGGAGGAACGATGTGATACCGATGGGTGCTGGCAGTATCAGCGGTCTGAATGGCTTGCTGCTGGGCGTTGCCAAGGAAAGGAATATGGAGGGCATTTGCTTATTGGGCGAGATACCTGTTTACATCACCGAAATACCAAATCCCAGATCCTCCAAAGCTGTCCTTGAGGTTTTGACCAGATTCTTAGCTATTGAGGTTGACCTGAGCGAGCTTGATAACTGGGCGAGGGAAGCGGAAGCGGAAATAGAGAAGAATATCGAGATGCTCAGAGAGTCGCATGGGGAGGAGGCGAAAAGGCTTCTCGATTATTTTGACCGACTGAAGCAGCAGGCGAGCGCTGAGGAGGCGGAGATTCAAGAGCCCTTGGAATTTAGCACCGAGGAACTCCTTGGCGAGGTGGAGCGATTCCTCAAAAGGACGAGGGAGCAGGAGGAGGGCAATTAGCGTATCATCTCCAGAAAGGCCTGCGCCCTAGTTCTTAAAGGCGCTAAGGCAAGCATACTATATTCGTGTTCCAGAAACAAAACGGGCAGCCCTAATCCCTCCAGGTAGTCTTTGACTGCAGGAACTTCGTAGCCATGGGTATCGCAATATTTAATGGACTGAAGTATCACCCCGTTTACATTCCATCCCTTTGCGTAGCCCTTAAGATAGTCAAACCTGTTCTCAAGGTCTGCTCTATAGGTTCCCCCGGTCTCTCTAAAGGTGCGCGGACAACGAGTGTCTTTGAGGTAGCGATGAGCTATCCCCTTCAGGAGATTCTCGGTGGGCTTTACATCTGGGCCGTAGAACCGAGTGCCCACACAGGTATCATCCATCACCACATTTGAGCCACAGCCTTCGATCATCTCCAAGAGGGCTACATGATCCATAGGGGTTCCCCAAATCAGCAACCTAGCCGATTGCTTTTGTGGGCCATCCTTTCGCTCCTTGACCTCTTTTATCACCTCCCTCAATAGCTGATTTCCCTCCTCCACGGGGATGCTCATTAGAGCCATCATTATCTCTAACGTCTCAGTCCCGGAAAGAAGGGGTGGATCTGGTTTTCTTAGCTCATATAGCTCCCTCACCAGCGCCCTCTGCTCATTATGGATTGAGATCGCCCCCTGGAGGCGTTCTGGGGAAAGCTCCTTCCCGGCAAACCTCTCCAGCGTCTTCCTAAAGGTATTCAGCTCCGCCTCGAAGAACTCAAAGGATGCATCGTGAACCGTATGGGGTATATCTATAAAGTGACTATAGGGGTGCTTTATGTAATGCCGCCAAAGATGAGCCACCTTCTCACATTGATCGCAAACATGAACCCCAATAAACCCATCGAGGAACTCATACCTGCCTTTCATCCCGATGTCAAAACAGCTCCGAAGGAAGGAGCAGACTACTGTTGGCAGGTAGGCATCGGCCTTGGTTATCGCCTCCTTCATATCCCCCAGGATTCGATAGGGAACCATCTCCAGGGCGGTGATCATCTCCAAAGGGGGATAGATGCAGAAATAGCCTATTATCTTCCCCCCTTGAGCCTTTAACTCCTTGGCCCTTTTATCTCGATCCTGGTAGATCTGCTTGGCCCTGGCCAATCCTTTATTTTCCGCCACAATGAAGCCTCCTTTTTAATAGTACGTTCACCCTAGCCCCTCTTTCTCTCTAACCCTCCTGTAGTGTTCCATCGTTTCGACGAAGGCCTCAGCCTCGTTCAAGGCCTGTGTCTGATCGAAAACCCTTAGATCCACAATATCGCCCTCAATGACAAGGGAGGGGACTTTTAGGCTTTCCATCAGCCTGTCGCGGGCGTGCATGAGGTAGAAGGTGGCGGTACGGCAGGAGATGAGAGGATGAAGCATCGCCCCATCGCATTTATAGTCCCTGGCCCACTCCAGATAGGGGTAGACCATGCCTGAGGCCTCCCCCGCTCTTAGGGCACTATGGAAACGGCCAGCGAGGACTTGATAGGTGTATCGGGCGATGCGCTCCAGGGGGTCGCTGACCCCCGCCAAATCCAAAGGCAGCGGCGGGTGATAGGCAAAGCTCTCGATGACGAAATTCCATCCCCTTTCGGCGAGGGAATCGAAGAACCTCATGCTATGCCAAGGGGGGAGCTCGGCGAAGAGCAGCCGATATTTCTCATCGGCAACAGCCCCTATCTTGCCATCTACCCTCTGCTTCACCTCATCATACAGCTCCCGATAGGCCTGCAGCGATTCCTTCTCCCCCGACATGTAGAGGCAGGGGACCATACAGGTCCAGAAGTCTCGGGCGTGCATAGGGCAGGGGATAGCCTTGCGCAGCTCATTGGCCTCATGCCACACGCGAAACATCTGCTCCACATTGTCCATCACCTCGCTCAATTTATCCCAGTCCATCTTCTTGCCCAAAAGGCGCTCCAGGAAAGCGACGAATTCCCTCAATTCTCTGACCATGAACTCGATGGTGTACTCGTAGACCCCTTCCATGGCGCTCTCCTTCAGCCCGGGGGTGGGCCACTCTAGGACCCATACCGGAACGTCCATATAGCGCCCCAGAGCCTGGAACCACTTATACCTGGCATCGCAGAAGGCGCCCGAGCTCAAAAGCACCACAGGCTTGGCCATGCCCCCTATGGGGGCCTCGGCAGGAATCTCTCCCAATTCAATCATCTTCGCTGTATAGCCCAAGGTGTTCCTGGCATAGCCGCAGAGGTGGCTGGGGAAACCCTCAGTCTCGCAGCGCTCCAGGTAAGCCTCAGCAGCTCCGGCGGCGGCGCAGGCCGCCCCATAGTTCTCGGGGTAAACGGTGACCACATCCATGGCCTTAAGTATTGGGTCGCCCTGCCACCAGTTAACCATGGCCCAAGCTGTAGGCGCCCCCCCTCTGGAGGCCTCGATGCCATCGAGGTACATCTTATCCACCAGGGCACGAAACTCCCTACTTACTGCCAGCCTATTTATCGCTCTCTTCTTTTCCTCAGTAGCCATAACTATACCTCCTTCAACGGCTATGGAGGGACCCGCTCCCCGTGAACAATATAGCCATTAAGGTCAAGGTTGTCAAGGACGGTCTCATAGCTTCGCCCCGCTTTACGACCTCATGTTCCATCCTCCGCTGGGGGAGTTCCCTACAAAGTCACCAATCTCACCATTGACGTGCCGTAGAATGGCTTTATATAATGGTCACTAGTAGGGGGTGAGAGCATGGACTTTCGACTTACCGAGGAACAGGAGGCACTTAAAAAAGAGTTTGAGGACTTTTTTGAGGAGGCGATGAAGCAGGCTCCCCCAGGCTGGGAGGGGGGCTTGGAGGCCCCTTTTGCCACTGACGAGGGCTTCGCTTTTCATCAGGTGGTGGCACGGAAGCTGGGGGAGAAGGGGTGGCTCTCCCTGCCCTGGCCCAAGGAATACGGGGGGCAGGAACACTCCCAAATCGAGCAGCTCCTCTTCAGCGAGGTGACGGGATACTATAGGGCACCTGGGGTGCCAGATCATGGGCCTCTACGGGCAGGTGAAGGAATCAAAATGGGCACCACTACAAGGGAGATTTGAGAATGCCTATCAAACCTGCGTTGGCATGAACATCGCCGCTGGCACTTCGGAGATCATGAGGAACATCATCGCCACCAGGGGATTGGAGCTGCCCAGGGAGCCTCGGTGACCCCAGGCTCTCCCCATTTTATTAGCGCCTATACGGAGATGAGGAACTCGCACATCCCATCTTTGGGCAGCATCTTTGCCATTTCAATCTTTATCCCATCGCCGGTCTTCTCGGCGGCGGTCTCAAAGCTGGCAAGACACATCCTTTTACAGGGAAGGTCTTTAAGCCCCGCTTCCTCCATCGCTTTCTGCACCACACAGCTGGAGACCTGGAGCACCAGCTCCTTCGTGGTGGCCTTAGCGATGTTCCATCGGTCGGTGGGTCTTGAGGCCAGGATGGAGAGCTCAACATAGCGCTCAAGGCGATGGGGGAAGGATATCCCTGTCTGCTTGGCGACCCTCTCCAGCATCTCCCCGGTGCGATCGATATACTTTCCATCGGCCAGCTCAATGGTCAGTTTCATCACTTCCTTGCCGAAGCCCTCCAGGGCCTCCCGAGTGCCCTTTTCATCCTTTCCCTTCAGGCTTTCCAGCAGCGCTTTAATATCAAAGCGAGCAGTGACCTCCTCGACAAGCCCCCGATCGGCATCGAAGGGCAGGGGTTTTCCCGGCTCCTCCAGAGTCATCAATTTCTCCCTTATTGGCTTGGCGTACTTCCAACCCATGGTCATTTCTTCATACCTCCGCTAAAAGCTCACTTGGATGGCATTTTGGGGGCAGACCTCGACACAATCCATACAGCCGGTACACTTCTCAAAGCGAACCCCCCTCAGTATGAAGTGGTTGGGGTCGGTTTCCCGGAATTTCTGGGGGCCCACATCGGTGCCCAGCCCTAGAACGTGTGTTGGGCAAATGAGAAGGCACTTGCGGCAGGAGAGGGGGTCATTACACTTTTCGTCGTCTACAGTGATCGTAGCCAGCATCTTCATCCCTTTCTATTGATTCTTACCAAACGTTGGCCAGGGAGGGCAGACTGGCCCGCTCCACCAGGGTGATCGCCTCTTGGTCACACTCCGTGGCACAGAGGCCGCAGCCGAAGCACTGGAACTGGTCGATATAGGCCTTGTTCCTGCTGGGGGCAAAGCTTAGCGCCCTGAATTGGCACCGCGCCACACATGCTGCGCAGCCATTGCAAAGCTCGGGGTCTACCTTGGCCACATAATGTCCCCTCCACAGCACCCTGACCCCAAAGTCGACCACGGTCCTGATAGAGGCGCAATCTGGGTAGTCGCAGTTGCACAGACCGGCGAGAAAGGGGGTGCCAAAGGTGTAGATAGACTGTACCAGGCCCCTCTTGTTCAGCTTGGTCAAAACCTCCTTCGCCTCATCGGGGGTGAGGAAGTGGACCCCCCCTCGATAGGTGTCGGGCCAGCGCTCCCCCGTATACCTCCCAGGCCCCAGCCCCCTGCAGGTGAAGTTCTCCTCATCGGGGACACCCACCATGGAGCGGCGACAGGCGCAGGTCAGCAGGGAGATGGGATACATGATGTCGGTGACCTTGAGGGCCTCATCCAGGGTGATAACCTGGCCGAAGTGGGTGCCCCAGGCCATCTGCTCAGCCTCCAGCTTCATCCTCTCCATAGCCTCATAGTCATTCCTCTCCCTGGCCTCAAGAAACTCCCTCCCTAAAACGGCCATGCCACCCGCTTCCTGAGGGTTGGCCTCCGCTCCCAGTGCCTCCGCCTCCTCCTTTCTAATCTTGTAGAGCCTCCTCGCATAGTTGGCGGGGTTGAAGTACCATCTCTCATAGCCACCGGCAAATTGATCGCACCAGACACACATAATTTCACCTCCTTTTTTGGAACGTAAGGCCTCTCTAAGAAATAGGCTCTTATGCTTTCGGGTCGATTCTACCTAGGCTCCTTTTTATCCAGGGCGGTCGCTAGCTCTAGATTATATCGCCGTAGAGAGACCAGGTCAAGCTTTGTGGCAGGTGTCGAAATGAAAGCTTGCTAAAAACTGCTCTGGTGAGCCAAACCATAATTTTTGCAAAATGGGGCAAGTTTGCTCATTCATAGACGGCATAAAAGGGAGACGTGTTCTTGCTGCATTGCTGGCCCCGAGGTCTTTGCTGTGGGGAGACTTTTGAGAAGGAATTGCCTCTTCGCCTCAAGGTATAACTCAGTTCCGTCTAAAGGAGGCTCTCGCAGACTTTCTTATCCACACACAGGTACTCCCTACTATCCTTATACCCTTCCATCTCCAGCCAGAGGGATGCTCCACAGGCCATAAATAGTTGTGTTAAGGTACCTGCCCCTCATTTTGGGGCTCGGAGCAATCCCTTGGTCATAGGGAAAGCCGAAAATCCGCGTTTTCGCGCTCCATTAGCACTGAAAAATCCGATTTATGCTACCTTTTTAAAAAATCATGTTTAAAAAGCTTCGCTCCTGCACTCATCACTGACTGGACCTCGATAGGGCGTAATGGCATAGCAATATGCGAAGACGCCGACTAGTATGGATTAATGTGGCCCGGTTCATTGCCCTTTAGAATTGGGCACTTAGAGCAGGAATTTCACATCTGAGCCAGATCCTTTTGAGCCCCCGCGATGGAGAACCACATCTGCCTTGTTGTCTGCTAACTGGCAACTGCAGCTCCGTTGTTGAGAATGAATGCAGGAGATCGCGATACACTTTTGCTAGCGGAGGCGACAGTGCAGCTTTTATCATCACGCATTCCGATGTTTTGTTCAGGCAGGAGCGTGAATTCAAGGGCTGTAGAGGGTCTACGCAAAGTCCTTCTACAATTGGTGCCCGGTCTTAAAGTCGCCGCTGCAGTGCCATGAGTCCAATTGTTGTGGGAACTGGAGCCAGAGCCTTGACAACATTTCTGGCGTGCATTATAATAACGACCGTTCGGTATTTTTTCTCCCAGTATCCCTATTTTGGGGGGTTAGTACGATGAGAAAAGGTGCCCGCACCAGGGAAGCCATAGTGGACACGGCAGCCCAGATCTTCAGTGTCAAGGGCTTCTGTGGAACCTCCATAGACGATCTGGTGGAGGCGATCGGGATGAGCAAGGGGGCCATCTATAGCCATTTCCAGTGCAAGGAGGACATCTTCTACGCCGTTTTGGAGAAGGCAGGGAGGATGATTCAGGACAAGGTTGGCCCTTTTGTCAACGCTGAGGAGCATGCCTGCGACAGGCTTCTGGGGATGATGAGAGGCCACAAGGCCTACGCTGAAGATAGGGTTTTTGCCGGCGGCTGCCTTATTCTGAATTCGGCAGTTGAGGTCGACGACGTCCATGAGGGTTTCAGAGGCAAGATAGGCGAAGGGCTGACGAGCTGGCGTCGCTGGGTCGTAGGCATAGTGGAGAAGGGTAAAACCCGGGGGCAAATCAAGAAAGAGGTCGATCCTGAAGAGCTGGCCACCCTGATCATCTCCTCGCTTATGGGGGCTATGCTTCAGTATAAGACGTTTTCCGATCTGAGGTTTTACGACCAGACTTATCGGTTCTTCGAAAGCTACTTCGCCTCGCAGGTGAGAGCCTAAACTAATAAGGAGGTAGAGAACAATGTCACTAAGCGAAGACATAAAGGACTTTGCCCTTGACCTGGGCTACAGCAAAGTAGGCATCACCACTGCCGATGGCTTTCCCGACTATGTTGCGGAACTCAACTCCAGGCATGAAATGTACGCCTGGTATATCGAAAGTGCTTTCCATCCAATCGAAGGCGCTGAGCCCAGGAGCATCATGCCATCGGCCAAATCCATCATAGCGTTGGTGTACGATGCCTCGAAGGAGTCCTTTCCTGATAAACTTGTGGGCAAGATAGGTCGGCTCTACCAGGCCCGACTCTACCTCGCCCCCCGCCACCGCATCAACGGGGCTCGGCGTCAACTGATGCGGGAGTTCCTGGAGAGCAATGGGTGCGAAGTAGCCCCTCGACTGGTCGTTCCCGAGAGGTTGGCGGCAGCCCGGGCTGGAGTGGTCAACTATGGAAAGAATACCTTCGCCTTCGCCGATGGGGCAGGGTCGTTCATCCTCATCACCGCCTTCGTAGTCGATGCCGAGCTTGAGTATGATGCGCCCACCCTGGAGGTAAAGTGCCCGCCAAAATGCACAGCCTGTATTGACGCCTGTCCCACCGGGGCCCTCTACGAGCCGCTGAAGATGGACCCACGGTGCTGCATCGCCTTTAACACCTTTATGACCCAGGATGGGTATCCTGGGGGTATTACAAGCTACATACCGCCTGAGATCAGGGAGAAGATGGGCACCTGGATCCACGGCTGCGATATTTGTCAGGAGGTGTGCCCCAGAAACCAGAGAAGGTTAAAGGCAAAGCTGCCCCAGAACGAATTCCTGGTCAAGGTGGCACAGGATTTTGAACTCACCAAGCTCCTCAACCTGTCCGATGAGTTCTACACTAAAAGGGTGCAGCCGCTGATGTACAACTACATCAGAGGAAAGAAATACTTCCAGAGAAATGCCGCCATCGCCCTGGGGAATATGGGCGACCCGGCATTCATTCCCGACCTCGCCCAGGCCATGGACGACGCGGAGGGGTTGGTACGTGGCTATGCCGCTTGGGCCCTGGGCAGGATCGGGGGCAGCCAAGCGAGGCAGATCCTGGAGGCCAGTCTGGCACGGGAGACAGATGAGTTTGCCAAGAAGGAGATTCAAGCCGCTCTTGCCGCCGCCTGAGCGGGCCTTGTAGCAATGACGAAGGAGGTAAGACGAGAATCGGACGAAGAAGGTGTTTGATGATGAAAGCCGCTCTTTGATGTGCTACCCAAATCTACATGAAGGAAAGGAGGCAGCCTATGGACGTCATAGAGGCCATACGAGTGCGCAAGAGCATAAGGGGCTATAAGCCCGATCCGGTTCCCAAGGAGGTGCTAAGGGAGATCCTGGACATAGCCGCCCGGTCCCCTTCCAGCGTGAATACGCAGCCATGGGAGACTACTGTTGTCACCGGGGAGGTGCTGGACAACATCAGGCGGGCCAACGTTGAGATGCTAGCGTCTGGAGTCGTGCCGCAGCCAGACATGCCATTCAAGCCGTACGAGGGCATCTACCGGCAGCGCCAGGTGGACCTAGCCATTCAGATTTTCCAACTTATGGGGATAGCCAGGGAAGATAAGGAGAAGAGAGCAGAATGGATGCAAAGGGGCTTCCGTTTCTTTGATGCGCCGGCCGCCATCATCCTCTCTGTCGATAGGTCCCTGGATGAATCACGGCCCTTGTTCGATATCGGTGCTATCTCGCAGACCATATGCCTCGCGGCACTGAACTATGGCCTGGGGACTTGTATTGAGGACCAAGGCATAATGTTTCCGGAGGTAGTAAGGAAGTATGCCGGCATACCCGAGTCCAAGCGGGTCATCGCCAGCATCGCCATCGGCTACCCGGACTGGGGCTTCCCGGCGAACAAACTCGAGAGCCAGCGCGAGCCCGTTGAAAGCATCACCACATGGTGCGGCTTCGACTAGGCCGTCTGGCCCATCTGCTAGGGTAAACCGTGAACTCAACAAATCGTTTTCTCCACTGAGGCAAGCAAGGCACAGCAGCCTGATTGCTACGGGACGGACACTGCTATGGCTCAACAAGATGAGAGAAGATCAAGAAAAGCAGTCTCAGTGAGCTAGAATAATCCAGATAAAGCAAAGTAGGCATAATGACAACGGGCAAGGAAACTGACCAGCTATATCAGAGTCTGCGTGAGCACTACGCCACCGTGGAGCCCACACTTCCATTGCGCCGGGAGATCGTGCAGATCCTAAAGCTGAGGTTCACCCCTGAGGAGGCTGAACTGGCGCTGAAGATGCCACTTCGGGGAGGAGTTCGCAATAATAGCGCCCGGCATGAACTCGTCTCAAGTATACCCAATGACCGAGCGTGTACGCCAAGCAATAGAGGGCTACACCTTCCCCAGGGGAAAGGGCATCCAGGGCACGTTGATAGTCAGCCAAGGCATTGCCAGTTTCCCAGCGCACTGCCAGGACCGCGACAGCCTCGTCTTTTGCGCGGGTATGGCGCTGCTGACAGCCAAGCGAGAGGGTCGCAATAGAACAAGCATATACGTGCCGATAACGGAAGAGGCGATTTCAGTTGTTGCGGGCGAGCAGAAGGAGACAGCAGGTGCGGTAGAGAAGGCCGAGTACACCGCGTACCTGAGCACAATCTACGCTCTGGCCGCAGCCATTGATGCCAAAGACCATTTCACCTACGGGCACTCTCAGAAAGTAGCCAGGTATGCAGTTGGTTTGGGAAAAGCCGTGGGGCTGTCAGATGAGGAGCTGGCCCGTTTGCGAACTGCGGACTGCTTCATGATATCGGCAAGCTGGGCATCCCTGATCAAATTCTTGGCAAGAAGCGTTGCTTAACCAACGAAGAACGGGAAGAGGTCAAAAAGCACCCCTCGATTGCTCAAACCATCCTTTACAGAAGAGATTACCAAGCTTCTAGCTGGGGAAAAGAAATCTGGCGAATAATCCAAACGGGCTACAAGCTAGGCACCGTCTGCATGGTGCAGCGCAAGCAGCAAGGTGGAGGTATTGACAGCAGGTCTCAAAAATGGTATAAATCTTACAGTGTGATTAGAATTCGAAGATTTGCATAGAATTTCTGGTATGGAAGAGGGAAACGACACTCTGCAAGAAATAGCCAAAAAGGGGCGTTTGTTAAGCCTGGGAGAGGCTTCGAGACTGCTTGGCGTGGATGAAACCACACTCAGGCGATGGGCAGACCGGAGAGAGTTAAGGTCGGTTCGCACCCCCGGGGGTCATCGCCGATTTGCCGAGGAAGATCTTTCGGCCTTGATGCGAACCAAGGAAAAGGTGCCCAATCTGGGCTCCCTGGACGAAGTAGCACTGGAAGAGGCCCGGAGGCGGATTCGAGAGGGAAAGCTGGCCGACTCCCCCTGGTATCAAGCTTTTGATGAAGAAGCCAGGGTCAGGATGCGGCTGTTGGGCCGACGCCTTCACACCCTGGTAGCGGATTACATCACCAACCCCGATAGGAAGGCGCTTTTGGCCGAGGCTCGAAGCCTGGGCAACGAATACGGCTCTCAGCTTGCGGCGGTAAAGCTCTCTTTGAAGCAAGTGTTTGAGGCATTTCTCTTCTTCCGAGATTCGTTGGTTGATGTGGCAAAGCGGGTCGCCATAGACCGCTCTCTTCCCGCGGAAAAGGCGATGAAGATACAGGAGCAGGTCGCAACCCTCATGGACAATTTCCTCCTATCGACAATCGAAACCTATGAGAGGTCGTTTGGCGCCAATTGATTTACAATGATTGGAATAACGAGGTTGCTCTGCGGACAGTCTATGCCGGGCGATGACCTACGCTATGAAGGGTCAACCGTCCATAAGAAGCCTGTAGTGGTTTGGAACCTCACTCGCCGCTGTAATCTCCACTGTATCCACTGCTACATTGACGCCTGGGAGAGGGAATCCGCTGAAGAATTGACCACCGAGGAAGGGAAGCGCCTCATCGATGACCTCGCCAAATTTGGTGTCTCCAGCTTGCTTTTGTCCGGAGGGGAACCCCTTCTCAGAGACGACCTCTTTGCTCTGATAGAGCACGCTGTGGGAAAGGGGATAAGGGTAATGCTCTCGACCAACGGCATCCTGATCACACCCCGTATAGCCCGGGGGCTAAAGGAAGTGGGTGTTTCTTATGTAGGCATCAGTATCGACGGAGCCCAGGAGACTCATGATAGGTTTAGGGGTAGGGAGGGTGCCTTTCTGGAGAGCTTGCGGGGAATCCGCAATTGCCGTGACACGGGGATGAAGGTTGGGCTCCGCTTTACTATTGCCAAATACAATCACCATCAACTGAGCTATGTCTTCGATTTGCTTGAGGAGGAAGACCTGCCACGGTGTTGCTTTTATCACCTCGTTTATACGGGACGGGGCAGAAGATTAATTAATGGAGACCTCAACCACGAGGAGACGAGAAAAGCCGTCGAACTTATCTTCGAAAGAACCCTCGATCTTCATCGCCGGGGTCGTGTTAAGGAGATACTGACCGTTGCTGGTCATACCGATGGGGTATACCTTTATCTAAAGCTAAAGGAGGAAAACCCGGCGCGGGCAGAGGAGGTTCATAAATTGTTGCTCCTAAATGGAGGCAATAGCTCCGGGGTGGGTATCGCCTGCATAGATAGTGTGGGGGAGGTTCATGCCGACCAATTCTGGCACCATTATTCCTTTGGCAACGTAAGAAGGCGAAATTTCTCCGAGATCTGGGAAGACACCTCGGATCCCCTGATGTGGGGGCTGAGGAACAAGAGACATATGATAAAAGGACGCTGTGCCCATTGCCGCTATTTTGAGATCTGCGCCGGCAATATGCGCGTCCGAGCCGAGGCCTTCTACGGCGATGTGTGGGCGGAAGACCCCGCCTGCTATCTAAGGGACGAGGAAATAGGAATCGATGCTTCGACATAGCGCAGGTGGTAGGTCGATGGAACGTTTAGGAGGGGGCTCCCCAGCCCAGTTTGATGAAAGGCCGTTTATCGTTTTCTGGGAGGTGACGCGTGCCTGCACCTTGGTCTGCCTCCATTGCCGCGCCGAGGCACAGCCCCAACGGCACCCCCAAGAACTCACCACCAGCGAAGGATTCAATTTAATGGACCAAATCGCCGCCTTGGGCAGCCCCCTCTTCATCATCACCGGGGGCGATCCCTTGATGAGGCCAGAGCTTTTGGAATTTGTTGAATACGCAACAGGCAAGGGGCTCAGGGTTGGGCTTGCCCTCAGCGCCACCGGCCTGGTGACCTCCAAGGTGCTAGAAAGGCTCAAGGAGACGGGTTTGGCCCGGCTTTCCTTCAGCCTCGACGGGCCCACTGCCGAAATCCACGACCTCTTCCGCCGCACAAAGGGGTCCTTTGAGCGCAGCGTCAGGTGTCTGACCTACGCCAAGGAGGTTGGGCTTCCCCTGCAGATCAGCAGCACAGTAAGCCGCTATAACGCTCAGGACCTTGAGGGGATCGCCTTAAAGGTGGCCGAGTTTGGCGCTACTGTGTGGGACGTTTTCTTCCTGGTGCCCACAGGGCGCGGGAGGTGTGAGGATATGCTCTCCCCGGAGGAGCATGAGCAGGTCTTTGAACAGCTTTATGCCCTCTCGAAGAGCATGCCCTTTGCCATCAAGGCCACAGCCGCTCCCCACTACCGGCGCTTTATCATGCAGACGGAAGGCGCAGGGGCACT